>DAIUCA010000175.1:0-4843 GCA_036846405.1 Candidatus Competibacteraceae bacterium
GTCGCCGACATGAAATCCGAAACAGTTCGATCGACCTCGCCGTCCGGCCATGCCACGCCGACCACGAAAGGCGGCGGGGCGGGTTGCAGCGCGGGGGGATTTACTCGGCGGCAAGGCGCGGCAACGCCGTTTGCGCGGTGGGTAGCGGCGCCAACCGCACGCGATATTCATCCTTCAACCGCTCCAAGAAGTCGGCGCGTCGCACCATCCAGGCGTTGAACTGTTGAATCAGCGCGGGGTTTTTTGGCGATGACAGGCGATACGCGCTGCGGGTGTAGGGCAGATTCGGGTTAAACACCAGGGCGCCGGGCTGTTTGAGCTGGGTTTCCAACTGGTACGCCGCCACGGAGATATTTAAGTAAGCGCCATCGACGCGCCGACGCATGGCCTGCTGGAGCAAGCCGCTAAAACTGCTGTTCTCGTAAATTTTAATTTGGCCCGCATTCACAAAATCCAGGTAATCCCAGGCGGTAAAGCCGGCCGGCAGCCCCAGCACCCGCAGTTCTCCCAAGGGCAGCTGTTGGCGCTCGGGGAGCACCATGACGCCGTCGATGTATTCCACCACCGGCTCGCTGTAATAAATGGTGGCGCTGCGCTTCAAATCCGCCGACCAGTACGCATTGTCGGGATATTTGAAGTCGATTTTGCCTTCCACCAGCTCCTGAAACAGGCGCTTTACCGGTAAGGCGCGGTAGACAAACTGATGATTTTCGTCTTTTGCAAAGGCATCGAAAATCGCGCGGGCAATCCCCGAAAACTCGCCTTTGTCGTGGTGGTAATGGGGGTAATACGGCAGATCTTCGACGCCGACCACATAGGTTTGCTGTTCGGCGGTCAGGGGCTGGGCTGCCAGGGGGAACGCGGTGAGCCAAAGGGCGGCAAGCGGCCAAAGGAATGTCATGACGGCAACCTAGAGTGGGAGGAGGGCGGCGCAATTTAAGCCGTCGCTCATGACACAAAAGAGCCCGCGAGCGCGGGCCGTGGAAATGTCTTCGAGCAGGGAGCCGGCGATGGTTACTTGTAGTAACCGACGGCGCAGATTTGGTCGCCGATCTTCGCCACATACGCGACTTTTTGTACCGGCTCGGTTTCGCCCGGACGGGGCCACATGTAGCTCACCTCGGCGACTTGGCCTTCAGCGGCCTTCTCGTACATTTCGGCGCCCAGAGCCTTGTCTTCCTTATCTTTCAGGCCCTTGAGGCTTTTGCCCACCAGGCTGGCATTGGCTCCATGGGCGGTAAAGTTGCCGTCCCCGCCGCCGCAGAAGGGATACAGGTCGCGATCTTTGAAGCCACCTTCGCCGGCGGTGAACTGGGCCAGGGCGGCCGCTTCGTCGGCGCTCACCGCAGCCACCACCTTGTCCAACATCGCTTTGGCTTCCGCCGCCGAACCAAAGTCCGCTGCCATCACGGGTAACGCCAAGGCCGCGCCAACTAATGCGCCTAATGCACGATTCAACATGGGATTTCCTCTTTTGATGGTTATTTGCTGTTAACGCCAAGTTGCTGTTTTACAGCGCCGCAGAGCCTAATTCATCAGCCCTTAAAAACAACTGCGATCACTGCTTATTCTGTTAAGGAAAAACTCGGTTAATTCGCCCTATTCAAGCCGTAATAGCGCTTTCACTTGAGATAAATGCCGACGGCTAATTTCGAGCGCGTCGGGAATGCCGTGAAACTGCAAAAACACCCCGTCACCTCGGCGAATTAAGCCCTTAGCAAAGGCCGGTGCAATCAGGCTACTGCGGTGAATGCGTAGGAATTGCTGGGGATAATGCAATTCGATTTGTTTAAGCGATTCATCAATTAATTCGGCGCCATCCCCATGGCGTAATGCGGTGTATTTTTGGTCGGCATTAAAATAAATCACCTGGGCTAATGGAATCCGCGTAATTTTGCGCAGAGATTGGGAAATAAAAAAATCAACTTCGCGATGATCTTCGCGCTGCATAGAATCGCCAATAGCCGCTAATTGTTGGGCGCGATTGCGCTGTTGCGCCGCGTCCAGGGCATCGACCAGCCGTTCCAGGCGAATGGGCTTTAACAGATACCCCGCCGCCCGCACGGAAAACGCCGCTAAAGCGTGTTCCTCGTAGGCCGTCGTAAAAATGAGGGCCGGCGGGTGGGGCAACTGGGCCAGCCGGTGCGCCGTCGCGAGGCCGTCTAGCCCGGGGAGATGAATGTCCAACAGCACGATGTCCGGCTGGTGGAGCGCGTTGAGTTCGAGGGCCTGTTCTCCATGAGTCGCAAGGCCACACACCCGATAGGCGGGCAACAGCGCAAACAGCTGTTTCAGCCGCAGCTGGGCCGGCACCTCGTCTTCCACCAACAGCACGTTCACGGGGTCTCCAGGGGGATGGCGAGTTCCACGGTGTAGTCGCGGTCGCTGGCGCGAAGGGCAAAACGCGCTTGATCGCCAAAGGCCAGCCGCAAGCGGTCCCGCACATTGTTTTGGGCGTGGCGCTGGCCGTGGGGCCGAAACCCCGCGGTGGTATTCAGATCCGGCACCGGGTTGTGGATGCGAATCCCCAGATGGGTGGCCGTGGTGGTGAGGGCGATGGTCACGGTGCCGCCGGCAATGCGCGGCTGGATGCCGTGGTAAATCGCGTTTTCAAGTAAGGGTTGCAGCAGGAGCGGCGGCATGGACAACGTCTCCGGTAGGGGGTCGGCTTGCTGCCATTCGACCTGCAATCGCGGGCCTAAACGCTGTTGTTCGATGGCCAAATAGCGCCGAGCCAAGTCGAGTTCCGCCGCCAAACTGATGCGCGGTTGCTGGGCCAGGGCCGTGCGAAACAGCTCCGCCAGGTCGAGCACCAGAGCTTCCGCGTCCCGAGGGCGGTCGGGAATGAGGCCGGCGATGGCGTTGAGACTGTTAAACAGAAAATGGGGCCGAATCCGCGCCTGTAGCAGCTGCAATTGGAGCTGCGCCTGCTGATTCACCGTGTCCCGCCAGCGATGGAGCACGAATAGGTAACGCAGCACGGTCAGGGTCACCAGGCTGCTGATGAGGACATTGGTGAGGGGAAATGCCACCGAATCCACCAGAAACAGTCGCCCAAACAGGGCCATCACGGCGAAGGAATAGGCCAGGGTGAAGGCTTGGGTGATGGCGTAAATCGCGCCGGTGATGACGAGGGGCGACTGGCGTTCGAGCCAGGGCGCGAGGCGGTGCAAAACGAGCGCACTCGACAACACGGTCCATTGGATAAAGGCGGAACCGGTCGCCAACTGTCCCCAAAATTGTTCCAGGGTCTGGCTGTGGGCCAACGACAGCAGCAGCGCCAGGAGTTGGCCGGTCAAGATCAACACGAACACCACGCGGGTGTCGTCAAACGAGGGCAAAAACGGCGACAGCGCGGTGGCGGCGGCCGGGGGGGAACTGGCGGTTGACGGGTTCATGGGCCATCCGACGGGGGAAACAGTCGCCGATTGTGGCGACGGCGGATGGCAATTGTGCGGTGACGGGCTATTCCGGCCCGAAGCAGGCCTGAAAATCGGGGCAAATGTCGCAGACCGGCGAGCGACAGACGAAAATTCCCTCGGCCTGACACAGCGCCCGATACAAAAACTTTTTCCACTTCATCTGGCGGTCGTTGCGGGCGGCCAGAGCCGGAAAATGCCGCGCAAACAGGGCAGTCAACGCCGCCCGCTGGGGCAAACCGAGGCTGTGCCACAGGTGATCTGGCTGCTGCGCCCGCCGCGCGATGATCGCCGCCAACCAGGTTTCCTCGACGCTGCCCGTCGCCCCGTGGGCCACCAGCAGCCGCCGCACGTCGGGTTCTTCCGGCGCGTCATCGCCGGCGGTGTCGGTGACGGCGAACGGTCGGGGCCCATGGGGCAAATAGCGCGAAAACAGGGCGTCGAGGGCGCGACCGTCCAGGCCCAGGGCCACCGCCAGGGGGCGCGATTCAGCCAATCCCACGGTCACGCCACAGGCAAAGATCGCCGCCAGGGGCAGCTCGGCGGGCGGTCCCGAGGGCGCGGTTACAACGGGCAGTGCAGCAGACATGGGCAGCTTTCCTCCAAAAATCGGGTGATTTCCGATGAATCAGCGGTTTTTATGCCACCGCGCGTCGGCATCCCAGGGCAATCCCAGGGCAATCCCAGGGTGATTCAAGTCATTCGCGCATAAAACAGCCCCGAGCGGGGGCTTTTGCGTTTCTACCGACAGGTAAGGGATCAGCGGCCTAATCGGTGATGGTAATGTCAACAATGAATGGCGTGCCGAGCTGCAAGCCAGGGCGGGGATTGCGCAATTCGAGGTTTGCCGTTTCCGAGGGATCATCATTCGTATCGGGGCGGGCAATGAAGGTCGTGGTCACGGTGGTCGCATTCGCGGGAATGGTCACGAGTACCTTACCGAGGGTGTAATCCGACCAGTAAGCCGCCGGATTCGACCCCGTTCCCGTCCCGAACAACACCACGTTGCGAAACACCGAGGACGGCCTCGAGGCGGTAATGGTGAGATTGATCGTGCGGTCTGCCGCGTCCGATGCGCGGTCGCTCACGCTGGTTTTGTCGGCGGCTAAGGTCAGGCAGGGCGCGGGAACCGGGATTTGTACCTCGTACGCCCCCAGGTCGATGGTCTCTGCCTTACGCGCATTACCCGCCAGATCATTCGCTGTGGTGTTGGCCGCGTCATCGCCCCGATTGATCGCGGGGCTGCATTGGGTTAGGCGGAAATTGCCCGCCGTGTTCGGCATCGTGTCGAAGGTCGAGGGCGTCGTGAAGCGCGGATCGTTGCCCGCAATTGTGCCATCGAGGTTGCCCGTGCCGACCGTGTCTTTCACGCCCGTGCTGGTCGTCGGAAAGCCCTGAATCAGGCTGTGGGTGCGATTGAGCGT
>DAIUCA010000176.1:0-4819 GCA_036846405.1 Candidatus Competibacteraceae bacterium
ATGCGCCGGGTTATCCGCCCATGACCGCCCTGAGCTTTCGGTTGCCGCCCCTGCCGACGGACGCCCCAGTACGCCTCATGTACCACTTCGAGCTAAACGAATGGCGGGGCGAATCTGAACCCCAATTTCGCATCGAGCATTGGGCTAAAGACTGAAGCGAGCGGCGGATTAGCGATTCAGATAAATCTGATCGAAGGTGCCGCCCTCGTCGAAATGGATTTTCTGCGCCTGCGCCCAACCGCCAAACCGTTCCTCCACGGTAAACAGCGGAATCTCGGGAAACTGATCGCGATGCTGGGCCAATATTTCGGGCCGCGCCGGACGGTAGTGATGGCGGGCGATGATCGCTTGAGCCTCATCTGTGTAGAGATGCGCTAAATACGCCGTCGCCACCGCCCGGGTGTTGCGTTGATCCACCACCCGATCCACCACCGCGACCGGCGGCTCGGCCAGAATCGAAACGGACGGCATGACGAGTTCAAAGTGGTCGCGGCCGAGTTCGGCAAGCGCCAGATGAGCCTCGTTTTCCCAGGCGATGAACACATCCCCCAGATTCCGCTGGGCAAAGGTCGTCAACGCCGCCCGCGCGGCGGTATCCAGCACTGGCACATTCTGAAAAAGGGTGCGGACAAAGGCTTTGGCGGTTTCATCGCTGCCATTGGGCTGTTGCAGCGCATAGCCCCAGGCGGCGAGATAACTCCAGCGTGCCCCGCCGGAGGTCTTCGGATTGGGCGTGATCACGCGCACATCGGAACGCACGAGATCATCCCAATCCCGAATCTGCTTGGGATTGCCGCGCCGCACCAGAAACACAATCGTCGAGACATAGGGCGACGAATGGTTGGGAAACCGCGACTGCCAATCGGCGGGCACGAGATTGCGCCGCGTGTGGAGCATGTCGATGTCATAGGCCAGGGCCAGGCTCACGATGTCCGCGCGCTGGCCATCGAGCACCGAACGCGCTTGGCGACCGGATCCCCCATGGGCCTGTCTGATGTCCACCTGCTGGCCGGTCTGTTCCCGCCAATACGCCGCAAATAAGGGATTGAACTCATGGTACAGCTCGCGGGTGGGGTCGTAGGACACATGGAGCAGCGTCACCCGAGCGGCGTCCTCGGTCTGGGGCGTACACCCCACCAGAGCGACCAGCCCGCCCATCCCCACCAGTTGTCCCAAGCGTCGTCTTGTAACGCTCGATTTCATAAAAACGCTCTCAACTGCATTTTCCTCAGTGTGTTAATCCAGAAAGTATCGACAGAGGGAGCTGAGCCTCGTCGGGTAACGTCATCGGTCGAATTCCCTTAATAGACACTATCTGAAATGCTGGGTCACGCTGCTGCAATTCTGCAAAAAACCCGGGGAAATGGGCTGCTCCGTAGGTGATGTAGATTTTTTCGGCGGGCGATTCGGCGACAAACCGCGCCAACTCTTGGTTGCGAAAATCCAAAATGAGGCGGTTTGTGGGATTGTCTGGATCGCCCAACTGCCCCGAAATCACCATTCCCAGCACGCCGCGACAGAGAATGCCGATTAACTTCTGCTGTTCTGGTGTGGAACCGCGCACCGCCTCAAGCAGTTCGCTCAACCGATCTTTTTTTTCCGAAGACTCCTCGGTTTGAGTCAACCAGAGACGCTCGAATATCCCTTTTTCAGAGGTTTTCGCGGGAAGATCAGCGGGCGGATCGGCCCTCGCCGCCACAGCGGCTGCAAAGGCGGCGTCTTCTTTCAGAAGGCGGTCATACTCGGTTTTCATCTCGAGGTAGGTCACATCTGCGGTCACATGGCGCTCGGGATGCGTTGCTTGATCCGACAGCAGGGGGCGGAAGTAATCGAGCTGAAAGGTCAGATCGCACTGCTTGGCCATTTGGGTGTAGCCCTCACTCAGGTCGGTGTCGGTGCCCCGCAGCATTTTGTTAAACCACGCCGTCAGATCGGGGCGTTCGGGCACCGGCTGAATGCCCTCGTAGAACAAGGTGTATCCGTCTGCCAGGGCATTTTCCAGATCGAACACGACCGATTTGTAGAACGATTCAGACGCCACATGCTGCATTCCCTGAAACACCACGGTTTTTGCCCCGTTGGAAAGGGTGACCAGTGGCACGGCGGTTGGCCCGCTCTGAACCCAGAACGCGAGGGCGTAAATCGGAAAAGATGCTCCCCCGACAGCCAAGAGAATGCCGGCCAGCCCGCAGACGAGGAACGATCCGAAGGCCGAATAGCCCGCAGCGCGCCGCGCAAACAGCCAGCGCAGAACGAAAACCCCGGCGCCCAGAACAACACCGGCGCCCACCACGGCAGAGATCATTCCGACGGGCAGATGGCGCACGACCAGTAGGCCCAATAGCCCCCAGAGCAGCAGTGCAAACCAGAACGCGCCCACGAGATATGCCATCCAGAGGCGCGATGAAGAGAAAGCGGTCATGGCGTTATCGCGCCTCACACTGAAGGGTTTCGCCGGTCATCAGCCAGTTCACGGTCAGGGCATCGCTCTGATGAACGAGATCCACATTTTGGCCTTCGTACCGCCCCTCGCGGGGAGACCCCACAAGCCACATCGTCGCCGTGTGGTCGCCATGTTCCAGGCGAATTGTGGGCGGTTGCGTGTCGAAAAAGTTCGCCACGATCTCGTGGGCGGGCTGGTTGGCGCAGACATAGGTTCTGGTTTCGGGCGGCATCAATTGCCAGACCGCCTGGAGTTCTGAAATACGCAGGTGGTACTGGGCCTCAACGCAACTGGGCACCGTGTCCACGGTCCAGGTCGCCGTGATCCAAGTGGTCGTTTGGGCCTTCCAGCAGTCGTTGCGTCCCGCAACCCAGCTGCGCTGTTCGGTGCGAAGCGTCTGCACCAGGGCGCCTTTCGCCTTCGCCAAGGCTTGGGTGTAAACCGCGTCGAGTTGACGATCGAGGGCCGCGAGGGCGGCGTCTTTGCAGATCAGCATTTCCACCTCGCCTGAGGCCTTGGCGCAGTCGAAAGCCGGTTTTGTCGCACATGCGGCTGCGGGGAGGACGACACCGATGAAGGCAGCAGTCAGAATTCGAGGGCGTGTAAACATGGGGAATCAGTCTTCAGAAGAGCCGATAAACCGATAAATGGCCGCGCCCAGCACGCCACCCATGATCGGTGCGATCCAGAACAGCCACAGTTGGGCCATGGCCCAATCGCCCACATACAGCGCGACCCCCGTGCTTCTGGCGGGATTTACAGACGTATTCGTGACCGGAATGCTGATGAGGTGAATCAAGGTCAAGCACAGACCGATCGCAATCGGCGCAAACCCTGCGGGGGCTCGTGGGTCAGTTGCGCCCAAAATGACGACCACAAACATCATCGTCATGACGATTTCTGCGATGAGGGCGGCCTGCATGGAGTATCCCCCGGGGGAATGGGCGCCGTAGCCGTTGGCAGCAAATCCGGCGCTCACATCGAAGCCCGCCTTACCGGTCGCGATCAGATAGAGAACGCCCCCCGCCAAGATGCCGCCGATCACCTGTGCCGCGATGTAAGGCAGGAGTTCTTTCGCCGGAAAGCGGCCGCCCGCCCACAGACCCACAGACACCGCAGGATTCAGATGACAACCCGAGATGTGGCCAATGGCGTAGGCCATGGTAAGCACCGTGAGGCCAAAGGCGGCGGACACACCCAAAAGACCGATGCCCACCTGGGGAAACGCGGCGGCGAGCACGGCGCTGCCGCAGCCTCCGGGAACGAGCCAGAAGGTGCCGATGAGTTCAGCAGCGTACTTTTTCATGGGGTGTTCCTGTTATTCAGAAGTGGTTGGCGGCTGCGCAGTCCTCGGAAGGAAACCGAGAACGCGCCCGCGCAGTATGAAAGAGGGTTTATCGAAAGCCCAGATCAACGCTACCGAGGCTTCTGAATCTCGAGGTTCAAATCCTGCGATAGGCGGCTGTACTTCGCCTTGGCCGCGGCCTGGTCATTCAGATCGCGCTGCAGTGCCTCGTTGTCCCGAATGATGATTTTCAGAATGTCTGATGCAATCGACCCCAAAACAATTAAGAACGCTGTGATTATTCGTAACTAGCTGAATTTTCAGTGCTTTTTATCGCCAGAGCAAGGCATGGTAAAAGGCTACCAAGTTCAGCAGAGTGGGGAAAAAAGTCGTGGCAATGCTTTCTTTTATGCTTGGAAGTCCAGATTGGTTATTGCAAGTCATTCAATCCATTAAAAGCCAAATGCGACAGGCGCATCAGGAAAATTACGAGCAAAGGGACAATCATCACCGAGAAAGGCTTGTCGTCGACCGGAGGCATCATGAGGAAAATCTTTCGCAGCGAGAGCAACATCACCAAGACCGTCTGCAGTTTGACGCGGAAGTTCATGCAGATAACTACGCGCAAAGGGAACATCATCATCAAGCACGCCTTGTTTCCGATGAGGTGAACCAACAACTCCATAAACAGGAAAAAAATTATGCGACGGCTTATAATCTGGCCGAAATCGCCATGAAAGCCGAACCCAAAAGCTATCGAACCCGTGGTTCTGGGGGTTTTTGCTCTGGGGGAGACTGGCCATATGGATGGTGCCGATAAACTCGTAAATCGAATTGGGTCGTTCAGCAAAACGCATTATCAGACAAACAACTCGAAACTGACGGCTTATAATGCGTTAGGCGATATGTCTTTAAAGAACCGTCGCTATCAGAAGGCTGCAGGTTATTACCAGCAAGTTTACGACGGCATGAGCTATTTCGCTGCCGAAAAGGAAAAGGCATTTATTGCTCTCAAAGTTGCTACTGCTCACAAACTGGCCAATGACAAGATGAATGGCCAAAAGTACTTGGAGTACGCTCTGTACCACGCG
>DAIUCA010000177.1:0-4750 GCA_036846405.1 Candidatus Competibacteraceae bacterium
GTCTTTTCCACGGTTTCGCCCATGTAGATCAGCCAGCTTTTCTGCGCCTTTTCCCGGGTGGCATCGGACTGATTTTCGGGGGCGACCGTATTCAGCGTCGGCAACCGTTTTTCCGACGGCAGCACATCGATCATCAGATCCACCAGTGCCGTGAGCTGATATTTCTCGTTGGCCGACACGGCGATGATGCGGTCTTCGGGATAGCCAAAGCTCTGCGCGACCACCTGAATTTTTGCCTTCAGATGCTGTTGTTGGGTGGGGCCAGGCTGACGCTCGGCTTCCTGCCACTCGTGAAACGGGTGGATGCGATCGGCCTGATTGATGACGAAAATCAACGGCTTACCCTGGTCGAGGTGCGGTTTCACCACATTTTTGTAGAACAACTCGTCGGTGGTATACGCACGGTCATCGGCTTTCAGAAGCCAGAAAATACAATCCAATTCCGGAAGCAGCGTTTGGTAGAGCCGCGCGTACTCCTCGTCGCGGTCGTGGGTTTCGCCCACTCCGGGAATATCGATCAGGGTCACGCCTTGGGTTTTGCCGTGGGGAAGTAGGACTTCTTGAGGTTTGCGGGTGCAGGACTCCACGTCACTCACCGCACAGATGTCGCAGCCGAATAGGGCGTTGCAGAGACTCGACTTGCCCACGCCGGTTTTGCCGAAAAAGCCGATTCGCGGGACGTAATTGAGCTGGTTAGCGATTTCTGCCGACAGCCGTTCCTGTTCGGCATCGGGAATTGAGAGGCCCTTTTCCTTGGCTTTTCCGAAAAATGGTTTGAGAAAATCCATGGGATTCAACATGAGCAGCACACCTCGTTGTTTGTCGTTTAGGTCTTGCACCGAAGTCTGCCCCACAGCGGGAGGTAACTGAATGGATCGACAAGATTGTGAGGCGAGCCTAAACCGAGGAGGCGACAGGTTTTGTCATTTGCGACCTAAACTTCATGGGTCGCGAGATCGTTGCTTCAGATAAGCCTGCAATTCATCTTCTAATTGAGTTTGCAGATGGGCGGGGTCGAGGATGACCAGATGAGGAATCCAATAGCGAACCACCGCCAGGGTTTGGGGCGGATAGCTCACCCGCGCTTCCAGAATGAGATCGCCGTCGGCCCGTTCTTCCACAATCGTCTGATTCACGATGAGCGGGCGCCGACGAAAATAATCGGCGACGGCGGCGGCTACCCGAATGCGGAACACCGTCGTTTGGTCGCCCACCCAACCGCAGTTGGCCTGCTCTAGCTGGGCGATGACGGCGGGATCGGGAGAAAACCGCTGCTCGCTCATGTCGAGCAGACTGATTTTGCTGAATGTGAAGGTTTTGAGTTCGTCGCCCTCGCGGGCCGACAGATACCAAATGCCTTTCTCGTTCACGAGGCGGTAGGGGCAGACCGCCACCCGCAGCTGTTCTCGATACATAAAACTGATGCGCCGATGTTCGCTAATGGCCTGGCGGAGACGCTGAAACAACGCGGCTTGTTGCTGTAAATCTTCTGAAGCCCACGAACGCACCACGAGGGTTTTTGGATCGCTCTGCAACAGATTGAGCAGATGGCCATTGTCGATGCGCGGAAATAATTGACTCGTGCCGCTGAGTTCGGCGTAGCGGCGAATGTCTTTGGCGGTAACCCGCCCCAAAGCCCCCAATGGCAAGGCGTAACCCTCGCCTCGCGGTTCGAGTTCGCCTAAACCCAACTGCGACATGCCCTGATTGAGTCGATTGATGTCCCGCTGGGCCGTGCGCAAATTTACGCCAAACCGCGCCACGATCGTTTGGGGACTGATCGTTTCCCCTTGATTTAACTGCACCAACAAATACGCCAAGCGCGCGGCGACCTTGTCGGGTGCTTTGGAATGGTCATTCATGACAAACCACCGTTGTTCACGCGGATAACCCCGCCATTTTATGCGTCTCCCAATTCTAAACTCATAGAAATAGCGACCAATCACGGGAAATTCTGCGGCAATCTCGGCTTTTGGCTCACGAGACCTATTTCCATGACGACCTACCAACTGCCCCTCGACGGGCTGCGCTGCGCGGGCTGCGTGAATCGCGTTGAAACCGCCCTCCGTGCTTTGCCCGGCGTCGACGCCGCCACGGTGAATTTGGCCACCGCCCAAGCCCAATTGCAGGGCGACATGGCCCTCAACACGGCGATTACCGCCATCGAAAGCCTCGGATTTCGCGTGCCGCTGGTGGCGCATCGCCTGCAATTGGACGGTTTGCGCTGTGGCGGCTGCGTGCGCAGCGTGGAAAAGGCCCTGTTGCAGCGGCCTGGCGTGGTGGATTGCGCCGTTAACCTGGCGACGCGCACTGCAACGGTGCAAACCCTGCCTGCTGTCACCGTGGACGATCTGGCCCAGGCGGTGCGCGACGCCGGTTTTGGCGTGATTTCCCAGGCGAGCGACGACCAACAGGCCGCCAACGCCGTCCGCCGCCAGCGCCAAGATGCAGCAGAAACCCTCGCTGGGCTGTTGTTGGTCGCGCCGCTGGTGTTGCCCATGGCCCTCATGCCCTTTGGCGTCCATTGGATGCTGCCCGGCGTGGTGCAACTGCTGCTCGCTGCACCAGTGCAGGGCTATTTGGCCCGCGACATGTACCGCGACGGCCTGCGCGCCCTGCGCAACGGCAGCGGCAACATGGACTTGTTGGTGATTTTGGGCACGTCGGCAGCGTTTTTACTGAGCCTGTACCACCTCGCGGTCGGCGGTCACCTGTATTTCGAGGCGAGCGCGGCGGTCATCGCGTTCGTGCGCTTGGGCCGTTTCCTCGAAGCGCGGGCGCGACGGCAAACCAGCGCCGCGTTAACCGCGTTGCAGCAGCTCCAACCGACCACCTGTCGGGTGCAACAGGGCGCGCGCTGGGTGGAAATCGCCGCACACCTGCTGCAAATCGACGATTGCGTCGACATCAAGCCCGGCGAACGGCTGCCCGCAGACGGCGTGATCGTCACCGGTCAGTCGGCGGTGGATGAGTCGCTGCTCACCGGCGAGTCTCTCCCGGTGGACAAGGCCGAAGGCATGACCGTGTTGGGGGGCAGCCTCAATGGCGATGGTCAATTGACTGTGCGCGTCACGGCGACGGCCACCGAATCGCTCCTGGGGCGGATCGTGCGGCGGGTCGAGGCGGCGCAGATGAATAAACCGCCGATTCAACGCCTCGCAGATCAGATCAGCAGCGTGTTTGTGCCGGTGGTGGTGGTGCTGGCGGCGCTCGCCTGGGGGGGCGGCCTGCTGTTTGGCCTGTCCGGCGAGGCGGCGCTCCTCAATGCGGTGGCCGTGTTGGTGATCGCGTGCCCCTGCGCCCTGGGGTTGGCGACCCCCACGGCGGTGTTGGTGGGCACGGGCGTGGGGGCGCGCCATGGGTTGCTCATTAAAGACGCGGTCGCGCTGGAGCAGGCAGGGTCGGTGACGGCGGTGGTCCTCGACAAAACCGGCACGGTGACCCTGGGTCGGCCCCAGTTGCTGAGCTGCGAAGCGGTGCGCGATGACGCGGCGACGGCGTTGCGCCTGGCGGCGGCGCTCCAGCAGGGCAGTGAACACCCCCTGGCGCGGGCGCTGTTGACCCACCTGCCGTCGGATCACCCGTCGTCGCCGGTGGTGAGCGAGTCGCAACGGCTGCCGGGACGGGGCGTGACCGCGTTGGTGGACGGCAAACGGCTGTATTTGGGGAGTGCGCGGCTCATGGGCGAGCAGCACGTGGCGTTGTCGGCCCTGGACAGCTGGCTGTCGGTGCAGTCGACGGCGGGCAACACGGTCGCGTTTTTAAGCGATGAGGCGGGATTAATCGCGGGATTGGCCTTTGGCGACGCGCTGCGACCTACTGCAGCCGCGGCGGTGAGGCAATTACAGGCCTTGGGCGTCGTTGTGTACCTGGCGAGCGGCGATCAACCGGCGGCGGTGGCCCATGTGGGCGCCCAACTGGGGCTGCCGGCGGCGCAGGTGCGGGGCGAATTGTTGCCAGAAGACAAGGCCACCTGGGTAGAACAGCTGCGAAACGCGGGGGTGCGGGTGGCGATGGTGGGCGATGGGGTGAACGACGCGCCGGCCTTGGCGGCGGCGACCGTCGGCATGGCCATGGGCAGCGGCGCGGATGTGGCGCTAGAAAGTGCGGATGTGGCCCTACTGCGCAACGACCCCCAGGCGATCGCCCAAGTGATTGATTTATCGAAAAAAACTGTGCGCACGATTCGGCAAAATCTCTTTTGGGCCTTGGCGTACAACAGCTTGGGGATTCCGCTGGCGATGGTGGGCGGGCTGAATCCGGTGGTGGCGGGGGCAGCCATGGCCATGAGCAGCGTATGTGTGGTGCTGAATGCGCTGCGACTGCGGTCGTGGACACCAACCCAGTAAGAATTAATCCCGTCAGTAAGAAAATTGGCGCAAATCGTGTTTTTTGTGGTTTTAGTATAAAAATATGGCGTAATTGCGAATCAAAGTGGTTCCGCCCGACGGTGCCGATGTGAAGTAATGACGGCCTTCATTGCCCGCCCCGACACGAATAATGATTCTTCGGAAACGGCAAACCTCGAATTGCGCAATCCCCGCCCTGGCTTGCAGCTCGGCGAGCCCTCCACTGGTAACATTACCATCACCGATTATACCACTGATTCCTTACCTATCGGCAGAAATGCACAAGCCCCCGCCAGGGGGCTTTTTTATGCGCGAATCACTTGAATTACGCGGCCTTTGGGACTGGTCTGTTCGGTACAACTGGTGCGCTCGTCAATGGGCGGTTGATCGGCTCGGCGGTC
>DAIUCA010000178.1:0-4614 GCA_036846405.1 Candidatus Competibacteraceae bacterium
CAGAGTCTTCGGCGGCTGCAAACCGACTATATCGACCTGTATCAGATTCACTGGCCGGAGCGGTCGGCGAATTACTTTGGTGAGCTGGGCTACACCACGCGGCCCGACCCGCCCGAATTGACCCCCATTGGGGAAATCGTCGCCGTCCTGGGGGAGTTTGTGGCGGCGGGGAAGGTGCGCCACGTGGGGATTTCCAACGAAACCCCCTGGGGGACCATGACCTACCTGCGGGAAGCGGAAAAACAGGGGTTGGCGCCGATAGTCAGCATCCAAAACCCCTACAACCTGTTGAACCGCACCTTTGAAATTGGCCTGGCGGAGATTGCCCATCGGGAGGCGGTGGGGCTGTTGGCCTATTCGCCCCTGGCCTTCGGGGCCTTAAGCGGCAAATACCTGAACGGCCAACAGCCGCCGGCGGGACGGTTGACCCGCTTCAGCCGTTTTACCCGCTATCATAATCCCCTGGGCCTGGCGGCGACGGCGCGGTACTGCGCCCTCGCGCAACAGCACGGCTTAGATCCGTCGCACCTGGCCCTGGCCTTTGTGAATCGCCAGCCCTTCGTGACGGCGAACATCATCGGCGCCACCAGCCTGGAGCAACTGGCGACGAACATCGCCAGCATCGAGGTCACCTTGGACGAGGCCGTGATGACGGCCATCGAGGCGATTCATCGGGAAATTCCCAATCCCTGTCCGTAAATCCCTGAAATTTTGCATCGCCATAAAAAACCCCGCCGTAGCGGGGTTGGTAAACGGCGAGGGCCTGTTATTCGGCGAGGGCTGCCTGAATCCAGCCGTCGAAGGTGGCTTGATTGGCTTGAATCCAACCTTTGATGTGCTGCGCAATGGCATCGGCATCGCTTTCGCCCTGTTGCATGCGCAGGTTTTGGGCGTTCACGTCGCCACTGCTGAGGCCCATGGCGGCGAACAGCCGAGCGGCGGCGGGATTGGCGGCAACCCACGCCCGATTCGCGGCGATCATCTGGTTGTTCACGGCGAAGCCGTAATTCGTGCCGTCGGCAAGCGCGGTGTCTTCGTTGCCATCGGCGCCAAACGAGGCGCTAAACGGCACCTGCAACCACACCACATCCCGTCCAGGCACGAGCACGCCACTCAGCCAATAGGGCGTCCAGGTGTAATACAGCACGGGTTCGTTGGCTTTGAAGCGGGTAATCATGTCGGCCACGAGGGCGTTATAGCTGCCGCTGTTTTGCACCACCGTGTCGTTCAAGGCGTACGCCTGGAGGTGATGGTTGATCGCCCGCTCGCAGCCCCAACCGGCTGTGCAGCCCGTTAAGTCGGCTTTGCCATCGCCATCCGTATCGAACACCTGGGCCAGGGCTGGATCCTTTAACTGGCCCAAGTTGGTGAATTTCAGGCGTTCTGCCGTCGCCTTATCCACTAAATACCCCTGAAGACCATTGGGAATGTACGGCCCGAAGAGCTGCAATTTCTCGTCGCCTCCGGCGTTTTTGTAGAACTCGCCGTGGAGCGGCATCCAGCTGTTCGCCATGAAGGTGCCATCCCCATTGCCAAGGGCCACATAGCCCGTGGCGTATTCGATTTCCTGAATGGGGTTTACGGCATAACCGAGAGTTTTCAAGGCCTCGACCACGAGCAGCGTTTGGAAAGTTTCTTCGGCGATGGAACTTTGCAAAGGCTGGACGGTGATGCCTTGGCCGGGCAGTGCGGCGTCGGCGGCGTGGCTGGTGGGGAATAGCACCAGTGGGCTAAGCAGTAAGCACATGAGTAAACGCATCTGAACGTCTCCTAAATGGTAGGGGTTGAGGGGAAAGTTATTTGATGGCGGCATTGGGTTCGGCCAGCGGGGGGGATTCGGCGTTTTTGGGCGCCATGAGGCGCAGCACCAGTCCCACGGGGCCTTGGCGATACCAGGGCAGGCGGCCTTGTTTGCGGCGGCTTTGGCCAAAGGCCTGGGTGAGTCGGTCGAGGACGATGGCCAACAGCACAATGCCGAGACCGCCCACCGTGGCGAGGCCCATATCGAGACGGCCCATGCCCCGCAAGACCATTTGGCCCAGACCGCCCACGGCGATCATCGAGCCAATAACCGCCATGGATAGGGCCAACATGAGGGTTTGATTGACGCCGGCCATGAGGGTGGGTAGGGCCAAGGGGAGTTGCACCCGAAACAGCAGTTGGCTGGACGAGGCCCCAAAGGCGCGAGCGGCTTCCACCAGGTCTTCAGGAACCTGTTGGATGCCCAGGGTGGTGAGGCGAATCATGGGCGGTAGGGCAAATACGATGGTCACGATGACCCCGGGCACATTGCCAATCCCAAACAACATCACCACGGGCACCAGGTAGACAAAGGGCGGGGTGGTTTGCATGGCGTCGAGCATCGGTCGCAGGGTGGTGTTCACCCGCTCATAGCGGGCACACAGCAGCCCGGTGGGGATTCCGATGACGAGACAAAACACCAGGGCGGTCACGACGAGCGCCATGGTGAGCATGGCCTGGGACCAAGCCCCAATTAGCCCAATGCCCAACAGGGCCGCGAATACGGTGATGCCCGTGCCTAGCCCCGCGACCTGCCAAGCGAAGAAGAACAGCAGCGCCAATACGCCCAGGGCGGGGGCGCTTTGAAAGAGGTCGATGGTTTGGGTGAGCACCGCGTCCACGGGCCAGCGAATGGCTTGGAATAGGGGCCGAAATTGGCTCACCAACACATCGAGACTGCTTACAACCCAGTCGTCCAAGGGAATCCAGGGGTCGTTAAAGGGATGCACCCAGTCGATGCTCGGCGCGGCAGTTTCAGCGGAGGCACTGAGCCAGTCGGGGGTGACCTCGCTGGGGTTCGCCGTGGCCCAGGGATTACTCGGGGCATCTCCGGGCGGAGGCGTTGGCTGGCTTTGGGCTGCCCAAGGGTTGCTTGGGACGGTGGTATCTGGGGCCACTTGGGCCACCTGCAGGGGACTGTCGGGAGAATGGTTCATCGGTCGGTTCCGCGGTCGAGGGTTTCTAAGAGGCGGGACTTGGTGATCACGCCCCGATAACGGCCCTGGTCGTCCACCACCGGCAGGCCACAGGGCGCCGCGGCCACATCGCCCAAAATGTCGTTGAGCAGTTGCGTGGTTTTGAGGGGGCGAATGTCGGGCAAGAAGGCTTCGGCGAGCTTGGCGTCGGTGCGGTTTCTCAGAGGGGTCAGGGTGTCGGTGCTGACGATGCCGTGAAACACCTGTTTGGGATCCACCACATAGCCAAAATCCCGCTCGTGTTCTTTAAGCCGCTGCAAGGCACTCACCACGCCGGTTCCCGAACGGTCGATCACCGTGACCTGCTGTTTGCGGGCAATGTCGCCGGCGGTGAGCACCGTGCTCACGTTCACCCCACGGAAAAATGTCCGCACATAGTCGTTCGCGGGCCGGCGAATCAGCTCGTCGGGCGTGCCGATTTGGATGATTTGGCCGCCTTCCATCAGCGCAATGCGGTCGCCGATGCGGATCGCTTCGTCGATGTCATGGGAAATAAACACGATGGTGCGCTGGTGCTGGGCCTGTAACCGCAGCAATTCCTCCTGCATCTCGCCGCGAATGAGGGGATCCAGGGCGGAAAAGGCCTCGTCCATCAACAAAATTTCGGGGTCATTGGCCAGGGCGCGGGCCAAGCCCACCCGCTGTTTCATGCCGCCCGACAGTTCGTCGGGGTAGGCCTGGGCCCAGTCGGCTAGGCCCACTTGATCCAGCGCCGTCAACGCCCGTGCCTGTCGTTCCGAGGCCCCTAGACCGGCAAAAGCCAGGCCCATGGCGGCGTTTTCCAGGGCGGTCAGGTGGGGCATGAGGGCAAACGATTGAAACACCATGGCCATCTCGCGCCGCCGCAGTTGGCGCAGCGCCTGACCTGACAACGAGCGAATGTCGCGACCATTCACGTGGATCGATCCCGCGCTCGGTTCAATCAGGCGATTTAATAAACGCACCAACGTGGATTTGCCCGAACCCGATAATCCCATCACCACAAATATCTCGCCTTCATTTACCGTGAAACTCGCGCGATTAACCCCAATAGTTTGGCCGGTTTGGGCAAAAATAGCTTGTTTATCAATGCCTTGTGACATCATGGATAATGCGACTTGGGGGCGGTCGCCAAATACTTTAGTTAATTCGTTAACGATAATTTTTTCCATAAAATCAGGGGCTGTTTTGCTAATTGAGTTGCTATGCAATTAACCCAACGCATTAGCACAATTCAACCCGCAATTCGCCTATCGAATGCCCAGTGCCATTAAAATAGTCCGATTTGCAACAGTTTACTTGCGGCCTATCTCTCAGTTCCCAAAAGCAAAAACGGCGGTCAGCAAAAAAAACGCCAATCAAAAGCGCCACAGGGGCGATTTTTTTTGGCGCGGGGACGGGGCAGTCGGTTGTTGTGGCGCTAATCCACCGAGATGCGGCAGGCGAAGGCCGTGGCGAAGGGACAGAGCATGAGGGCCATCAACAACATGGCCGCCAGCAGCGCCAAGGGGCCGCGCACATCCAGGCCGGTGACCGCGCCGCTCAAGGCGCCAGTGGCGAAGATCAGCACCGGAATGTAGAGGGGCAAAATCAGCACCGCCAACAGCACCCCACCTCGGCGCAGGCCCACGGTGAGGGC
>DAIUCA010000179.1:0-2506 GCA_036846405.1 Candidatus Competibacteraceae bacterium
ATCTCCATCGGGAGTTCGACGATTACATCGCCCATCCCAAGGCCAACGGCTATCAGTCCCTCCACACGGCGGTGCTCGGCCCGAAAAATCAGGTGATCGAGGTGCAAATCCGCACCTTTGAGATGCACCAGAAGGCGGAATTGGGGGTCGCCGCCCATTGGCGCTACAAGGAAGGCGGCATGCAGAGCCCACAATACGAGCAGCAGATCGCCAAGTTGCGCCAGCTGCTCGACACCGAGGGGGACGAGGGCGGCGGGGATTGGCAAAACGAGGTGCTGCGGGAACGGATTTTCGTGATTACCCCCAAGGGCGATGTGATCGACCTGCCTCAAGGGGCCACGCCGCTGGATTTTGCCTATTACGTACACACGGAAATCGGCCATCGCTGTCGGGGCGCCAAGGTAAATGGCCGCATCGTGCCGTTGAGCTACGAGTTGCAGAACAGCGACCGGGTGGAAGTGCTCACGGCCAAGGTGGGCCAGCCCAGCCGCGATTGGCTGTCGCCCCATCTGAATTATCTGAAAACCAGCCGGGCCCGCGCCAAGGTGCGCAGTTGGTTCAAACAGCAGAACGCCGACCAGCATCTGCTCCAGGGCCGCGCCGTCCTCGAACAGGCGGTGCATCGCCTGGGGGTTCATCGGGGCGTGGATTGGGCGGTGGTGGCGGAACGTCTGCGCTTTGCCAAACCCGAGGAGCTGTTTATCGCCGTGGGCAGTGGCGATTTACTCGCCACCCAGGTGATCCATCGGCTGCAAGACGTGGTGCTGCCCGAGGCGCCCCGAGCGCCGCTCACCCCCGCGCCGCCGCCCGCCGCCGACGCCGACAGCATCGAGCTCCAGGTCCAGGGGATGCAGATGCTCACCCACCGGGCCAATTGCTGTCAGCCCACCCCCAACGACGCCATCACCGGGTTTATCACCCTGGGCCGGGGCGTGGCGGTCCATCGGGCCGATTGCATCAACGTGCGGCATTTGGCCGAGGTGCATCCCGAACGCATCATCGAGGTGGCCTGGGGACTGCCCCCCAAAAAACACGATGCCCACGTGTATCGGGTGCGGCTCCAGGTGGTGGCCCACGACCGCACGGGCCTGTTGAGCGCCGTCACCGGCGTGCTGGCCCAAGAAAACGCCAACGTCATCGCCATCAACACCGCGTCCGACGGCGACACGCGCACGGCCACCATGGCAATTACCGTGGAAATTCAAGACGTTGGGCAGTTAAACCGCGTCCTCGATAAGATCGGCCAGCTGCCCGAGGTCATCGAGGCCTACCGCCAGGGGTAATCCCTCCAGCGTCCCCGTTCTCACTGCATTGCGTGTCCCTTTCCCCATGACAATCCCCCGTTCTCCGACGATGCCCGGCCCTGCTGAACAGCGCTGGCTCACCCAACAGGGTCACCCTGCCCGCCGCGCCCTCCGCCGCGCCGTGGGCGCAGGGTTACTCGCCACCCTCGCCACCGCGATTTACACCGCCGGCCTCGCCGCCGCTTTAACCACCCTGCTGTGGCCCACCGCCGCGCCCGTCGATCTGCTACCGGCGTTGGCGATCGCCGTTGTTGGCCTGTTGGGCCGTGCCGCCGCCCAGTTTTGGCAGAGCAATGCCGGATTTGCGGCTTCCCAACAGGTGCGCCACGCCCTGCGCACCGCGCTGTTTAGCCAACTCGCCGCCCAGGGGCCCATCGCCAGTCGCTCCACGGCAAACGGCGCGTGGACCACCGCCCTGGTGGATCAGGTGGACGGGGTGGATGGCTATTTCAGCCGCTTTGTCCCCCAACAAACCCTCGCCGGCCTGGTGCCGCTGCTGCTCATGACCCTGCTCACAGCGCTGTATTGGCCAGTGGGCGTTTGGCTGTGGCTCACGGTGCCCCTGCTGCCCCTGGCCATGGCCTATTTCGGCATCCGCACCGGTCAAGCCAGCGCCGCCCAGTGGCAGGCCATGACGCGGCTCAATGGCCGCCTGCTCGATGCCATCCAGGGGTTGGGAACCCTCAAGCTGTGGCATCAAAGCCACGCGGAAGGCACGCAACTCGCCCATCGGGCCGATGCGCTGCGCCGCGCCACCATGACCGTGCTCCGCCAAGCCTTTTTGTCCGGTGCGGCCCTCGAACTCTTGAGCACCCTGGGCATCGCCGGCGGGGCGGTGTGTCTCGCCTGGGGGCTGTTTGCCGCCACCGCGCCCTGGCCCGCCGTCACACCCTTTGTGGCCATGTGGTCGCTGTTGCTGTTGCCGGAGGTATATCAGCCGTTGCGGCTGTTGGGCGTGTACTACCACGGGAAGGCCGACGCCCTCGGGGCCGCCCATGAACTCATGCCGCTGCTGACAACGCCGCCCGCCGTTGCCAGCGACCCCGCGCCGTTGCCGCCGCCGCCCTACACCATCGCCCTCCAACACCTGAGTTTTGGCTATGACGCCCACCGTCCGCTGCTGCGCGACCTCAACGGCGTCATCGGCGCCGGCCAACGGGTGGTGCTGTTTGGCCCCAGCGGCGCGGGCAAAACCACGCTTT
>DAIUCA010000179.1:2516-4555 GCA_036846405.1 Candidatus Competibacteraceae bacterium
GCTTTTAAATCTGCTGTTGCAATTCGCCCTGCCGCAGACCGGCAACATCGCGGTGAACGGCACCGCGTTGGCCGATTTGGACGCGGCCGCCTGGCGCCAACAGATCGCGTGGATTGGCCAACAACCCCACCTGGTGGCCGGCAGCCTGCGGGACAACCTGGCCTTGGGTCAGCCCACGGCGACGCCGGCCCAGGTGGAAGACGCCGCCCGCCGCGCCCGCGTGTGGGAGTTCGCGCAAACCCTGCCCCAGGGCTTGGACACCCCCCTGGCGGAGCGGGGCGCGAATCTCTCCGGCGGCCAAATCCAGCGCATCGCCATCGCCCGCGCCCTGCTCAAAAACGCGCCGATTTGGTGTCTCGACGAGCCCACAGCCCACCTCGACGCCGACAACGCCCAACCGCTCACCCAGCTGCTCGACGAGGTCACCCGCGGGCGCACGGTGCTGTGGCTCACCCACGATCCGGCCCTCGCCGCCCTCGCTGACCAGGTGTGGACCCTCGACCAGGGCCAGCTCCAATGCCGCGAACGGGCCGCCCCGTCGTCCCCGAGCGACCCGGTTGCGGCGCTGAAGGCGGTGGTTCATGGCTGAGATCTCCACCAACACCGCCGCCGAGGGCCGCGGTCCGCGCCTGGACGACCAGTCCCTCAGCCGCCGACAGATTTGGGGGCCGTTGCTCGCCGCCATGGCGCCCTATCGGGGGTGGTTAGCGGGCGGCGCGGTGCTCGCGCTGCTCACGTGGGGCGTCGGCTTGAGCCTGCTGCTCACCGTGGGCAGCGTGTTGCTGGGGGGCGTCACCGTCCTGGCGTGGCTGCTGCTGCGGGGCGCGGTGCTGTTGCGCCCGCTGTTGCGCTACGGCGAGCGGGTCATCACCCACGACGCCACCTTTCGCCTCCTCGCCGCCTGGCGTTTGCACCTGTTTCGCCGCTTGGAACCCCTGTCGCCGGCCCAACTGCAGGGCCAACACAGCGGCGATTGGCTGCAACGGCTCACCGGGGACGTGGACGCCCTCGACAGTCTTTATCTGCGCCTCATCACCCCGGGGCTCTTGGCTCTCGTGGCCGGCATCACGGCGGTCATCGGCTTGGGCCTGTGGTCGCCTTGGGCGGCGGCCATCGGCGCCGGCGGCCTGTTACTGCTCGCCGTGGGACTGCCCGCGTGGAATCTGCGCCAGGGTGCGGCGCCCAGCGCGGCGTGGCTGCACCACACGGCCACATTGCGCACAGCGACGGTGGAAACCGTTCAGGGGCTGCGGGAGCTGTTGATGAGCGGTGCCCTCGGGCCCCAGCAACAGGCGTGGCAGCAGACAGAAAACCAGCGTTACGCAGTGGAGGCCCAGTTGCACCGAGGCCAGGCGTGGACTGCCGCGTGGCAACAGCTGGTGCTCGGCCTGGGGTTGTTGGCGCTCATCGCGGCGGCGGCGATGTGGATGCCGACGGCGACCGCCGACGGCGCGACCGCGACCCGTTACGCGCCGCTGCTGCTGGCGTTGATGGGCGCGGCGGCGGTGTTTGAGGCCCTCGCGCCCCTGCCCCTGGTGTGTCAGCAGTGGGGCCGCACCGCCGCCGCCGCCCGCCGACTCGCGGCGATTAACCACCTGACCCCGGCGGTGCGCTTTGTGGAGGCGGGCGCCACGCCCCGTCACGGGGGGGTGACCTTCGACCGCGTGGCCTTTCGCTACCGCGACGACGGCCCATGGGTGCTGCACAACCTGTCGTTCACCGTGGCGGCGGGGGAGTGGGTGGGCATTGTCGGCCCCTCGGGGGTGGGCAAATCCACCTTGTGGGCGCTGTTGACCCGCCAGTGGAACCCGTCGGCGGGAGAGATTCGCCTGGGCGAGGTGCCCCTCGCGGCCCTCGACGAGGCCACGGTGCGCCGATGGATCGCCGTGCAGGATCAAACGGGCCATCTCCTCGCGGGCACGGTGGCGGAAAACCTGCGGTTGGCGGCGCCGACGGCGACGGATGGGGCCCTGTGGAACGCCCTTGCGGTGGCGCAGTTGGCGGAGTTTGTGCGCGATTTGCCCGACGGCCTCGACACC
>DAIUCA010000180.1:0-4525 GCA_036846405.1 Candidatus Competibacteraceae bacterium
CCCGGGGCGGCCCCACGACTGAGGAAATTCGTCGAGTCGCCGCCGCGACCCCCTCGTTGCCGTCGCTGTCCGACGACCAGTTTTCCCAAGCCGACGCGCAGATTCAGGCCCAGTGGCGAGAAAAAACCCGCGATGCCTGTCTGGATCACTTTCTGGAAACCGCTTCGATCCCCCTAAAACGTTGGGAACAGATTCGGGAGGATCTCGTCATCATCCACGCCCGCCTCGACGAAGCGGCGGTGCTCGAACTCATAGAAACCTGGGTGGAGGTCGATCTATTGCCGACCCTGCCCACCAGCGCGTTTGCCGACGGGGCGGAGTTCGATGCGTTGGCCTACTTCGACGCGATTAACAAAGCCCTGCCCAAAGAACAGCAATTTCAAGGACTGGGCACGGTAGATCAGCCGGTGCGGGCGGCGTTTTACATCTACAGCGGGCTGGCGGATTAGCCGACCCGTAGCCCGTTCTGAACCGAACGGTCGGGGCCGATGAGCACCACACTGCCGTCGGCCTGCACCAAGCCCGTCACCAGCACTTCCGAAAAAAATCGCGCGATTTGCTTGGGGGGAAAGTTCACCACCGCGATGATTTGGCGGCCCACCAGATCTTCCTTGGCGTAGAGCGCGGTAATTTGGGCACTGGATTTTTTGTGGCCCAACTCCTCAAAGTCGATGTGCAGTTGATAGGCCGGTTGCTTTGCCTGGGGAAAGTCGTGAACCTCCAGAATGGTGCCGACGCGCAGCTCAACCCGTAAAAAATCAGACCAACTAATCATGGGAACCCCAATGTTGAGTTATCTCCACGGCTATCACGCGGGCAACTTCGCCGACGTCCATAAACACGTGGTGGTGTTGCAGAAGATGCAACAAAAACCCATGCCGCTGACCTACCTAGAAACCCACGCAGGCAGTGGCTTTTATTCCCTGGTGCAGCCGCCGTTTCCCACCCGCAGCGAATGGCGCGAAGGCATCGCCAAGCTCTGGTCGCTGCCCACCATGCCGCCGGCCATTCGTCATTACTGCGACCAGGTGGTGGCGGTAAATGGCCGTCATCTGAGCTGTTATCCCGGCAGTCCGCGGCTGGTGGCTGGGCAACTGCGCAAGGGCGACACCATGGTGCTCATGGAACTGCATCCCCAGGAAGCGCCTGCCCTGCGGACTCTGTTTGAGACGGATAAGCGAGTCGTCGTCCATCAACAAGATGGCTTCACCGGGCTGTTGGCGCTTTGTCCACCCCGCACGCCCCGAGGGCTGATTCTGATTGATCCCAGTTACGAGGTGAAAACCGATTATCAGACCGTGCCGCCCCTGGTGGCCCAGGTGAAAAAGCGCTTTGCCGGGGCCGTCATCGCCATCTGGTATCCGCTGCTGCCCCACGAACCACATCGGGTGCTATTAGACGGTCTGCGGGAAGTCGGTCTGAAAAAGGTCTATCGCTGCGAGATTCGCCGCACCGAACCCGCCAATTTGCAAGGCTCTGGACTGGTGGTGGTGGATTTGCCCTGGCCGCTGGAGACGGAATTGAACAGTTGGGGGCCGTGGTTAGCAGCCCAGTTGGACGGCAAATGGCTCGGCGAATGGTGGATTGGCGAGTAGCGCAGGTGGGTAGGCCTTGCGCCTACCCTACCCGTACCGACAGCCGTGGCCGTGTCATCAGGGCCGCCCGCATCTGATGCCCCAAAATTGCCCCAAACAGCGGCGGCACCGCGTTCCCAATTTGCAGATTTTTCGCGGTTTTGCTGCCGACAAAGACATAGCCATCCGGAAATCCCTGCAATCGCGCCCCCTCCCGCGTGGACAGCGCCCGCGGTTGGTACGGATGCACGCACCGCGATGACGAGGGCGTGCCGAAGTTGCGCGTGATGGTGGGTGCCGGGCGATCCGCGTGCAGCCGCGCATAGGTGTTTTTGAAGTAGCGACGGGGTCGCAGCGCCGCCGGCAGGTCGTCCACCGTGCCGCCCGGCGGAATCAACGCCAAAATCTGCTGCATTTTCCCGCCGTATTGGGCGCAGCCATGTTCTGTGAGCTGCATTTCGTCGCCGCGCAATGCCCGTTGATAGTCATTTTGCGGCGGCGTGGCGTACGCGGTGGCCTGCGCACCGACGGTGAGCGGCGGCAAATCGCCGATGGCATCCCACAATGTGCGCTGCGGTGGCCCCAACAGGGACTGTTCGCGGGGGAAATGGGTCGGCGTCGGCAGCAAAACCGGCGTCATCTCCCGTCGCCACGCCAACACAAACGTCCGTTTGCGCGATTGGGGCAGCCCAAAATCCACCGCATCCAGTACCGCCCCCGTGGTGTCGTAGCCCAGACCGTGGAGTTCGCGGTGCAGCGCGGTGTGCATCGCCCCATCGTAGAGCCGTTTGAAGCCGGCCACGTTCTCAAACAGCACGGTGCGCGGCCCAAAAGCGGCAATCGCGCGGAGAAATTCGTGAAACAGCGTGTTGCGTTCGTCGTGAATGCGCTTCGCGCCCACGGTGCTGAAGCCCTGACAGGGCGGGCCGCCGCACAGCAAATCCAGTTGGCCCACGGCGATGCCGAGGGATTCGCGCCACGCGGTGAAGTCCAGGCGCCGAATGTCGTCCTCCACCAGGGGGGTGTGGGGGTGGTTACGGCGGTAACTTGCGGCGAAATCGGCGGCGATTTCGTTGGCGGCGATCACGCTCCAGCCCGCCTGCATCAATCCCCAGCTCAAACCGCCCGCCCCGCAGAACAAATCGAGGGCGGTTAACGGCGCGGCGGCGCTCATCCGTTCTCCTCCACACCAAACGCCCGCAGCAACTCGCCCAATTCAAACAGCGGCAGCCCCATGACACCGGAATAGCTGCCTTCCAGATGCTCGACGAACACCGCCGCCCGCCCCTGAATCGCGTACGCACCGGCCTTGTCGCGGCCCTCGCCCGTGGCCCAATACGCCGCGCATTGCGCTGCCGTGAGCCGACAAAAACGCACGCGACTCACGCACAGACACCCTTCGTGCCGCGCCCCAAACACGAGGGCCACGGCGCTCAACACCTGGTGTTCCCGTCCCGACAGGGCGTGGAGCATCCGCAAACCGTCGGCGTCGTCCGTGGGCTTGCCCAAAATCTGGTTGTCGAGCACCACCGTGGTGTCCGCCCCGAGCACCGGTCGCGGCGGCAGCCCCTGGTCGACGACCGCTCGCCACCCGGCCTGGGCTTTCTCCAGCGCCATCCGCGTCACATAGCGGGTCGGGTCTTCGTCCACGGCGGACGTTTCGTCGATCGCTACATATAAAGGTGTGAATGACACGGCGATTTGCTCGAGGAGCTGCCGACGGCGGGGCGATTGGGACGCAAGGTAAATCGAAGGAGTCATCAAAATCTCTCGAAAAATCAGAGCGTTAGGCTCGGTGGTAGGGATGGCCGTGGCGCAGGCTCCAGGCCCGATAGAGCTGTTCGGCGAGCAGCACTCGCGCCAGGGCATGGGGCAGCGTGAGGGGCGACAAGGCCCAGGTGTCGTCGGCGCGGGCTTTGACGGTATCGCTCACGCCGTCTGGCCCGCCGATCACAAAGGCGATGTTTTGCGGCTTTTCGCTCCACGCGGCCTGTTGTTTGGCGAGTTGCGCCGTCGTCCACAGATGCCCGCGCTCGTCCAACAGCACCAGCCACGCCCCGTCCGGCATCGCCGCGAGGAGCCGTTCGCCTTCTTCGCGCTTACGGGCGTCGGCGTGATCGTGACGCTTGTTGGGAGGCAATTCGCGCAACCGCCAGGCATATTCCCGAGGCAGGCGCTTGGCGTAATCGGCGTAGGCGTCGGCGGCCCAGGGAGGCGGGCGGTCATTGACGGTCAGGAGATGCCATTTCACGAGCAGGCCGGGGGTGAGTCGCCACGAGGACGGCGATCAAGGGAAACAGCACAAATCCCCCCTGATCCGCCAGTTCATAGGCCCAGCGGGCGGGCGTTTGCAGGAGGGGTTGAAGCAGCAGGGGAATCAGCGGGTGATTTGCTTGGGAGAGGAAGTGCATCACCAGGGCCATCAAATGCAAACAATGGCAAACCGTGAGTACGGCGAAGGCGGTGAACAACTGGGCCCACAGGCGACGAATCGGGGCCGCAGTCATGAGCACCACGAGGGGCGCGATCAACGCGGTGCTGAGGAACAGGCTTGCGAGGGAAAACCGAAAAAGTATTGGCGAATCAATGGTTTGCGACATCAACCAAAAGCCGTTTTGCGGATCGGCGGCGAAGGAAATGGGCGTTTGAATGAGCCAACTCACGGTGTAGCCCGTGAGCCACAGAACCAGGGTTTGGTAATGGACGCCCATCACGGCATACAAAACGCCGTTCAGCAGGAGCGCGAGGACAACACACAGCGGTTTTGGCAAGGGCATTACGTCTCACAGCGGGCTGAAATAACCAGGGGGCATGGCAAAAATAACGGATTACTCAAATGTTTAGCCGCAGTTATGATGGCGGCCGTTTCATTTGTGTTTGCGGGCGGGTGGTTTGTGAATCGAGTTTTGTGGGGTGTACCACGCGGGGGGCTTTGGCTCATCGCGCTGTGG
>DAIUCA010000181.1:0-4524 GCA_036846405.1 Candidatus Competibacteraceae bacterium
CCGAGGGATCGCGCCTTTGCGGGCGACGACCACAATTTCTTGTAATTCTAATGTGTGGAGGTAGTTATGAACACGACGCCGATGACGGCGCATTCAGGGGCGGACGGCTTCACGCTTCTTGAACTCGTGGTGACCGTGGCCCTGGCGGGGATTCTCGCGGCAACCGCCGTGCCCTCGTTTCAAGACCTGGTGAAGGAAAATCGCCTCACCAGCCAGGTAAACGACTTTATCGCCGCCAATAACCTCGCTCGGTCAGAAGCCGTGCGACGGGGCAGCTTTGGGGCGCTCTGCGCGAGTAGCGATGGCGTCAACTGCGCTACGGCGGGCGGCTTTGCCCAGGGGTGGATTGTGTTTGCCGACGACGGCAGCAGTAGATGTACGGTCGAGGAGGAAGAAGAGGTGTTGCGGGTGCGCACCGCCCTCGAGCCCCTGAATGCCAATGGTTCGTCAAGGCAGACGGTTAATGGACCGAGCAATGTGCGGTGCCTACGCTACAAGGCCGACGGCCTGCTGGATGGCGTAAGCAACGGCACTTTTAGGTTTTGCGATGACCGTGATGGCGAAAACAATACGGCCCGTCATGTGGTGCTGAACCGCACGGGCCGCGTCCGCGTGCAGCGGGGGGCATGCTCATGAATCGCCCTCGCTCTACGCAATCTCAGCGCGGCTTTACCCTGCTGGAAGTGCTCGTCGCCATCATGGTGCTGTCCATCGGCCTCCTGGGCCTGGCGAATCTGCAAAGCGTCGGCACCCGTTTGGGCCACGAGGCCGAATTGCGCAACCGCGCGGCTTTTTTGGCCAATGAGGGCCTCGATCTCATTCGCTCTCACTTGGCGGATCCGCAGTCGGGGCGGGTTACAGAACTGACGGCGTTTGAATTCGAATTGGGTGCGACCCAACTGCCGTCCACCGTCACCACCGCGGCGGCATTCATCGACCCTTGGCTGACGCGCGTTGGGTTGGATCTCCCCAATGGCGAGGCAGGCATCGTCATCGACCCCACAACCAGCCAAGTGACCATCACCATCCGGTGGCGGGAGCGCGGCGACCAAAAGGTTGAGAAGGGCGAAGTTGAGAAGGACGAAACCCAACGATTCACGCTTATCAGTCGGATGCGCACATGAACACCCTCACTTCGCAACGCGGCATGACCCTGCCGGAAATCTTGGTCGCTTTGGTGATTAGTCTGATCCTGAGCTTGGGCGCCTTTGAGGTGTATCGCAGCAGTCGCCAGACCTACGCCCTCCAGGAAGATCAATCGGCCATGCAGGAAAATGCACGCTACCTGTTTAACTTTCTGTCGCGAGACCTGCGGCTCGCCGGCGTGATTGGCTGTATGCAGATGCGCCCCAAGTGGGATGCCAAGTTTGACCAGCGCCAGGAAATTCCCGGGACGGGTTTTGAGCAGGCTCAGATGGATTTTGAATTTGGGGTGCGCGGCTATGAAGCAGGCGAGTTGCCTGTGGGCTTAGAGCTTGCCGATGACAGCCGCAAAGTGCCGAACTCGGACGCCCTGCTCGTCAAGGTGGCCCGTGGCGAGGGCGCTTCGGTGCAATCAATCAGTGGTGCCGACATCACCCTTCGCGATCTGGCTGGCGATTTTGGCGACTACATCAAAACCGATGCGATGGCGATGATTAGCGATTGCAACCGCGCCACGCTTTTCAATGTTCTGAGCTACACCGAAGGCACGGGCGTGTTGAAAAGCAAAACCGCTGTGCCGAACTACACCACGGTGGATGGGGCGATGGTGTATCCCATGGAGGCCATTACCTATTTCGTGGGTTTCGATGCTGACTCTGCAGGTAATCCGACCGTGCCAGCGTTGATGTGGCGCGTGGGCAGTGGTGCTCCAGAAGCCCTGCTCCAGGGGGTGGAAAACCTCCAGTTCATGTACCGCACCTCAAGAAACACGGATTTTCAGGATGCGACGGATATTCCGCCTGACGACTGGGACAGGGTCATCGCGGTGCGCGTTGGTCTCGTGATGCGTTCTGAGTCGCCCCATTTTAATAATCTGAATGGCCAAGATTTGACAGCAGTTATGAAGGATGTCCGCGAGGAGCCTTTTATGAGGACAACGGCGCCCAGTACAGACTCCGAGGCGGCTGAACGCACCGTGGGCACTCTGATACCTGAATCCGATTTGCCTACGCTCGAAACCATGAAAGACCCCAGCGCTGTCGGCAAGCGCTACTTTCGGCGGGTGTACGAGACGACGATTCGTCTGCGCAACTTCCGTCCCATGGATAAGGGATCGTCCCTTTGACCCGTAATCTCATTTTTCCGGAGACCCATTCGATGAAAACCAGAAGCGACCAACAGGGCGCCATTCTGATTGTGTGTCTGCTGTTCATGCTGATCATGACCGTGTTGGGCACGAGCTCCATGCAGCGCCTCACCTTGGGCGAGCGCATGACGGCGAATTTCTGGGATGAAAACCTTGCGTTCCAGGCGGCGGAGGCGGCTTTACGCCATGGGGAAGATGTTGTCGTCGGCAAGGAAGACGTGGAGGACAACTGGGCCGGGGCTACGCCAACGGTGAACACTGCCACCGATCAAGAAGGCGAAAACGAAGACAAAGCCGAGACCTACAAGGGATTAAGCCCCGACCCCTTTGGGTCTGAGGGATACAAGGAAGGCAACTTCGCCCAACGCACCCAAGAAGATTGGGAAGACGATGTGCGGGCCATCGAAGTCACGCTGGATGCAGAGTCACCGCTCAATGCGTCTCCGCGGTTCACGACCCATTTTCTCACTTGGCAAAAGCAGGATTTGGAGCAGAACACCTCCAGCGTGAACACGCCCTACAACTTCTATTACGTGGTGACGGCCCAGGCGCCGGGCCGCAGTGAAGCCACCCAGACGGTGTTGCAGAAAGTGGTGCAGAAGCAATGCCGCGTGAATTGCGATTAATCCGTTCGTTTATTCCATTCATCCCGTGTGGGACAGGGGTTCTGCACGCCTTTCTTAGGAGATCTGATATGAAATTGTTCCATTGGCGACCGCGATTAAACCGCGTGCTCGCACTGTCCCTGGTGGGCGCCGCCCTGCTGGGCCAAACCGCCCTAGTTCAGGGCCAGGCGCTGAACCTGGCCCAAGGGCCGTTGTTTCTGGGGGTGGTCGCCCCGCCCCTGAATCTGATCGTCATGGGCCGCGACCATAAGCTCTACTACGAGGCCTACAACGACGCTTCCGATCTTAACGACGACGGCGTGTTGGATCTGAAGTACAAACCCAACGAGATCAATTACTACGGTTATTTCGACTCGTTTAAGTGCTACAGCTACAGCGGGGGCCTGTTTACCCCCTCGTCGGTGACGGCGAATAAGAAATGTCCCGGGTCGTGGAGTGGCGATTTTCTGAACTACCTGACCATGTCGCGGATGGATGCCCTGCGCAAAGTGCTTTACGGCGGTTATCGTTCTACAGACAGCACCACCACCACGATTCTGGAGCGCAGCCATGTGCCCCAGGACGCCCACACATGGGGCAAGGAGTACACCAGCGAGAAGGTCGATGGTTTCAAAATCAGCGACTACACCCCCCTCAGTCAGCCGGCCTTTGGTACGCGGCACCTGTTCGGCAATCTGACGGCGCTGAAAGTCGGCGGCGTCGGCAAAGCTAATCAAACAGGCGGCACAGATGCCACAAATAACCCGCCCATCATGCGGATTCTGAACGACAGTGCTTTGCGGATTTGGGAATGGGCAACAACTGAGCGAGCTGTGCTGGGATTGCTAGATCCTCTGGCGGCGGGAACCAGCACGGCGCCAAGAGCCGACAGTTATAGCCATTTCCTCAGCCTTTTCGATTTGTGGGGCATTGAAGAGCTGCGCTTTGACGGCGGCCCCCTGGATCAAGTGAATTGCGGTTCAAACTGTAATCCCTTTGGGGTCGATGATCGCTACATGACGCGGATGCGTGGGCAATTCTATGTGGCTAACACGGGCATGCACGATCTGATTATCGACGGCGATGACGCGATTGCCCTGCGCATTGGCGCAAATCCCGTGGGCACAGCAGATAACGGAGATGCCCTGGAAAATACACCAGTGGCTTATTGGTACGGTGGGCACGCCAATGCTTCTGCAAACTGCGCTGCAACTGGGGATATGGTGCAGCTCGACACAGCGTTACGCCGTCAGCGCTACGAGCGGAATTTCACTGAGGCTGGTTGGTATTACTTTGAGTTTTTGCACCAGCAAGGAACCGGTGGCGATAACTACCGTTTTTGTTTGCGAGAGCGTTCGGGAAGCCATCAACCCCAAGATATCGAGGGGTATCGCGTTGTCAGCACCGGCAATGGCAATGGCCAAAACATGACCATCGAGACCTTCAACAACACCGCAACCCGTCCCGCTTCACAGATCGTGGAGTACACGATTCGCGTGGAAGTCTGCAAAGCAGAGCTGTTGGAAACCAACTGCAAGCCCTACGGCGAATCGCCCAATTTTGTCTACAAACCCACGGGCATCCTTCACCAGTTCGGCGAGAACAACAGCATGTACTTCGGATTGCTGA
>DAIUCA010000182.1:0-4494 GCA_036846405.1 Candidatus Competibacteraceae bacterium
TCGAAACCTCAAACCTCACCAAGCTGAACATCATGCAGCAGGCCGGGTTGTCGATTTTGGCTCAGGCGAACCAGCGTCCCCAGGCGGCCTTGTCGCTCCTCGGCGGCTAAGCGCCCCCGCCCGTTCGACCATCTCAACGCGAGGAAGCGGGGGCCCTAAGGCTCCCGCTTTTTTTGTAGATTGCGACCCCAGCGTCGATTGCCCCAAGCGAGGTTCCCGTGAGCAATTCCATCATTCAGCCGCCAGCGATTCCGTTAACGCGCGTGGAAGCCACGGCCCCCGCGCCCCTGCCCAACACGTTAAGTCGTGCCCCCGATGGCGTGACCGCCCAAGCCCTTCCCGCCGTGCGCAAGGTCGAGACCGAGGCGGATGAGTCCAATCGCCTGGATCCCGATAAGGAGAAAGCCGAGAAGCCGGAGAAAACCCCCAATCTCCAACAGCTCGAACAGCTGCGGGACGAGCTCAACCGCCTGGTGACCGCCATGGCGATTGCCCTGGAGTTTCAGATCCACGAGAAGTATCCAGATGAATGGGTGATGCGCGTCCTCGATCGGCTCTCCCAGGACCTCATCCGCCAGATTCCCCCAGACGAGGCGTTGTTTCTCGCCAAAAAGCTCCGCGAGTTTATCGACACCCTGCCCCGCGTTGGTCAAAACACGCCCGACAATGGCCCAAAAAATCCTTACACCCCTACACCAGATCGCAGCGCCATCGAAGGGTTGTTGCTGCGCAGCCGCACCTAAATCTTTTCTTCAATTTTTTTCAGGACGCTTGAAATGGCCATCACAAGTGCTGTTGTCTCATTCATGTGCCACTTGCAAAAACAAGGGGTTATTGGCCGAAAAATGGTCTCCGTTCTCGATTTTGGGGAACAGAACTGGTTTGGTGATCTTCCACCAACGTTTCTCATTGAATTAGCCGACTACTTGGGGAAATCGGAAGACACGAAGGCAGCTGTGATTCAAAGACTTCAACAAATACTGGAATCGAATCCCCCCAACTTATTTGACATCGCCAAGTTATTTTTCGGCCTCATCCTATGCAGCAACCGTTACCGCGCCATTGACTTGCATGGAACTGAAGTCGCCGAGAGACTTGATCTCAATTATCCCGTGGATTTGGGGGAGCAATTCGATCTTTGTCTAAACCTCGGTACGGCTGAGCACGTTTTCAACCAATATCAATTTTTTAAGACGGTTCATGAAGCGACAAAAGTGGGCGGTGTCATGATCCACATGGTTCCTAATCAAGGCTGTTACGACCATGGTTTTTATAACTATCACCCTACATTTTTCTTCGATTTGAGTCGCGAAAACAGCTATTTGATGCGCAGCATGGCTTATGTCAGCTATGAGAATTCCGAAGCAAGCTTCATTGGCCTTCCCGACCGTGTCACCTATGTCCGCCTAGCAGTTGAACGAAAACTAGCGGCGTATTCGCACTTGTTTATCGCCTTCGAAAAGTTAGTAGACACGCCTTTCAAAGGCCCGATGCAGGGTTATTACGACAATGCGATCCCGCCAGATTTAGCCGCTGCTTGGAGCAGGCTACCCCGTTAAAAACCCTGAAGTCGCCGACCCAGATCGCCGATACCGGCTTTAAGCCCTCATTTACATAGCGATTGCCAATGCGCAGCCGCACCTAATTTCAGGAGTTCGCCTTCATGAGCACCATCACCACCGCCGGCATCGGCTCTGGCCTCGACATCAACGGCATCGTCAGGCAGCTCGTCCAAGCCGAGGGCCAGCCCACCTTTAATCGCCTCAATCGCCAAGAGGCCCGCGTCACCACCGAATTGTCGGCCTTGGGGTCGTTTCGGAGCACGGTGAGCAGTCTGCAAAGCGCCGTCAAAGCCCTGACCAGCAAGGATCTGTTCACCGGCATTCGGGCGAGCGTCAGCGATTCGACGCTGGTGAGCGCGTCCGCCGACAAAACCGCCGCCCTGGGCAGCTACCAAATCGAGGTGAAATCCCTCGCCCAGAGCCAAACCCTCGCTTCGACCAGCGTCGCGAGCAACACGGCGGCCTTTGGCGGCGGGAAATTGACGATTTCGTTGGGTACCTACGACGCCGACGCCAACACCTTCACCCAGAAATCGGGCACGAGTGACGTAGAAATTGACATCGCGGCGGACAGCAGCCTCGATGCGATTCGCGATGCCATCAACGAAAAGAAAATGGGGGTGACCGCGTCGGTGGTGAACGACGGTTCGGGCTATCGCCTCGCCCTGCGCAGCGACCGCACCGGCGCTGAGAACGGCATCAAGATCGCCGTGGACGACAACGACGGCGACGGCACGGATGCCAACGGCCTGTCCCGCCTGGCCTTTGACCCGACGGCGGTCGTCGGCAGCGGCAAGAACTTGACGCAGACCCGCGCCGCGACGGACAGCGAAGTGCTCATCGACGGGTTGAGCGTCAAGCGCCCGAATACCACGGTGGAAAATGCGATTCCCGGCGTGACGCTCACGGTGAAAAAAGCCGAGGTGGGCAAGCTGTCCACGGTGACCGTGGCGCGGGACACGGCGTCGGTGAGCGGGGCCGTGGATGGCTTTGTCAAGGCGTACAACGAACTCGTGACTCAAGCCAAAAGTTTGACGAGCTACAACGCGCAAACCGGCGAAGCGGGGGCGTTGATTGGCAATTCCCTGGTGCGCGGGGTGAGTTCGCAGCTCAACAACCTGCTCGGCCAGGCCCTGGGCGGCGCGGGCGACATCGACCGCTTGACCGACATCGGCATCAGCGTCCAGCGGGATGGCACGCTGCAATTCAAAAGTGGCGAGCTGACCAAGGCGATCGAGGCCGATCCGGAGGCAGTGCAGAATCTGTTTACGCGGGACGCCAGCGGTGGGAACAAAGCGGGGTTTGCCAAGCAATTGGACGATTACGCGACGAAGTTGCTGGATCGGGAAGGGCCGTTTAAGAGCCGCACCGACAGTCTGAATCGCACGATTGGCCGCATCAACGAGCAGCGGGAAAGCGTGAACACGCGGCTGGCGAAATACGAAGAGCGGTTGCAGAACCAATTCATCGCCATGGACAAGTTGGTCGCCAATTTGAATGCCACCGGCAACAGCTTGAATCAGTTTTTTACGAGCTTGAACAACGCGGGTAACCAACGGTAGCCGCGATTTTTTTCCGATCTGAGGACATGTCCATGAGCAATCCCCTTCAGCAGTACCAACAGGTGCAGAACACCGCCATCACCGAAGCCACCCCGTACCAGCTGATTCAGCTGCTCCTCGAGGGGGCGGTCAACCAGCTCAAATGCACGAAACTGGCGTTTGAACAGGGGAATTTGGTGGCGAAAGCCAATCACCTGGGCCGCGCCACCGCGATTGTCATGGGGCTGCGGGAGGCCCTGGACTTTGAAAAGGGCGGGCAGATCGCCACCGACCTGGATGCGCTGTACGAATACATCACGGTGAAATTGGCGGAAGTGAGCATCGACGGCGATGTGGCCAAGATCGATGAAGTGCTCACGCTCATCGGCAACGTTAAGGAAGGCTGGGACGCCATCGCGTCCGCCGCGTAACGGTCATGGACGCGCGGGGGCTGGGAACGGCGCGCAGCGACGCCGATTGGCGGGCGTTGGCCGAGGCGTTGCTGGCCCTCACCCCCGAGGCCCATGCCCTGGCCGTGGCGGGGGATTGGGAACAGGTGGCCGTGGTGCAAACGGCGCGGCAGGCGCAATTGGATTTGCTGTTGGATCGGCCGGTGCCGCCCCCTTTGGTGGACGAGTTGGCGCGGCAACTGGCGGATGTGCTGGCGTTGGATCAGGCCCTGCGCCAGCTGGCCCAAGCCCAGCACCAGGAGCTACAGCAGCAGGTGGGATCGCTGCAACGCGGCAAGCTGGCGGTAGCGACCTATCAGGCGATTAGCGAATAGACTTCGTCCAGCTCAGCTTTGGAGCGCGATAGGAAATCTCAGACCGTGCCATTCAGAACTGCCATTTTTTACGACATCGAAAATCTGCTCAAGGGATACCACGCACCACAGGCCCTGCTGGAATCCCTGTCCCTGGCGGAGATTCTCCAGGGGATTAAGGGCCGTCACGCCTTGGACGGCATCGCACTTCAACGGGCCTACGCGAACTGGAGCGACCCCCGTCTCGGGGCCATGAGAATGGAACTCAACGAGTTGGGCATCGACCCGATTCAGGTCTTTGGGTTTTCGCGAGACGTCAAAAAGAACGCCGCCGATATTCAGTTGGCCATCGACGCCATCGATTTGGCCCATGTGCGGCCGCAATTAGAGATTTTTGTCATCGTGTCCGGCGATGGGGGCTTTGCCGCGTTGGCGAAGAAGCTCCACGAGTACGGCAAAACGGTCATCGGGGCGGCGTACCGCAGCGCCACGAACCAGACATTTCGGTCTGTGTGCGACGGTTTTGTGTCGATTAACGAGCCGTTGGCGGAATCGTCGGGTGCCTCGCCGCAACCCGAGGCGGTCGGCGTGACCTTGGGTAAGCATTCTCCCAACGATCCCCGCAATG
>DAIUCA010000183.1:0-4492 GCA_036846405.1 Candidatus Competibacteraceae bacterium
GATGCGCAGACCCGGTGTGGGCGGGGGCGGGCTCACCGTGATCTCGAAGGGCTGGTCGCCATCGAAAAGCGCGTCGTCAACCCCCGTCACGGTGATGGTGCGGGGCTGATCGAAATTGTTGGCGTCGAAGGTCACCGAGGGGAGCGAGACGCTGCCTTCTGTCGGGTCGTCCACCGTAAACATGATGGTTTCTGTCGTTGCCGGCGCGGAATCGAGCACCACGGTGAAGCGGGCTTGACCGCCGTTTTCGCTCACGATTTGGGGGCTGGTGGTTAGGGGCGTGAGGATGGCGGTCGGCACGACGGGTTGCGCGAGGGCTTGGCCGCCCCACAGCACGCAAAGCAACAACCAGAGCCAGCTCAATCGGTAACTCATAACGGGGTTCCTTTGATAGTTAAGAAGGCGCGTTGGGATGGAACGCAACAGCTTGAGTGGCGCATCGCTCGACTCCTCGCAGTGAAATTAACCGAACAACTCGAAGGAAGTATCTTTTTGGAAACTATGGCAAAACTGTTGGCGTGCCGCCACACGAGTTGTGCCCCAACAAAGGTCACCTGGCGAGGTACTGTGTCACACCTGCGTGACAACTTTTGGAATTTGCCTGCAAACATGTCGTTACCCCCCAAATCTCAAATCAAGACCCCCGCCGAGCTGGTTGAGCAGATTCGGCGGCGGGAACAACTGCGGCGTTTAGCCAAGGCCCCGGCCCCATCTGGCCAAATGCCCCTATCGCTGGACGCGGCGCCGACCCCGCCCTCGCCCGTGGCGGTGCCCCCCCCGCCGGTGGTCGCGCCGATGCCGCGTCGAGGCGATTTACTTGTCGGTTTAGAACCGCCGCCGTCGCGGGCGGAACTGGCCTTGCCGCCCCTGTGGACGCCCGGCGTCCAGCGCCTAGCGCCGGTGTGTTTGCTGCGGTCGGCGGTGTTTGGGGTGATGCCTCGGGGCCAGCGGCGACAGTTTCAGAATCATCCGATTGCCGCCCTGCCGGGCTTCACCCTCACGTTCACGGGCACGCAACTCGACCAATTCGACCTGGACGTGTGGCTCCAGGCGGTGGACATCGCCAAGCAAAACGGCGGCTTGGGCGTAAAAGCCGAGTTCACGGCCTACGGATTTTTGCAGGCGATTGGGCGCAGTCCTAAGGGCAAGGATCACCACGAGCGCCTCCACGATTCGCTCACGCGGATGGTGGCCTGTGCCCTGCGGGTCTCCACGGAGCGCTTCGATTACGTGGGAAATCTGCTGGATTTCTACCGCGATCGGGCGTTAGCGCGGTATGCGCTCACGCTGAATCCCAAGTTGATTCAACTGTTTGCCGATGGCAGCACGCCGATTGATTGGGAACTCCGACGGCAACTGCGCAAGGACGTTTCTCGGTGGCTGCATGGGTATTTAGCGAGTCAGGGGGTGGGCAAACATCGACTGTCGGCGCCGGCGTTACAGCAGCTGTGCGGCTCGACCTCGCAATTAAAGGAATGGCGGCGAACGCTGAAGGGGGCATTAGACGAATTACAGGGCGTGGGCGGGATAAAAAGTTGGCGCATAGAAAAGGGCGACGAACTCGCGATTGAGTTGTCGCCCTCGTCATCGACATTGGCCATTCGGCGTTAAAACTGGCCTTCAAACTGAACCAAGTTTTGCGCGAGTTGGCGGCTATCCACGCGGTAGGTGCCGCTGTCGATGGCCTGTTGCAGCTCGGCGATGCGGCGACTGTTGACGCTGTCGTCTTGCACGAGCTGCTGCTGCACCTGTTGCAGATGACGGGCGTCGGCGCTGAGTTTGACCGGCGTCGAGGGTGCAGTGGCAGGGGTCGCGGTGGGCGGAGCCAGGCGCGACACGCTGGCGGTGGGGGGACGGGGCGGGAGGCCGCCGTCGGGGATGCGAATGGTCATGTCAGGAAGCTCCAAAGCCGATGTAACGCTATGTAACGGTTGTCGGCAAAAAGGTTCGCTGACTTTAACCCACCTTGCTCGGGTTATTGGTGAGACAAGGCGGGAGAAGGCTCAGAAAGCTAAGAGAGTTTGTGATCGCCGATTTGCAAAATCTTAAAGCTGTTCCCTTCCTGTTCTACGAGCACATCGAGTCGCAGCTCATTTCTTGGCAGTTTCTTTTTCTGTCCGCCGCTCAATCTGTCTTCGCTAAAATTTTTGGTCACGGCCTTTATCCCCCCAGGCTTGGTAATAATCCAGTCACCAGAGTTTTTCTTAAACTCGACGAGCGCGTTTTTCCAAACGACTTTGCCCTGCTGCGTGACGGGTTCAGCGCTGCTGACACCGCGAGTTGCTTGGTTCGCACTGTCCGTTGTCGTGTTGGTGCCGAAGTAGCCATACCCCGCCGACCCCTTGCCGCCGATGCCGTGAAACGCGAGGGCTTCTTTCAGAATGCGCATGGCAAAGCCGGCCCAATGGGGATCCCCCTCGATTGCGAACAGAAATTTCCCGTGAGTTGCCAACTGCGCATTCGGATTCGGGCTGTCAAAATCGGTGGCGGGCGTTTTGCCCTCAGAGGTGTAGTACTCGCCGTGATGAACCGTGACGACTTCAGCGGCCAGCGGACAGTTATTCGCGCTCCCCGGCACCCACCAGGCGTCGTGAAAAGTCACATAGCCCGCATCATCCAAACTCTGATCATCTTCGCCGCCCCGTCCGAACAGGGCATGTCGGATGTCATTGGGCAGGCTGCTTTGTTCTGCATAGGCCCGCGTAATGCCCTTCACCGCCGAACCGGGAATCTGGGGCAGACCGTAGGGCCGTGAAAAACTCAGGCTGGTCTCGATGGCATGGGGCGTTCCCAACCCGATGAACAAGCGTCCGTCCACCTCGCCCTCCCACTGCACAACACCTGCAATTTGCGCTTTCCAGCGCTCGTAAGCGGTCTTGTAGAAGGCGGGGGCGGGCAGTTGCGCCAAATTCTCCAGAAACTTAGCGAAGTCCTCGCCGCGCGTGGTGGCGTTTTCGGGATAACTGGGACAACCCCGCGAGAACAGCAGACCGAGATTGCGTTCGGTGCGATTCTGCGGCGCGTTCTGAAGCTGTGCAGCAAAGGCCGCTCTCACGGCCTGGCGTTGAAGTTCTGGCATCGCCCTTACTCCCTCACATCGAGCAGACTTTCGGCAAAGCGACGTTGCCAGATGGCGAGTTCGAGGGCTCGGCGAGTGAGCTGCTGATACTTCACGAGGTCGGCTTGCAGAATCTGCTGCAAGCCATCCCTGGCGTTGCCAATTCCTAGAAGATCGGCCACATCGGTGCCAAATTGGCTAAATGTGGCATTTTCAGATTTAGCAACCACAAACCCCATGGCCTGAACCAAGCCATTCTGCTGCACCATCACGGGGAAGCGGTTGCAGAGGCGACCGTATTCACTTTGAAAGGTCTTATCTTTGTGCAGAGCTGCATCTACTTTCTTATAAACGGCTTTGGCATCGCGTTGGCTACGTGTCTGCATTTTCTCTTTCTCCTGATCCGATTTTTTAGTGATGGTCGCTTTCACATCAACCATGGTTACACCGCCACATGACTTGGCCGCGACCCACGGTGGCTTTGCCGCCCACTTGCAGCCGTTGGGGCTTCAGAACGGCTTGCAGATGTGCATCTTCGATTCTTTCGGCCTTTTTGCTGTAGCTCCGACTCACGCCCAACACGCCCCATAGAATGGTTTCGGCGGGCAGATTCTCTTCGGTCCACAAGGCGCCCTTCTCGACCACATGCCGCGCCGGATCGATGCGAATGCGCGTCCGCACCTCGGTGCCGTGTTCTGCAAAGAAGTTGAACGAGTCATCGGAAACAATCCCGAGACGCTTCTTAAAGTTGTCCTGCCAGGTCGCATCCTCAAATACGGCTGTCGCAATGACCTCCGCCCAAGGTGCTGCGCCGTCGATCGCCGTGAAATCCAGGTCTTCCAGATACACCTTGTTTTCATTCTTCAGAACGCTGTCGCTCACCGTCGACATCTTATCTCTGGCCACAGTCGGCACTTGCAGATTCTGCGGCGGTGTCGCGCCCGCTTCTTTCAGATCGCGGAGATAGCGTTGCAGCACCATCGGCGAGGTCACCCACGCAAAGGTGCCGTACAGCGACCGCACGGGCAGACACAACAACCGGGCATCGCCCACATTCAGCGCCCCAGCAAAACTCTGATCGTTGCCCTCAATGCGTTCGGGGCCAAACAGCGCCTCCCACACATCAGAACCGAAGCGCGGATTTTCCAACCCTTGAGGACAGGTTTCAGCGCGCAACACGCCTTTGATTCCGCTCCCCGGTACGACGGGCAGACCGGTGGATTTTTCCCGCGCAATCGGCAGGTCGATAAAGCCGACCCCTTGGCCAGTTCCCACGTGCAGCGCGGTCAGGGCGTGTAAATAGAACATGTTCATCTTCATCTTGAACTCTCCTCGGTTAGTTGTTTGGCCAAACAGCGGTCAGGGTTAATCCAAAGCCATCTAGGGCATCTTGTGGGTGGTCAGAAATTGGCGCGAGCCAGAGTTTGGCGATTT
>DAIUCA010000184.1:0-4457 GCA_036846405.1 Candidatus Competibacteraceae bacterium
TCGCAAATTGAAAATCACGGCGCTGGTGGCGGCATCGGGGGCCTGACCGGTGAGAAGCGCGGTGATGACGGTGTCCAGGGGCAGTCGCATCGCGCCGCTGGCCAGACTCACGCCGATGCACAGCAGCAATCCGCCTAGCAAAATCGCCCAGCGCCACGGAATCACGATGGTCATGGCGACCGCGCGGCGGCTCACGGGCATCACGGGGTGTAGGCCGGCGCCGATTCATCGCCGCGAAGCGCTTCGTGTAAAGCAAATAACGCCTCGCCCGTGCGGGGTCCAAAGCCCAGCAACAGCCGCCCGTCCATCGCCACCCGCCGCCGTGTTTGGGCGGCAGGGGTCATGGCAATGTCGGTTTGTTGCCACAGCGCCTCGTCCACGGCCTTGTCATCCCGCGCGGCCATCAAAATCACCTCCGGTTGACCCCCCACGACGGCCTCGGCGGTCACCGGTTTGTAGCCGTCGAAGGCCACCGCCGTGACATTCACCCCGCCCACGAGGCGAATCATGGTGTCGGCGACGGTGTTTTTTCCCGCCGACAGCCGTTGTCCGCCGCCGACGTGGAGCAAAAACAACACGCGCGACCCTGTTTGTTGTTGTGCGACAACTCGTTCAAGGCGCTGCAGGTCATCGTCGAGGCGCTGCAATAGGGGTTGTGGGTCGCGCTGAACCTCAGCGGCGACGGTGCGGATCATCGTGCGCAGGCCGTCGAGGGTCGGTTCATGGGGGATGTCGACCAAATTCACCCCCAATTGCCGCAGTTGCGCGAGCACCGCGGGCGGGCCGACATCGCGGGTGATGAGGACGCGGGTCGGTTGCAGCCCCAAAATCCCCTCCGCCGACAGCGCCCGCTTGTAGCCGATGTTCGGCAGCTGAGTCGCTGCGGTCGGAAACAGGCTCGTCGTGTCCACGCCAACCAAAAATTCCTCGGCGTGCAGGACAAAAATGGTCTCGGTGAGGGCGCCATCGGTAGAAATCAGCCGTTCCGCCGCCGCCGATAGGGACATTCCGCCCCACAACAGCGCTGCGATGAGGATAAACAGCGGGGTTTTGGCCATCACGCGGCCACCTGCGCGAGGTCGTGAACGCGATTGCGCCAGGGAAGCGGCTCGGATTCGCCCCGTTTGCGCTCGCCGAAGAGCTGAAACATGAGTTGCTCGCGGGCGTCGTAAAACTCCACGCCGGTGGTCCAGCCGTCTCTCAGGGGTTTGCGCACCACAAATGCGCGGTGAATCGCCGTCTCTTGCAGATGCAAGTTGAAGTGGGGATCGAGAATGTTGAACCAGTGGCCGACGGTTTTCAGAGTCTGAATCGGGCCGCTGTGAATCTGGGTCGCGCCGCCATTCGCCACAAAAATCATCACCGGCGCGGCGGTTTCCGCGGCCCAACCGAAGAGTTCCCGATGGCTCAACGGACTGATGGGCCACACCAAATCGGCGTCCGCCAGGTGGAGTGCCGTCATGCGCGACACGCTAAACCGTTGAAGCAGCGAGAAAAAATCGTGGGGACTGGTCATCTCGCGCCAGGCCCGATTGAACGTCGCCGAGTCGGGTTGCGCGGTCGACGCGGGGGCCGCCGGCGTGGTCGGTTCGATCTCGATGGCGGCGGGCTTCTGATCTTCAGACATCTGAAGCGCGTCGGCGAGGCGGCGAAAAACACTGACCTCCGTTCCCTCAACGGCAAACACTTTCAGCGTTGCCACGCCAAAACGATCGAAGGACTGGAAGCTCGGGCGTTCGCCCTCCACAAAAAACAGATGGCGCCAACTTCCAAAAAACAGACGCAAATCAATGGCTTGGCCATACACCCCGGCCACATGGTCGTTATCGCATTCCACCGACTCGAACGGTTCGGTTTTCTCCATGACGACGGCATCATTGCGGGTGAGCGCCATCACCGGCCCAACCGCCACCAGTTCGTGCAGCCATGCCCGCCAGTTCGATTGCAGAAGTTGCGTCGTCGGCTGGCAGGCGACGAGTTCGGCTTCCGTCACGCCCAGCCGCTGGGCCAGGCCCCGAGCCCGTAAACTCGGATGTTGTTGTTTTAATTGGGAAAATCGCTCGAAAAGAACGGCGTTCACGGGGCTAAACCTCCTCGATCACCGCCGTAAATCCCTCGAATTGGGGCGGGCCGGCGTAGGTACCCTGGGGGGCCTTGGCTTGGGAATGGGCCTTTACGAAGGCGTCGGATTGTCGCCAATCGTCGAAATGGCGTTCTGATTCCCAGATGGTGTGGCTGGCGTAGAGGGTGATTTGGCCGTCGCTGGCGCCCCGCAGCAGATGAAAACTGCGAAATCCGGCCATGTCTTTAAGACGAGATTCCCGATTGCGCCAGATGTCTTCAAAAGCAGATTCAAAGCCCGCATTAATGCGAAAACGGTTCATCGCGATGAACATAAAATGCACCTCTTAAAATGGCATGGAAAAGGAAGTTTTTGGGCATTTAAATGGCAGAGATTAAAATCATCCTTAAAATCACCATTCGGTTTTGAACGACACGCTGAAATAACGGCCTGGTTCGGTAAATCGCGCTAATGCGGATGCCTGGTCGTTTAATCCCAACAGCGATTCGCTCCACACCCAATGTTTTTGGTCGGTGAGATTAAAAATCCCGGCGTTCACAACCGTGTGTTTATCGAAGCGGTAGTACCCCAATAAATCGAGTTTGCCGTAGCCCGAAGAGCGAAATTGATTCGCCACGACATCGTCCACATTGGTTTTGCGGCGCACGCCCGTAAAAATTAATTCGGTGCCCCATTTTTGGCTGGGGTCGTCGTAGGCCAAGCCAACCATTCCCTTCAGGGGGTCGATGCTGTTGAGGGGGGCGTTCAGTTCCTCATCGGTGCCGTCGGCGTAGGCAATGCTCATGCGTGCGCGAACCCCTTCGAGTTGATTAACCCATTGATTTAAAAAGACATCCCCGCGCAATTCGGCGCCAGAAATCTCCACGCGCCCCCGATTTTGGGATTGAAACACTTGAAAGCCGTCTTCCGGATCAAGGCCCACAAAAGTGAGAGATTCAATAAAATCTTTATAGCGATTGTGAAAAACGCTGAGATTCAAACTGCCTAATGCGGATGCCCCGCGCACACCAACTTCCACTCCGCGACTTTTCTCGGGTTTCAAATCGGGATTGGGAATGGCGCGATAACGGCCTGCGATATTGGCAAATCCCACATTCACGTCGTCGTAGCTGGGCGCGCGAAAGCCCTCGGCGTACTGGGCGAATAACCCCCATATCGGGCTAATTTGATACACCGCGCCTAATTTGAGCGAGAGCGCCGAATCGTCGAAATCTTCCACCGGCGGCGATCCCAAATTGCCCCCGAAATACGCAGCGTCATTATTTTCGGGATCGAGAGAGAAATAATCGAATCGCAAAGCGGGCGTGATTTTAAGCACATCATTCAGCAGCCCAATCTCATTTTGAATATACGCGCCCACTTCTAATCCCCGAGTTTCGGGAAACGCTTTGCTGGGAAATGGGGTGAATTCGGGAATCGGCACGCCGGTATTGGCATTTGACGTGTTGCCAAGGCGCAGATTATCGCTATCGGAACGGGTGATTTCGGCGCCGTAGGTCAGGCGATGGGGCACGCCGCCCAGGCTGAGCTGCCGATCTAGCTGCACGCTCGCGCCGAGTACGGTCTGATCGAATTCTGAATCCCTTGTCCGAAAACTGTTGGTCGCCGGATTGGCGGTGAGCCGCGTTTCCTTGGTGACTTGGGATGCGTCGGTGTTCTGGCGATAGACCTGGATTTGGGCCTTGTCGAATAGGGGCGTGTCCGCTTCGAGGCGGTAGGCCAGGCTGATGCGGGAACGCTCGTTGTCATCCTCGCCGCGCAGTTGGTCGGTCGTGACCCCGCGCACCGCGACCCCTGCGGCAGATTTTGCCGTGGTGAGCGTTTCGCCCCGCAGATAATCCACGGTGAGCTTTAACTCTTGATTGGCCGACGGTTTCGCCACGAGTTTGGCGAGAACATTGTTTTCGCGGGTGTCTTGGGGATCGGCCTGTTCGCGCTGGGGGCCGATGCCGCCTCGGCCACCGAAACTTTGGATTTCCTGACCATCGCGGCGGCTGTAGACCAGTAAGCCTTGCACGGTTTTTTCGGGATTTTGTGCCGCTACAGTCGCCGATCCTTGCCATTCAGAATTGCGCCCGGCATAGCCCGCCTTGGCGGATAAGTAATAATTTTCGTTAAAAACACCCAAATAATCGGCGGGATCCTTCGTGCGAAAAGACACAATGCCGCCAAGGGCATCGCTACCGTACAGGGCCGACCCGGGACCGCGGACGATTTCCACGGTTTCGATCAAATCCAGGTCGATGAAATTGCGATTGGTATTTTGAAAAGGCCCGAAGGAAAACTCATCGCTGATGGGAATGCCGTCGATGATGGTAAGGACGCGATTGCCGCCAATCCCGCGAATGCGAAAGCCGCTCAAGCCAAAGCGGCC
>DAIUCA010000185.1:0-4450 GCA_036846405.1 Candidatus Competibacteraceae bacterium
GACCGTGAGCCCGGGGGAATGCTGGGGCCTGTTGGGACCCAATGGTGCAGGAAAAACCACGTTTTTGCGGATGGTCGTTGGCCACATTCCGCCCACCACAGGGACGTTGACGGTGCTCGGTCATCCGATTCCCCGAGCGGCCAAAACCATGCGCCGACGCATCGGCGTGGTGCCCCAGCAGGACAACCTCGACCCCGATTTCACCGTCCGCGAAAACCTGCGTTCCTACGCCCGATTTTTCGGTCTGTGGGGCGTCGAGATGGAGCGGTATTTCGACGAACTATTGGAGTTCGCCAACCTGCAGAACTACGGCGACAGCCGCATCACGGCCCTGTCGGGCGGCATGCAACGGCGGTTATCGCTGATTCGCGCCCTGGTCAATCGCCCCGATTTGCTGATCCTCGACGAACCCACCACCGGCCTCGACCCGCAAGCGCGACAGGTGGTGTGGCAGCGCCTGCGCAGCCTGAAACAGCGGGGCATGACCCTGGTGCTCACCACCCACTACATGGAGGAGGCGGAGCGCCTGTGCGACCGCATCACCATCATGGACCACGGCAAAATTCTCGATACGGCCCCGCCCCAAACCCTGCTTGCGCGGCACATCGAAAGCGCAGTGGTGGAAGTGCATGGGCCGCAGCTCGCCGACTGGCACGCGCGGTACGGGTCGTTGGCCCAGCGCCACGAACAGGTGGGCGAAACGGGGTTTTATTACGTGGACGACCCCACCGAATTAGTCAACGCATTACGCCATTTTGAGGGCGTGCGTTATTTGCAGCGGGCCGCCAATTTGGAAGATGTATTTGTGAAATTAACGGGCCGCGATTTAAGAGAGGATTAAATGCACGCATTCGCCGTTTGGCGCCGCAATTTTCTCGTGTGGCGCAAATTGATGATCCCTTCCCTATTGGGCAATTTCGGCGAGCCATTATTGTATTTATTGGCCCTGGGCTATGGCTTGGGCGCTTTTGTCGGCGAAATTAACGGCATGAGTTATTTGGCGTTTTTGTCGTCCGGCATGGTGGCGAGCAGCGCCATGATGACCGCCTCGTTTGAAGGCACCTATTCCGCCTACAGCCGCATGGCGACTCAGCGCACCTGGGATGCCATGCGCACCGCGCCTTTGGATATTTTCGATGTGGTGCTCGGCGAGGCTTTATGGGCAGCCTCCAAAAGCCTCATCAATAGCCTGGCGATTTTAATCGTGGCGTCCGCCTTGGGCGCTGTCGCATTAACGTCCCAATTGTTATTCGTCATCCCTGTGGTGTTACTCACCGGATTAGCCTTTGCGGCCATCGCATTAATCGTCACGGCCTTTGCCCGAAGTTACGACTTTTTTCTCTACCATTCGACCCTGTTAATTACGCCGATGATTTTACTCAGCGGCGTCTATTTTCCCCTCGATAATATGCCGGGATTAATTCAAACCCTGGCCTATCTGTTGCCCTTGGCCCATGCGGTTGAACTCATTCGCCCGCTGATGACCGACCAGCCCGCCGAGGCCTGGCCGCTTCACCTGGCGGTGTTGGGGAGCTACGCCGGGGTGACCCTCGCCCTCGCCACCTGGCTGTTTCAGCGGCGTTTGGCGAGTTAATCAATCAAAGTCAGGGCGTCTGGCAACGGATACAGAGACCGCTGATTTCCAGAAGCCCCGAGCGGCGCTGAAACTGTTGGGCAGCGACCACATCGTGAATGAGGTCATCTACCACCGTCGTCGGTAGCTCAAAAACCCGCTCGCATTGGGTACACACCAGCAAAAGTCCCTCATGGGGCTGAGTGGTGCAGGTACACGCTACATATTGCTGGCGGTGTTCAAGGCGATGGATTAAGCCCAATTCCAGCAGGCTTTTCAGGCCCCGATAGACAATCGGCGGGCCATGCCACTGGGCAGTCAGCCCGTTGAGTTGGGCCAATAATTCGTACGCGCTCAAGGGCTTATCGCTTTGCAGTAGCAGGGTGAATAGGTGCTGGCGATGGGGCGTCCACTGCTTGCGCTGCTCGCGGCATCGGGCCGCTGCCCGATGCAACGCCGCCGCTAATTCATGGGAATTCTTGGGCTGATCTTTCAAACCAAGTGATGACCCGTCGCCAGTGCGCTTCGCCATAGAGTCGGATAAACCGTTGATTTTCATGGTGATTTACCTCCCGTAACACCAGCAGTCGCTGTTGAATCCAGTCGGCGGTGAGGGTAATCCCGCAGTCGTGGGTGATGCAGTGTCGCCAAGCCTCGTAGGTTTGGGGAATCACGCAGCTACCTCGCCACGGCTGAGGGGGGGAAATGGATCCCCTAGGGATTGCCATGCCAGGGGGCCCTCGGCAAACAGTGCTTCAGAAATCAAGCAATCGTCGAATGCCGTGGTGAGCGCGGCTACATCCAAGTCGATGCCGATGAGCACGAGTTCTTGGCGACGGTCGCCGTAGGGGGGAATGAACTTATTCAGAATCACGCGACGGTACTCTGCATCCTCAGGCCAATGATCTGCGGGTACCGCATCCCACCAGTATCCCGCTGCATCGTAGCGGGTCGCGCCGCCAGCTTGAGACCAGGTGTAGGCCAGGTGATGGCGCGTTGCGAGCCAAAAATAGCCCTTGGAACGGGCCACTTGCGGCCAATCGCGGCGCATCAGCTCGTAGAACTTTTGCGGGTCGAAGGGACGTCGAGCCCGATAGACAAAGCTCTGGATGCCGTAGGCCGTGGTTTCCGGCACATGCTCCCGTTGCAGTTCTTGAATCCAACCCGCTGAGGTTTGGGCCTTATCCAGATCAAAGCGACCCGTATTCAGAATGGCGTCCAACGGCACTTCGCTGTAGCAGCTGGGAATGATCTGAGCGGCGGGATTGAGGCGTTGGAGCAGGGCAATGAGCCGATCTCGCTCGTCTGATGACAGCAGATCGGTTTTATTGAGAATCAGCACATTGCAGAACTCGATTTGGTCGATCAGCAAATCCACCACCGTGCGGCGATCCTCCTCGCCAATGGCCTGATCGCGGTCTTGCAGAAAATCGTAAGAGCCGTAGTCCGCCCAAAAATTGAAGCCATCCACCACGGTGACCAGGGTATCGAGCCGCGCCAGGTCGCCCAGGGATCGGCCCGCTTCGTCGGCAAAGGTGAAGGTTTGCGCCACGGGTAGGGGTTCTGAAACCCCCGTTGATTCGATGAGGAGATAGTCAAATCGCCCTTCGCGCGCCAAGGCGCTCACCTCTTTCATCAAATCCTCCCGCAGCGTGCAGCAGATGCAGCCATTGGAAAATTCCACGAGCCGCTCTTCCGTGCGACTCAACGCCGCATCGCCGCCGCGCACCCAGTCCGCATCGATATTGACCTCGCTCATGTCGTTCACAATGACCGCCACCCGTCGGCCCTCGCGGTTGCGCAGAATGTGGTTGAGCAGCGTGGTTTTGCCCGCGCCGAGATAGCCCGAAAGTAGGGTTACAGGCAGTTTTGCAGTCATGGAGAATCTCTGTTCAAAAGGTGTGACGGTGTAACAACTTCCCCTAAGTTTGCCTCGTGGGGGAGAGGTGCCCGAGCAATCCCATGAAATCTTGTTTAAGGGATTATTTAGCCCAACCCCGCCAGCGATACACCGCCAACCCCACGAGTTCCCGCAAAAACCGCGTGGTGCCTTCCAAAGCGCCGGCGTCCGGCAGAAAGCGCAGGGGATGGAAGTTGGCGGCGGTAACCTCGTGGTCCGTAGCCACCGGCACCACGGTCATGGCCATGGCTAAATCCGTCGCCCGAAAGCACGCCGCGGCCCGAGGCAAATGCAGCGCCGAGGTCACCAACAGAATCGCGGGCGGCGTCGGCGGCGCTTCGGCCGCAAGCAGCGACGCCACATTTACGGCGTTTTCTCGGGTGTTGAGACTCGCCGCCTCCCGCAGGATGACGCCGTCGGGCACGCCCAAATCCATCAGCAACGCCGCCATGGCGTCGGCTTCCGAGCCGTGGGGACCCGCCCAGGGAATGAAGCCGCCGGACACGATCACCCGCGGCGCCTTGCCCGCGTGGTACAGCCGCGCCGCCATCCACACGCGGTCGGCGGCGGCCCCCAAATCCGCGTAGGGAAAGCGCGGCGGCAATGCCGGATTAATGCCGCCGCCCAACACGACGATGGCATCGGCGGCGGGGAAATCGGCGGCGCGTTCGGCCGGATAACGGCGTTCCCACGCGCCGCGCAGGCTGTCCGACACCACCGGCATGGACGCAAGCCACAGCATGGCCCCGATTCCCAGCAGCAAACGCCCGTAAATCGGCTGCGGTTGGAGGTAGCCCAACAGCAGCAGGGCGTAAATCGCCAGGTTAAGCGGGTAAATCAGGGTGGCGAGGAGCTTATCGAGCACGCTGCACGGCGTGGTCGACGGCGGCGAGCAAGCCGTCAAAGGCGTCGGCGAACAGCGCCAAGCCGTCGATTAAGAGGCGGTCGGTGATGTCGCCCAGGTCGATGCCCAATTC
>DAIUCA010000186.1:0-4441 GCA_036846405.1 Candidatus Competibacteraceae bacterium
TGGTGTTGCTGGCGGGGCTGTTGCTGTATGGCGGCACCCTGCGGGCTAAGCCCAGCACCCTGCGGCTGTACACCTTATTTAAGGTGGTGCTGTTGGCGTCTTTGGGCTACGGCATTTTGGTGGGGAGCTATTTTGGCGTCTCGCCGCCGGCCGACTCGTGGCTGGGGGCACTCGTGCTCATCGACATGAACGACCAAGCCTTCATGCTGCAACTGTCCGTAATCATCGGCTGCTTGCATCTCATCGTGGCGAATGGCTATCGGGCCTATCAGCTGCGCCCCTGGCCGGCCAATGGCGGGCCGATTGGCTGGATCACAGCCATTCTCGGGGGATTAACCCTGTATTTCGGCCACCCCTTTGGCGCTCTATTGCTGGTGGTGGGCTTGGGGTTGGTGGGCTACGCCGCCGCCGTTCGCGAAACCGGGCCGATGAACCAGGCCCTCGCGACCCTGGTGGCCCTCACGGATGTCACCAAGGTGTTTGGCGACGTGTTGAGCTATCTGCGGCTGTTTGCCTTGGGCCTCGCGAGCGCCCAACTCGCCATCACGTTTAACGACTTAGCCCGCCAAGTGAGCGAGGCGCTGCCCGGGCCGGGGCTGTTGCTAGCGATTTTGGTGCTGTTGTTTGGCCACACCGTCAACATCGTGCTGGGGATTGTGAGTGGCCTTGTCCACGGGTTGCGTTTGAATTTTATCGAGTTTTTCAACTGGGGCCTTACGCAAGAAGGCCATCCCTTTAAGCCCTTCGCTAAACAGGAATCTGAACAATGAACGAACTCGTCCTTGCACTTGGCTGGATTGGGATTTACGCCCCCATGGCCCTCGGCGCGGTGGGCAGCAGCATTGGCTGCGCCATCGCCGGCCAAGCCGCCATCGGCGCCATGCTCGATGCCGACGGCGGTTATGGCCGTTACATCGGGGTGTCGGCCATGCCCTCGTCCCAGCTCATCTACGGCATCGTCATCATGTTCACCCTTAATCGGCCCGACTTCACCGCTGCCACCGCCGCCGGTCTGTTTGGCATCGGCTTATTGGCGGGGATTGCGCTGATGGTGTCGTCGATTCGCCAAGGCCAATGCTGTGCCGCCGCGATTCAAGCCGCCAAAACCAAGCCGGAAATCTTCGGCTTTTCCCTAGCACCGGCCGCCATCATCGAAGGCTTTTCCGTGTTCGCGTTCATCTTCGCCATCGTCATCAGCGGGAGTCTGCCCCGATGAGTGCGGCCCATCCGGTCTCGGCGGGCGTCGACGCGCTCATCGAAAAGCTCCGCTTGGATGGCGTACAGGCCGGGCGGGAAGCGGCGGAAAAAATCGTCGTCGATGCCCAGGCCCGCGCCCGTTTCATCCTCGAACAGGCCCAAGACGAGGCGATTAAGCTGCGGGAGGGGGCGAAAGTCGAGGCGGATCGCCTCGCCCAATCCGGCCGCGAAGCCTTGCAACAGGCGGCCCGCGATGCCCTGTTGAACTTCAAAAACACCCTCATCAGCCGCTTCACTCGGGAAGTGCAGCGCCTGGTGGGCGAAGAAACCGAAAAGCGCGAGCTGTTGCAGCGATTAATTTTAGAAGTCGCCGCCCAGGTGCGTCCGGAATTAGAAGGGGCTGCCGACATTCAGGTGTTGCTCCCCAAGGACGCCATTGGCCTTGAAGAACTCAGCAAGCGACCGGAAGAACTCGCCGAAGGCACGCTTTCCCATTTCGTGCGGCTCACGGCGCGGGATTTATTGAAAACCGGCGTCACGTTCAGCGTCGATGACAACTTGCAGAAGGGCATCAAGCTCATCCTGCGAGACCAAGGCATCGAAATCGAACTCACCGACGAGACCATTGCGGCCGTGCTGTTGGCCCATCTGCAACCGCGATTTCGCGCCCTGTTGGAAGGCATCGTCCGCTAATGCGCGACGCCTACGCCTATGTGACGCTGATGGCGAGCCTTCCGGGACTGCCGCCGCTGGCGAAACTCAAGCAACTGCCGCTTTCCGAGCTGCGGTTTGAGGCGCGGCTTAATCTGCTCGATGCCGACGACCGTCCCCTATTCGACGCGTTGTTGGCCTATCTCGGCACGCCCAAAACCCTGCAACCGCCGTCGCCGTCGCCGTCTGTGCCCGACGATCTCGCCGATTTGGCGGCGCTAGCGACTGCGTTGACCGAGGCGCGGCTTGTGGTGGCGATGCTGCGGCGCAAGGCCCGCCAACAGGACTTTCCCACCCTGCCGTCGGCGGTGGCCACCACCTTTTTGGCGACGCAGATTCGCCAACGCTGGTCGGAAGTCACCTTTGGGCTGGACCGACTCGTGCCGTGGATTGTCCCCCTGCAACAGGCGTTGCGAGCCGCTGACGCGCGGGCACTCCAACGCCAATGGCTCGCCGTGCAATGGCAGATTCTCGACCGCCATCAAGCCCTGCATCTCTTTGATTTTCATGCGGTTTTTGCCTATGCGCTGCGGTATCAACTGGCCCAGCAATGGCTTTTGCTTCAACAACCGGCCCCGGCGGCGGCGACGCGCTTTGCGCAGTTAGCGGCCTATCCGGCGACGGCCACCCCGACCTTAGGAGGCGCTGCATGACCGCCCACGTCATCGCTGTACAGGACGATCTCGTCACCCTCGAAGTCGCTGAGGGCACGACGTTGATGAAAAACGAAGTGATTTATTTGCTTCCCCGCCGCGTGGAGGGCAAAGAACGGCTCAAAGCCGAGGTGCTGCGGGTGAATGGCCGCCGCGCCGACGCCCAGGTGTTTGAGAGCACCCGAGGCGTCGCCGTCGGCGATCCCATCGAACAGAGCGGCGAACTGCTGTCGGTGATCCTCGGACCGGGGCTGTTAGGGCAGGTGTACGACGGCTTGCAGAATCCCTTGGAACAGTTAGCGATTAGCCACGGGACGTTTTTGCCCCGGGGCGTCGAGTTAGACGCGCTGGATCAGCAGAAAAAATGGGCATTTACCCCGACGCTTCAGGTGGGGGAAACCGTGCAGGCCGGCGACGTGCTCGGCACGGTGCAGGAGGGCCATCTGCGCCACAAAATCATGGCACCCTTCGGGATGGTGGGCGTAGCGAAGGTCACCTGGATGCAGCAGGGCAACGTCACCGTGGACACCCCAGTGGCGCGGCTCAAACTGGCCAATGGCCAGGAAGAGTCGGTGACCCTGTGCCAAAGCTGGCCGGTGCGCCGCGCACTGCCGAGCCATCTGCTGCGAACCCGCCGGGCGGAACGGCTGTTTCCGGATACGCCACTGCTCACGACCCAGCGGCTCATCGACACCTTTTTCCCGATTGCCAAGGGCGGCACCGCGTGCATTCCCGGGCCGTTTGGCGCGGGGAAAACCGTGTTGCAGGGACTGATTGCGCGGTTTTCGGCGGTGGACGTGGTGGTGGTGGTGGCCTGCGGCGAGCGAGCGGGCGAGGTGGTCGAGACGATTACCGAGTTTCCCGCCATGAAAGACCCGAAGACCGGTGGGTCGCTCATGTCCCGCACCATCATCATCTGCAACACCTCCAGCATGCCGGTGGCGGCGCGGGAAGCCTCGATTTACACGGGGATTACCCTCGCCGAGTACTACCGCCAAATGGGCCTCGACGTGCTGTTAATCGCCGACTCCACGTCTCGTTGGGCCCAGGCCATGCGGGAAACCTCGGGACGATTGGAAGAGATTCCCGGCGAAGAGGCGTTTCCGGCCTATTTGGATTCGGCGGTGCGCGGCGTGTACGAGCGGGCGGGCGTGATTCGTCAGGCGGGCGGCAGCGTGGGCAGCTTGACTCTGATTGGCACCGTGTCCCCGGCGGGGGGCAACTTCGAAGAACCCGTGACCCAATCCACTTTGGGTACGGTGAAAACCTTCTTGGGTCTGTCCTACGCGCGGGCCTACAAACGGTTTTATCCGGCGGTAGATCCGTTGATTTCCTGGTCGCGTTATCTGCAACAGCTCGCACCCTGGTACGGGGAACAACTCGCCGCTGATTGGACGACGCGGGTGGAAACCCTGCGCCAGCTCCTGAGCGAGGGCGACCGCATCCTGCAGATGATGCAGGTGACCGGCGAAGAGGGGGTGTCGATGGCCGACTTTGTGACCTATCAGAAAGCGTTGTTTGTGGACATGGTGTATCTGCAACAGGACGCGTTCGATGCGGTGGATTCGTCCGTGTCCCTGGAACGCCAGCAACAAGCCTTTGACCTCGTGTATCGCATCACCCAAACCGACTACGACTTTGAAGATAAGGAAGCAGCGCGGCGATTCTTTATCGAGCTCACCAACGCATTTAAGAACTTCAACTACTCGGCGGTCGGTTCGCCGGACTGTGCGAATTACCTTCAGCAGATCGAGTCGGCCCTGACCTGACCCGAGTGCCCGATGAGATTTTTAGTTGCCCGCCCTGTGCGGGCAATTTTTTGGACTCGCCTCTTGAAACGGCGGCGGCGATGCCCATTTAGCGTGCTACTCACGGCGGTG
>DAIUCA010000187.1:0-4431 GCA_036846405.1 Candidatus Competibacteraceae bacterium
GCATCGGCGGCACCGGATTTACGCCCATCGTTAATGCCCCCGAAGTGGCGATTTTGGGTCTCACGCGTTCGCAGACGAAACCGGTCTGGGATGGCAAAACCTTTGTGCCGCGTCTGATGCAGCCCCTGTCCCTGTCCTACGACCACCGGGTCATCGATGGGGCCGAAGCCGCGCGTTTCGTGCGTCATTTGGGCATTTTGCTCAGCGACATCCGCCGTCTGATTCTGTAACCCACCGAGGAAAAAACTATGCAAATTCAAGAACTTCGCGTGCCAGACATCGGTGATTTCAAGAGTGTGGATGTGATTGAAGTCCATGTGAACGCGGGCGATGTGGTTCAGATCGACGCGCCGCTCATCACCCTGGAAAGCGACAAGGCGTCCATGGATATTCCGGCCATCGTGTCGGGCACGATCGAGCAGGTAATGGTCAAGGTCGGCGATAAGATTTCTGAAGGCGATCTGCTGGCAACCATTCAGGTGGTCGATGCGGTGTCGGATAAACCGGCGCAACCCGTGGTATCTGGAACAGCGGCGAGTTCGGCAGCGCCAACGGATGCCGGTGGTGGTTACGGCGCGACCGCGCTTGAAGATGTGCGCGTTCCAGACATTGGCGACTTCAAAGGCGTTGATGTGATTGAGGTTTTGGTGAAGGTCGGCGACACCGTGGCCATCGATACCCCCCTCATCACCCTGGAAAGCGACAAGGCGTCCATGGAAATTCCGTCGCCCATCGCTGGGGTGATCCACGAGTTGACTGCGAAGGTGGGCGACAAACTGTCCCAGGGCGATCTGATCGCGACGGTGACCGTGGTGGCGTCGACAGCGAAACCAACCCCCATTGCAGAGGCGCCCGCGAGTGCTGTCGCGGCATCGGTCGCATCCAATCCGGCGCCCCGCACCTACAGCGGCTCAGTGGACGTGCAGGCCGATGTTGTCGTGCTCGGCGCTGGGCCGGGCGGTTACACGGCAGCGTTTCGGGCGGCGGATTTGGGCCAGAAAACGGTGCTGATCGAGCGCAATCCGACCCTCGGTGGTGTGTGTCTGAATGTGGGCTGCATTCCGTCAAAAGCCCTGTTGCATGCGGCCAAAATCATCGACGAAGCCAAGGATTTTGCCCATCACGGTCTAAAATTCGCACCGCCAGAAATCGATCTGGATCAGCTGCGGACTTGGAAAAGTGGCGTCGTTGGACGACTCACCGGGGGTCTCGACGGCCTTGCCAAGCAGCGCAAGGTGCAGGTGGTGCGCGGCACGGCCCAATTTCTGGATGGTTTCCATCTGGAAGTTCTCGATGCCGAGGGCCAGCGAACCGTGGTCGGCTTTCAGAAGTGCATCATTGCCGTGGGGTCTGAACCTGTAAAACTGCCCTTTCTGCCCAATGATCCGCGCATCGTCGATTCCACCGGCGCCCTTGCCCTGCCGTTTATTCCGAAACGGATGTTGGTCATCGGCGGCGGCATCATCGGTCTGGAGATGGCGACGGTGTATTACGCCCTCGGGGCGCAGATCACCGTGGTCGAGATGCTGGATGGCCTCATGACGGGGGCCGACCGCGACCTGGTGAAGCCGTTTCAGAAACGCATGGAAAAGCGTTACGAAAAGATTCTGCTCAACACGCGGGTGACGGGCGTCGAGGCGTTAGAAGAAGGTCTGAAGGTCTCGTTCGACGGCAAAAATGCCCCGTCTGAACCGCAGCTCTTTGATTTGATTCTGGTTTCTGTCGGGCGGACGCCCAACGGCAAGAAGATCGCGGCGGACAAAGCAGGCGTGTTTGTGGACGAGCGCGGCTTTATTCCCGTGGTCGATTCCCAACTACGCACCAACATGCCCCATATTTTTGCCATTGGCGATGTGATCGGCCAGCCCATGTTGGCCCACAAAGCGACCCATGAGGCCAAGGTAGCGGCGGAAGTGTCTACGGGACTGCCGTCGAGTTTCGACGCGAAGGTCATTCCGAATGTGGCCTACACCGATCCGGAAGTGGCTTGGGTGGGCCTCACCGAACTCGAAGCCAAGGCGCAGAATCGTCCCATCGGCAAGGGGGTGTTTCCGTGGGCGGCCTCGGGGCGGGCGTTAGCGATTGGCCGCGATGAAGGCCTAACCAAGGTGATTTTCGATCCAGAAACCCATCGGATTCTGGGAGCGGGCATCGTTGGTCCGAACGCGGGTGATCTGATTGCGGAAGCGGCTCTGGCCATCGAGATGGGGGCCGATGCGGCGGATATGGGCCTCACGATCCATCCCCATCCCACCCTTTCAGAGAGTCTCGGCCTGGCGGCCGAAGCCTTTGAAGGCACCATCACCGATCTCTATCTCCCCAAAAAGCGTTAATCTCGGCGCTTCAGACAGGCGGTTCAGAACCGCCTGTCGCCAATCCTTTAATTCCCCTTCTGTTGTTGCCGTCCACTGGCGGTACAGAAGTTCTTGTTGTCTGCGATTTTCCCCAAGTCTTAATTTCTTCCACCAAAGCAAAAGAGGGCTGTTCCGATGACTTTCGGACTTGATCTACAAGCGTTATTCGCCGTCCTGCCGATTCTGGTCGTGGCGGTGTTGCTCATCGGGCTGCATTGGCCTGCCTCACGAGCCATGCCGCTGATTTATGTCATGACCGCCTTGATCGCCATTTTTATTTGGCAAGTTCCGGTAATGCGCGTGGTGGCTTCCACGATTCAAGGGCTTTTCATTACTTTTGATGTGCTCATCATTATTTTTGGCGCCATTTTACTGCTCAATACCCTAAAACATTCCGGGGCGGTGATGGCGATTCGCAATGGATTCACCACCATTAGCGACGACCGTCGTGTCCAAGCCATCATTATTGCGTGGCTGTTTGGTTCGTTCATCGAAGGGGCATCCGGATTCGGCACGCCAGCGGCGGTGGCTGGACCGTTATTGGTAGCCCTGGGTTTCCCGGCGGTCACGGCGGTCATGCTGGGCATGATGATTCAGAGCACTCCAGTCACCTTTGGCGCCGTGGGCACACCGATCGTTATCGGGGTTGCAAACGGTCTGAAAGGCGACGAGTTCACGGCTTTTCTGGCCCAATCTGGCATGTCGGCAGAGGAGTACATTCGCCTGGTGACCTTCAATGCGGCGGTAATCCACGGCATCGTCGGCACATTTATTCCGCTGTTTATGATTGCCATGATGACGCGCTTTTTCGGAAAAAATCGCTCATGGACCGAGGGATTTGCTGTAGCGCCCTTCGCGATTTTCGCGGGCTTGGCCTTTACCGTGCCCTACATGGTCACGGGCTGGCTGTTGGGCCCGGAATTTCCCTCGTTGCTGGGGGCTTTAGCGGGGCTGATTATCGTCGTAACCGCTGCTAAGAACGGCTTTTTGGTGCCAAAAGAGAAATGGGATTTTGCCCCGGCTTCAGAATGGCCAAGTCATTGGATGGGCACATTAGAGATGAAGTTGGACGGTCTCACCGCCAAGCCCGACATGTCGATTTGGTTGGCGTGGACTCCTTATGTGTTGATGGCGGCGTTTCTCGTGTTGTCGCGACTGCCTGAACTGGGCATCGGCGCGTGGTTGAGATCGGCGCTGGTGATCAGTTGGCCCAACATTTTTGGCGCGGCGGGCATCACGGCCACATCGACACCGCTTTATCTACCCGGCGCCATCATGATCGTCGTGGTGCTGATCACATTCTTCCTCCATCGGATGCGGGTAAAAGAACTGGTTGAAGCCACAAGCGAATCCACCAAAATTTTGTTGGGCGCGGGGTTTGTGCTGATTTTTACGGTGCCGATGGTGCGGGTGTACATCAACTCCGGAATCAACGAGGCGGGTTACGGCAGCATGCCGGTGGCCATGGCCGAGTGGGTCGCGCTGAATGTGGGGGCCATCTGGCCGCTGTTTGCGCCGACGATTGGGGCCTTAGGGGCGTTCATCGCCGGCAGCAACACGGTGAGCAATCTGATGTTTAGCCTCTTCCAATTTGGAGTTGCCGAACGTCTGGAACTGTCTACGGCATTCATTGTGTCCTTGCAATCGGTAGGGGCGGCAGCGGGCAACATGATCGCTATTCATAATGTGGTGGCGGCGTCGGCCACGGTGGGGCTGCTGGGTCAAGAAGGCATGACCCTGCGTCGCACGCTGATTCCCACGGCGTACTACGTGTTGTTTGCGGGCTTGATTGGGTTGTTGGTCGTGAACTTCGGCTGAGGCTGTCGGTATCCCCACAGGCCCGACGGCTTTGTGGGATACCCCACGCGCACTCGGCGGCTTTCCCGATCTGCAAATACATGATTTTTAGGTAAATCATTGATTTAATTGGAGAATTATTGTCTGGCACACCCGTTGCTCTTACTCCTGTGACGCGAACTTCACCCCTTTCTAACCCTCGCGCTCACAATGAGGAGAGCAACTATGGCCAAACTTCGTCAGTGCGCAATTTATGGCAAAGGTGGTATCGGTAAATCCA
>DAIUCA010000188.1:0-4380 GCA_036846405.1 Candidatus Competibacteraceae bacterium
CGTCGGCAACGGCGGTTTCTAAAAGCAACACCCCGGCGGGGCTGCCGTACCGCTGGAGTCGGACGGTTTCGATGGCGAGGCATTCATGCCAACCCTGATGGTTGAGTAGGCCGGTGAGCGGGTCAGTCATGCCCTGGTGGGTGAGCCGCATGAGTCGGCGCGACTGTTCTACCGCCGCCAAATCCCCCACGAGCACGTTGCTCAACAGCTTTCCCAAGAGCAGCACCAGGGGTTCATCGGTCAACAGGGACGCGCTTTGGGGGTCCGAGTCGATAGCGCACAGGGTGCCGAAGAGCGAGCCATCGGCAAGCCGCACCGGCACCCCGATATAGGCGCCGATGTTCACCTGCTGCCCAATGGGGGCCGCCGCATAGGCCGGCACGGCGCGGGCGTCGGGGGCCATGGTGGGCCCCTCGCCGCGCACCATCCGGGAGCAAAACGAGTCGGTCCACCGAAATACCGTGCCCGCCGTCACGCCATAGCCGCGGTCGGCCCGTTGCAACACGATCCAATCGTTTTTCACCGTGCGGGTGACCATCCACAGTTGAAAGCCAAAGCGGGCCTGTAAAAACGCCAATACCGCTTGGCTGGCGGTTTCAAAATCGGAAAATGGGCCGGTCGGCGGGGCGACAGGGGGAAACGTCATGGAACACAACCTCGTGAATCAGCGGAAAATCGAGAGCGGTTTGTGGGGAGGTTTTCATGTGACCGTTGGAGCCACCGGGGCGAATGCGTTTCCAACGCGGTCATCATTTTGAGGAAATAACCATGTTGATTAAGAAGCCCCACGACATTCCGTCTAGCGAGATCACGCCCCGTCCGGTGTGGCAGCAGCGCCGCACTTGGATGGCGGCCGCGGCGGTAGGCACGGTGGGCGGTCTGGCCGGCGGGTTGCTCTGGTCTCAGCAGGGGGCAACCGCCACGGCGGACACCACGCGCATCGCGCCGCTCACGCCAAGTCCCTTCAGTACCGACGAGCCGCCAACCTCGCGGGATGACATCACCAGTTACAACAACTTTTACGAGCTGGGCACGGGCAAAACCGATCCGAAGGCCAATGCCCACTACTTAAAGCCTCGCCCCTGGCGGGTGGTGGTGGATGGCCAATGCGAAGCGCCTGGCGAACTCGCCATCGAGGACATTCTTAGCCAGTTTCCCCAGGAAGAACGGATTTATCGCCTGCGCTGCGTGGAAGCCTGGGCGATGGTGGTTCCTTGGGTGGGCTTTCCCCTGGGCGAGCTCTTAAAGCGATTTAAGCCCCTCTCGACGGCGAAATACGTGGCGTTCCAAACGCTCCTCGATCCCAAACAGCTGCCGGGACAAAACACTAGCGCGTTGGATTGGCCTTACCGGGAAGGATTGCGCCTGGATGAGGCGATGCACCCACTGACTATCCTGGCCACCGGGCTGTATGGCGAGCTGCTGCCTAACCAAAATGGGGCGCCCTTACGCCTGGTGGTGCCGTGGAAATACGGCTTTAAGAGCATTAAATCCATCGTGCGCATTACTTTTACCGAACAGTTGCCCTATGCCACCTGGAATCAGATGCAGCCTCGAGAGTATGGATTCTATGCGAATGTCAATCCGGCGGTGGATCACCCCCGTTGGAGCCAGAAAACCCATCGCCTGGTGGGCGATCATTTCTTTGCGTCTCGGCGACCCACGTTGCCCTTCAATGGCTATGGGGAACAGGTGGCATCCCTCTACAGCGGGATGAATCTCGCTTTGTACTACTAAACCCATGAAAGCCGTCCTATCCCCCCGATTGTCGCCAAAATCGGGGAAACTCGGGGAGCAATGGATTATTTGGGGCCTTTGCTGGTTGCCATTTTTCAGCCTATTTTTCGTGGATTTGGGCGCAAATCCCGTGGAATGGGTGTTGCAGGCCACCGGCCTGTGGGGATTACAGCTCTTACTGCTCACCCTAGCCATGTCGCCCTTACGGCGCATGACTTCCTGGACGCTATGGATTCGCAGCCGCCGCACCTTGGGATTGGCGGCCTTTGCGTATCTTTGCCTTCACATCGCCATTTATTCAGGATTAGAACGGGGATTGGTGCTCAACGACATCCTCGACGACATTGCCAAGCGTCCTTACATCGCCGTGGGATTCGCCGCGTTCTTACTGCTGATTCCCCTCGCGATTACCTCCACCCAGGCGTGGATGAAGGCTTTGGGTAAGTATTGGCGGCGATTGCACCGCTTAAGCTACTTGGCCGCCCTGTTAGGCGTGGTGCATTTTGCCTGGCTGGTCAAGATTGATTTGACCGAACCCCTGATGTACGCCGCCGCCTTACTGGTTTTACTGGCATGGCGGCTGCCTTGGCCCCGCCGACCCGTGGGTAAAGCGCCCGCGGTGACAACGACCACTACCCGCCGTGTTGCGCAATAAACGCCTTGAGCGGCTCGACCGCCGGCGGTAAGGCGGTGAACCGCTGGGGCTGATCTTCCAACTGGCGCAAATGCGCCGGCCGTTCGGGGACAAAGCCCAGGGCCTCCTTCACGGTGGTTTCAAACTTGGTGGGCAGGGCCGTTTCGAGCACTACGAGTTTTTGGCCCGGCGCGGCGCATTCGCGGCCCACCTTGAGGCCGTCCGCCGTGTGGGTGTCGATGACAAGGCCCGTGTCCCGATAGACCTGGCGCAGGGTGTCTAGGCGGTGGGCGTGGTGGCTGCTGCCGGCCCGCAGCCCGCTGGCCTGCACCGCCGGCCACAGTCCCGCTGCGTGGGCGTCAAAGCCCCCCTGCTGTTCCACCTGGCGCCACAGCTCAGCGGTATGCAGCGGGTCATTGCCGGTCAGGTGATAGATATAACGCTCGAAGTTGGAGGCTTTGGCGATGTCCATGGAGGGGCTCGACGTGGCGTGAACCCCCTCGGCGGGCCGCACCCGGTACTGGCCGGTGCGGAAAAACTCGCAGAGCACATCGTTTTCGTTGGTGGCCACGATGAGGTCGAGGGGCAGGCCCATTTGGGTGGCCAAATAGCCCGCATAGGCGTTGCCGAAATTGCCAGACGGCACGGAAAACGCCACCCGCTCGTCGTTTTGGGTGGTCACCGCGAAATAGCCTTTGAAGTAATAAACCACCTGGGCGAGCACCCGAGCCCAGTTAATGGAGTTCACCGCGCCGATGCGGTATTGGGCCTTGAACTCCGCGTCCTGGTTGACGGCTTTCACCAGGTCTTGACAGCGGTCGAACACGGTGTCCACGGCGAGATTGAAGATATTCGCCTCGTGCAGACTGTACATCTGGGCCACTTGGAACGCGGACATGCGCCCGGCCGGCGACAGCATGAACACCCGCACCCGCGATTTACCCCGCATGGCGTATTCCGCCGCCGAACCGGTATCGCCGGAGGTGGCCCCGAGAATATTCAACGTGCGGTTTTGACGGCTCAAGGTGTACTCAAAGAGCTGGCCGATGAGCTGCATGGCGATGTCCTTAAACGCCAGGGTCGGTCCGTTGGAAAGCGCCAATAAAAAGGTGTGGTCGTCCAGGGGCTTGAGGGGCGTGATGTCGTCATCGCCGAAGGCGGCCGCCGTGTAGGTGTCGTCGATGAGGCGCTGTAATTCGTCGGCGGGAATGTCGTCGATAAAGTGGGTCAAGATCGCGCCGACCAGCTGGCGATAGTTCAGGGGACGCAGGGTCGCCAAATCCAAGGTGGGCAGGTGTTGCGGCACAGACAGGCCGCCGTCCGGGGCCAGACCGCTCAACAAAATGTCGAGGAAAGGCGCGGGGGACAAACCGCCGCGCGTACTCAAATAACGCATGGAAACGCACTCCAAAAAGCAGGTAAGCGGCTAAGAATGGGCCGAGGTCGCGAGGGACTCGGCGCGGCGGCGGAGCAGCTGGGCGAGCACCGCCAGCAGCAGCCAGGCGGTTCCCCCCAGGGTCACCAGAGGCAAGGCGGGCTGATGGTAGAACAGTCCCAGGGTTCCGACGGCCCACAGGGCAAAGCCCGCGAGAAAGCCCGTCCCACAGAGCCACCGCAGCACGGGAATCGCTGTCGCGCCGCCCCGCCAGTACAAAAGGGCCATCGCTGCCCCCAAGAGCGCCAGGCTGAAAGCGACGATTTGGGCGATCTGTGCGGCCTGCGTCGCCGAAAACCAGAAGCGATTCAGCACCATCGGCCAGCCCGCGAACACCCGCACCGGTTGAATCCACAGGTCGCCGGTGCCGTGGATGACCACGTTGATCTGAATCCGTTGGGGACGCGGGCCGTCGCTGTCCAGGGGGAGATTGATTTCCCGAGGCTGATCGCGAAATCGCGTGCCGCCCAAACGGCCCATTACCCCAAACCAGGCGTTGGTGCTTCGCTCGGCGACGACCTGGCCTTCGCGGGTGGTGGCTACCGCCTCAAACACGGCATGGCCGTTGAGGGCG
>DAIUCA010000189.1:0-4269 GCA_036846405.1 Candidatus Competibacteraceae bacterium
AGACTTTCCCGCAGGGCGGGGGCGAATAGGGGAGAATTTTCCATCGAAAAAGCACCGTAGAGAATGAAAGGGGGAGAACAACGGTCGTTTTCGCCGCGACATCGCGCAATTTAGCCCGCTATGCTCCCCGTCGGTTACCCCTCTGTTTTCGGAACGCATTTATGTCGGCTACGCCCACGCCCACCCATTTCATCCGCCAAATCATCGAAAACGATCTGGCGACTGGCAAACACACTACGGTCACCACTCGCTTCCCGCCGGAACCCAACGGTTATCTGCACATCGGCCACGCCAAGTCGATTTGTCTGAACTTTGGGGTTGCGCGGGACTTTGGCGGCCAATGCCATCTGCGCATGGACGACACCAATCCCACTAAGGAAGACGAAGAATTCGTCACCGCGATTCAGAACGATGTGCGCTGGCTGGGCTTTTCATGGGATCGCCTCGCCCACGCTTCCGATTATTTCCAAGCACTCTACGACTTTGCCGAACAGCTCATCCAACAGGGCAAGGCCTATGTGGAGAGCCTGACGGCGGAGGAAATGCGCCAGCACCGGGGCACCCTCACTGAGCCCGGGCGAGAGAGTCCCTATCGAAACCGCTCGGTGGCGGAGAATCTGGAGCTGTTCCGACGGATGCGGGCGGGCGAGTTTCCCGACGGCGCCCACGTGCTGCGGGCCAAAATCGACATGCAGCATCCGAACATCAATCTGCGCGACCCGCCCATCTATCGCATCCGCCACGCGACCCATCAGCAGACCGGCGACGCCTGGTGCATTTATCCCCTCTACGACTACACCCACTGTCTGAGCGACGCCCTGGAAGGCATCACCCATTCCCTCTGCACCTTGGAGTTTGAAGACCATCGCCCGCTCTACGACTGGGTGTTGGATCAATTACCGGTACCTTGTCATCCGCAGCAGATCGAATTTTCCCGTCTGAATCTGGATTACACCGTGCTGAGCAAGCGGAAGTTGACCCAACTGGTGGCCGAGGGGCACGTAACCGGTTGGGACGATCCGCGCATGATGACGATTGCCGGCATTCGCCGCCGGGGCTATCCACCAGAAGCCATCCGCGACTTCTGCAGCCGCATCGGCATCACCAAAAAGGAAACCGTCATCGAGATGTCGCTGTTGGAAAACTGCGTCCGCGAGGAGCTCGACCGCACGGCGCCTCGGGTCATGGCGATTCTGAAGCCGTTGAAACTGGTGTTGCTGAACTATCCAGAAGACGGCGTTCCCGACATCGAATTGCCGAATCATCCCCAGCGACCGGAATTGGGACGGCGCACCGTGCCCTTTGGCCGCGAACTCTGGATCGAACAGGACGATTTTATGGAACAGCCGGTGAAGGGCTTTCACCGCCTGGCGCCGGGCAAAGAAGTGCGGTTGCGGGGCGCGTACATCATCTGCTGTGAGTCGGTGCAGAAAACCGCCGACGGCCAGATTGCCGAGATTCACTGCACCCTCGACCTCGCCACCCGCAGCGGCAGTGGTCCTCAGGCGGAGCGCAAGGTGAAGGGCACCATTCACTGGGTGGCGGCCCGTAGCGCGGTCGATCTCACCGTGCGGCTTTACGATCGCCTGTTCCGCGTGCCCTTTCCGGACGATGAGCCGGGCAGTTTTCTGGATTATCTGAACGCGGATTCGGTGGACTGCCTCGCGGACGCGAAGGGCGAGCCCCAGTTGGCCACCCTCCCGCCGGAAACGCGGGTGCAATTCGAGCGGTTGGGCTATTTCACCGCCGACCGCTGGGATCATCGTGCCGACCAGCCCACGTTTAACCGCACCATTTCCCTGCGGGATTCTTGGGATAAACCGAAGTAATTCAGATAACCCCGCCGTTGCCGCGAGCGACGGTGGCGCGTGTCAAGCTCGATGGGGAAAACACCGCGACGCTCCACGGGCGGGATCCGGCGGAGGTGTTGCTGTTCGATTTGGCGTGAGCGACAGACCCCCACGCGGGACTGTCTGCAAAGAGTTCTACACGGGTTTTTTTCTCTCACCGCTTTGTGAGGTCGACATGACCGATGATCCGACAAAAAAAGTCCTCCAGCTCCTTTTCGAAACACCGCCATTTGGAGCGGATGAAGACGACGCCGATTCAGAAGAAGGATGGATGCTGACCATCACCACGCCGGAAGGCGAGACACTGATTTGTTCGTTGAGTGATCTGGAAATTGAAGGACAGCGGGAGCGCTTTACTCATCGGTTGCAGCGCTTGTCCGCTGCAGATCAAGCGGTGATGCGAACGGCCCTCTCCGGGGAACCCTTTGATGTCGAGGCGATGTGGGCACAGCTCGAAAATCCCCTTGCCTTCGGTAAGACGTTGTTTGTACTGGAGATTGTCTTAAAAGTGACGGAGAACTCGGCGCTGCTGCAGCTGGCGGCACGCTTGCTGGAGGTACCCGGATTGTATGAGGCGATCTGTCGTCACGATTTGTGGTTTCCAGATACGGCCCTCGTTCAAAACCCCCACACGGACGAATCTGTGCTGCGCCTCCTGTGGAGTTTGTTGATGCGGCGATTTGGCGAAGGGGATTCGGCGGTACACGACCTGGCGCTTCATCCCAATACGCCGCCCGATATCCTCGAAAAAATGCTGAGTGACACCGAGTCGCATCTCAACCGCCGCATTGCCATGCATCCTCGGATCTCGACATCGATCGCACGGCGGCTGTTGGGGAGTCCAAATCTGCGCGAACGCGAACCCCTGGCCCGTTCCCATTACGTATCGGAGGAAATCATCGTGTTGTTGACTTTGGATGAGGCGACTTCTGTGCGCGAAGCGGCACTTCGGGAATATCACCGCCGCCATCGAACGCCAGGGCGAGGCAAAATCCGTCCTGCGGTTCCTAAAGCCCAGATCGAACAGGCGCGGCAGTGGCTGGCGCAATTCGATGAAGCGATGCCGCCCAATATTCTGCTGCCCCCCGCGCCGGTGGCGAATGTTCTGCTGCCCTCCGCGCCGTTGGCGAATGTCTCGACAGACATTTTCGACTCGGATGACGCGCTGCTCTCGGCTTATCGGCGGCAACCCGACGACTGGGCGACGCTCATCCGTCACGCCAAGGCGGGGCCAAAGCTATTGCGAGCGGGATTGCTGGATGGCCGCGATCCGCGACCCTCTGAGTATTATCAGAACCGCTGTGACCGAGAGGGGAGTTACCTCGCGAAATTGCTGCCTCGGGGCAAGGGGCTGTACGCCCTCGCCCGCGATACTCAGGCCGACATCGTGGTGTTGGCGTGTTTGCTGTCGATCAAGCGACGAGAGGACCCCGCCCTGGAGGTGGCGCTCCTCGCCAATTCGCGATTGCGGGCGATGGGGTTGCAGGCATTGGTTGCGCAATTTCCCGAGGAATGGCCTTACGACGGGGTCGCGCCGACTCATGAGACGGCTTCCTATTCCAAAGCGGTGTGGCGTTTGGCCGCACAGCTGTCTCCCGAGGGTTCTCCATCGCGAGGCTGATAATCGATGGTGCTAAACGGTTCATGCTTTTTCCCTCCCCGAACCCAGTAAGTTCAAGATGCTGTCATTGCCCGATTTCGCACTCCCCGTAATCCTCACGCTTTAGAAGTGCAGATAAACGAAGCCCGTCGATGAGGCGGGCTTTTTTGTGGGCGACTACTTGCGGGACGGTGCAGGAAAGTTCTACACGCGATCACCCCTCAGGCCACCCCATCCGGCCCCCAGCGTTGGGGAAGAAAACCAACAAAGCCACATTTTCGGGCATCTTATGGCGCTGTTCCCCTCGCTCTGGTGGGTTATGACTCAGGAATTTTCGCTCATCGACCGCTTTTTTCGCCGACCCACCCTGCGCCAGGACGTTGCCTTGGGGATTGGCGATGACGCCGCGCTCCTGGTGTCCCCCAACGGTCGGCAACTCGCCATCACCGCCGACACGCTTGTGGAAAATATCCACTTCTTCGCGGATGTCCCGCCCGCAGACCTGGGCCACAAGGCCCTGGCGGTGAATCTCAGCGATCTCGCCGCCATGGGCGCTACCCCCGCCTGGTTCACCCTCGCCCTCACGCTGCCCCGGGCAGACATCCCGTGGCTCGCCGCCTTCGCCGATGGCCTATTTTCCCTGGCCGATCAATGGGATATGGCCCTGGTGGGCGGCGACACCACCCGTGGCCCCTTGAGCATCACCATTCAAGCCGTGGGGTTTGTCTCGCCGCCCCACGCCCTGCGGCGCAGCGGCGCCCGCCCCGGCGATTGGATTTGCGTGAGCGGCTGCGTGGGGGAAGCCGCTTTGGGCTTGGC
>DAIUCA010000190.1:0-4175 GCA_036846405.1 Candidatus Competibacteraceae bacterium
GAGATGCTGCTCATGGCCTATGAGCACGGCGACCTCGATACGCTCCGTCGCTTCCTTGCCCCCGACGTCTACGGCGGCTTCGCCGAGGCGATCAGCGCGCGCAAGGCGCAGGGGCTGGTTGTCGAGGCCAAGTTCGTCGGCGTGCGCGACGCCCGCGTCGTGGACGCGCGTTTCGACCCCTCAACGCGGGAGGCCGAGATCGCGATCCGCTTCACGGCCGAATTGATCTCGGTGGTGCGCGACGCCACCAACGCCGTAGTCGAGGGCGACCCCAACGAGGTGCGGCGCGAATCCGACGTCTGGACCTTCGGACGACGGATGGGTGTGAACGACCCCAACTGGACGCTGGTGGCCACCGGCGAATGAGGGGCAGGTGCGTGCCATGAAACGGCGCGCCCCTCGCACACATCTGACCGAGGAGGAGCGCGCGCTCTGGCGGCGCGTCGCAGAGACCGCGCGGCCGCTGCGCCCCTGCCCTGCGCCGGCCGAGGCCGTCCCGGCCGCCTTGCCGCCTGCCGAGTCTGCCGCGGCGCCACGCGCGGCGCCGACCGCCGCCCGGACCACGCCGGCGCCCTCCTTGCCGCGCGTGCGCGCCGACCTTTCGCCGCTCTTGCTGCGCCCCGCAGGCCGTCCCGAGCCCGCCGCGCGCTGGGCCGCGCCCGCCGCCGACCGTCCCCAATGGATTGCGACCACCGCCATGGTGGGCGATCTCCTCACGGCCCTGGCCGGCGACCAACTCGCGGTCACCGTGCTCCTAAGCAGCGGCATCGACCCCCATACCTACCGCCTCACCCGCCAAGACGCCGTCGCCCTCAGCCAAGCCGACGGCATTGTCTACAACGGCGGCCTCCTGGAAGGTCGCATGACCGACACGCTCACCCGCCTGGCGGATCAAAAACCCGTCATCGCTGTGGGCGATACGGTGCCCCCCGAGCAACGCCTGGCCTCGGAAGACTATCCGGGGGAATACGATCCCCATTTGTGGATGGATGTGGGCCGCTGGCGCCTGGCCCTGGCCGGCCTAGAAACCGCCCTCGCGGCGGTCTATCCCGAGCACGCAGCCGCCTTCGCCGCCAACCGCGCCCGTTACGACGACCAGCTGGCCCAACTGGATGGCTATATTCGGGACATCGTGGCGACGCTGCCCGCCGACCGCCGCGTGCTCATTACGGCCCACGACGCCTTTCGCTACTTCGCGGATGCCTACGGCTTCGAGGTCCACGGGGTCCAGGGGGTGAGCACCGAATCCGAAGCCAATCTCCAGCAGGTAAACGAACTCATCGAGCTGATCGTCGCCCGTCGCATTCCCGCCGTGTTTGCCGAAACCAGCGTCAATGCCCGCCAGTTTCAGGCCCTCATCGAAGGGGCCACCGCCCGCGGCCAGCCGGTCACCCTCGGCGCCCCCCTGTTTAGCGACGCCATGGGGCCCGCCGAGGAGTACACCGGCACCTATCTCGGCATGCTCGACCACAACGCGACCGCCATCGTCCGCGCCTTGGGCGGTGATGCCCCCGCCCTGGGTTGGCAACAGCGTCTGCAGGGCCTGCCGTGAATGCGTCTCTCGACCGCGTCTTGACCACCGCCCAGACCCGCGCGACCAACCCCCTGTCGCCGTTGCCCGCCGCCTTCGCCGTGGAACGGCTCACGGTGAGCTATGGCGACCAGTTGGCCCTGTGGAACCTGTCCCTAGCCCTGCCCATGGGCAGTCTCACAGCGATTGTCGGCCCCAACGGCGCCGGTAAATCCACCCTGCTCAAAGCCAGTTTGGGGCTGTTACCCACGCTCCACGGCGGCGCCCGCTTTTTCGGTGAACCGCTCTCGCGGGTGCGCCAGCGGGTGGCCTATGTGCCCCAGCGCCAGCAGGTGGATTGGGATTTCCCGGTCACCGTGGGCGATGTGGTCGCCATGGGCCGCTACGGTCGCCTGCCCTGGTGGCGTCGTCCTCGGGCCGTGGATCGCGACGCCGTGGACCGCGCCCTGGCCCAGGTGGATTTGACTGCGTTGCGTCGCCGCCCGATTGGCGCCCTGTCCGGGGGCCAGCAACAACGGGTGTTTTTGGCCCGCGCCCTCGCCCAAGAGGCCGAGCTGTATCTCATGGACGAACCCTTTGCCGGCGTCGATGCCGCGACGGAACGCCACATCGTGGCCCTACTCCACCAGCTGCGCGACGCGGGGGCCACGGTGGTCTGCGTCCACCACGACCTCGCCACCGCCGCCACCTACTTCGACGACGCGGTGCTGCTCAATCGCACCCTGCGGGGCTATGGCCCGGTCGCCACAACCCTCACGACCGCCCAGCTCCAAGATACCTACAGCGGGCGCTTGGAATGACTGTCGTGGTCGCCGAACTCTTTGGCGGCGTCCTCGACGCCACCACCGCGCAGGTGCTCTTGGCGGTGACCCTGTTGGGCGTCGCCATGGGGGTCATCGGCTGCTTTAGCGTGCTGCGGGGCCAGAGCCTATTGGGCGATGCCCTGGCCCATTGCACTCTGCCCGGGCTGTGCGTGGGCTTCATGGTGAATGTGGCTTGGGGCAACGATGCCCGGGGGATCGGGCTGCCCTTGGGCGCCTTGAGTAGCGGTCTCCTCGCCGTGGGCCTGGTGCACTGGCTCACCACCCGCACCCGTCTCCCGCAGGACGCGGCGATTGCCTCGGTATTGGGGGGCGGCTTTGCCGTTGGCGTGCTGCTGCTGTCGGCGCTCCAACACTGGCCCACCACCGGTCAGGCCGGGCTGCAACAGTTTTTATTCGGCCAAGCCGCCGGGCTGACCCACGAGGAATTTGCGCGGATCGCCGTCGCCAGCGCCGTCGCGCTGGTGGTGGCGGTGGGCGGCTGGCGGCGATTCGGCATGACTCTGTTTGATGCGACCTTTGCCCAGCTTCAGGGCCAGCCTGTGCGCTATTTCCAAGGGGTGATGGCCGCCCTCGCCGCGCTACTCACCGTGGTGGCGCTCCCGGCCGTGGGCCTGGTGATGGCCGTGGCGCTCCTGGTGACCCCGGCCATCACCGCCAGGCTGTGGGTCACCCGCCTGGGCCCCTTGGGCGTCCTGGCTGGACTCGTGGGCGGCCTGGCCGCGGCCTTGGGGGTGCTGTGGTCGCGCTTTGGCGGAGTCCCCACCGGCGCCGCCGTGGTGTTGGTGGCGACGCTGCTGTTTTTCGCGAGCCTGCTGCTGTCGCCCCAACGGGGCGTCGTCGCCGGTCTGTGGCGCCGCTGGCGACAGCGCCGTCGCTGGTTGCACCAGTTGCAGTCGGCCAATGCCCCGATCCTGCCGCCCGTGGACGCGCCCTCATGAGCCCCGTGTATTGGCCGGTGGACGGGCCCGCCCTGGCCTGCGCGGTGTTGGCCGCGACGCTCTGCGGGGGTTTAGGCCAACTCCTGGCCCTGCGCCGCCAAAGCCTGTTGGGCGACGCGCTCACCCACGCGGTGCTGCCGGGCATCGTGTTGGGCCTGTGGCTGAGCGGTGGCCGCACGGGCCTCGCCATGTTCGGCGGCGCGGCGGTGGCGGCGTTGTTGGCGGCGGCCTTGGGGGAACTGGTCACCCGCTGGGGACGCATCGAAGCGAGCGCCAGTTTGGGCGTGGTATTTACCGGGCTGTTTGCCTTAGGCGTGGTGCTCATCGACCTGGTGGCGGCCCGCGGCGTGGACATCGACGCCAACTGCGTGCTCTTCGGCCAGCTGGAAGGCGTCATGTGGCTCGAGATTGCCGACGGGTCGCCCCTGGAATGGCGCTGGTGGCTGGGCATGCCAAGCGAACTCCAAGCGCTCCTCGTCGCCAACGGGGTCGCCCTAGTCGCCGTGTGGAGCGGCTGGCGCGCCTTTCAACTCGCCGCCTTCGATGGCGAGTTTGCCCACACCCTGGGCTTTGCCACCGCGTGGATCCACCTGGCCCTGGTGGCCCTGGTGACCCTAGCCCTGGTGGCGGCGTTTACCACCGTCGGCTCGATTTTGGTGATTGCCCTGCTGGTGCTGCCCTCGGCGACGGCGCGGCTGTGGGGCGGCGGTTATGGAACGCAACTCGCCCTGGCCGTGGGGCTGGGTGGGCTGTGGGGGGCGGTGGGCTACGGGGCGGCGGCCTTTGGGCCGTCGTGGTTTGGCTATGACCTGGCCTTAAACGCCGCCGGCGCCATTGGCTCGGTGGCGGCCCTGGGCCTGTGCGCGGTGGCGGTCCATCGCC
>DAIUCA010000191.1:0-667 GCA_036846405.1 Candidatus Competibacteraceae bacterium
GCGGCGGTCAAACGCGCTTCGCCCTTGCCGATGCCGCCGACGCGCGAAGCGCGTGAGGTGCTGAGTAACTTCAACTTTCGTTTTGATCTTGGGCGTTAATTTTTGCGCTAACTATTTGATTTAACTGGAGATATTGCATTGAAAATTCGCTGGCAAATCCTGCTTTTGGGGCTCTGGTTGCAGAGTGGTCTAGCCCAAGAACTCACGATTGACATCACTCAAGGGGTCACGGGCGCGATTCCGGCGGCGGTAGCGGCTTTCGCGGTGACGGGAAACCCTCCTGAAGATGTGTCGGGAATTGTGAACGCCAATCTGGGCCGCAGTGGCCGCATTGATCTGCTAGCGCCGAGTCGCCATCCGGAACGACCGTCAACCGCCGCGCAAATCACGTCGGACAAATGGCGGGCGCTCAATACCGACTACTTAGTGGTGGGCGAAGTTAAAGCGGTGGGTAACCAGTTTGAAGTGCAATTTCAACTGTTCGATCTGTTGCAAAAGCGGGTCATTCTCGACCAAACCTTTGAAGTGGCGCCTCGGGATTTGCGGCGGTTGGCCCACCGCATTAGCGACGCCATTTATGCGCGGTTGACTGGCGAAGCGGGGGCGTTTGATACGCGCATTGCCTATGTGACTGTGCAGGGAACGGGGGCTAATCGGCGGCATATTT
>DAIUCA010000191.1:677-4157 GCA_036846405.1 Candidatus Competibacteraceae bacterium
GGCGGTAGCCGATGTGGATGGGGCCAATCCGCGGGCCGTGTTGCGGTCGGGCCAGCCGATTTTGTCGCCGAGCTGGTCGCCCGACGGTCGGCGGTTGGCCTATGTCTCGTTTGAAAATCGCCGTCCCCAGGTAGTGATTCAAGATTTAGCGTCGGGCAGGCGACAGGTGGCGACGGCGTTGCCAGGCATTAATGGCGCGCCGAGCTGGTCACCGGACGGCGCGCGGCTGGTTGTCACGCTCTCGAAGGACGGCAATCCAGAGATTTATGTGTATCGCTTGGGGGGCGGCCTGGTGCGGCTCACGAATCACCCGGCCATCGACACCGAACCGGTGTTCACCCCCGACGGCAACAGCGTGATTTTCACCTCGGATCGTGGGGGATCGCCGCAGCTGTATCGCGTGAGCGCGAATGGCGGTGAACCGACGCGCTTAACGTTTGAAGGCAACTACAACGCGCGGGCCAATGTGTCGCCGGACGGTCGCTATGTGGCGTTTGTTCATCGGGGCAATCGGGGATTTTCGATTGCCGTCATGGAGTTAGCGACGCGGCGGATGCGGGTGTTGACTAACGGGCCGTTAGACGAATCGCCGAGCTTTGCGCCGAACAGTCAAATTGTGCTGTACGCGAATGGGCGGGGACGGCTGGGGGTGGTATCGGTGGATGGGCGCGTGCGCCAGAGTTTGGTGGTGCAGGGCGACGATGTACGCGAACCGGCGTGGGTTAAGAACCTGCGGTAATGATTTGAAATTGAAACAACTGTTGACGAGGTATTTGATGATGAAAGGGTGGTATCTGTTGGGGTTAGTGGTGTTGTTGGCGGGCTGTCAGACGGCGCCGCCGACGGATGGCGCAACGCCAGGGGCGGATACAACGCCGCTAGCGGAAGGTGATCCTTTTGGAATGTCGTCGTCGAACGATCCCTTTGGGAACGATCCTTTCGCGTCGTCGGGTGGCGGCAGTGGCGATCCCTTTGGCGTGGCATCAATCGACGCGCCCAATCGGACGACGGGCGGCAGTGGGCCGTTTGGGGGCATGGGCGCGCGGGAAAATCTCATCTACTTCGATTTTGATAGCGACCAGATTCGGTCAGATGCGCGGCCCACCTTAGAGCGGCACGCGCAGTTTTTGCGGGAAAACGGTCAGCGCACGGTGACTTTAGAAGGGCACACCGATGAGCGCGGGTCGCGGGAATACAACATTGCCTTGGGCGAGCGGCGGGGACTGGCGGTGCGGTCGTATCTGGTGACCTTGGGCGTGTCGGCGGTTCAGATTCAAGTGGTGTCGTTTGGCGAAGAAAGCCCGGCGCAGTTGGGTCAAGACGAGTCAGCGTACAGTCTGAATCGGCGTGTAGAACTTGTTTATTAATCGCGGTTGGACGGTGGGTTTATTGCTGTGGGGGGGGATTGCCCAAGCGCAGACCCAACGAGATGTGCTGTTCGATTTATTCACGCGGGTGCAGCAATTGGAGCAAGAAGTGCGGCGCTTGCGGGGCGAGGTCGAGCAACTGCGTTACGAGCGCCAACGGGAAGAACGGGTGGTAATCGAGGAGGTGCCATCGGCGATTGAACTGCCGCCGCCACCAGCTTCGGGGACATTGCCGCCAATGCCGACGACGGCGGCGCCGCTGGTGGTGGAATTGGCGACGGCCAGAGAAGAGCTCGACGCGGGGCGACAGGCGTTGCGGGATAACCAGACACAGGTGGCGGTAACGCAGTTGCGCATGTTTGTGGATCGTTATCCGCAGCACCGCGACCGTGGGGAGGCCTTGTATTGGCTGGGTGAGGCCCATTACGTCCGCCGCGAGTTTGAGGAAGCGGAGAAGGTGCTGATCGAAGTGCGCGATCAACACAGCCAAGCGCCGGAGATGCCGCTGGCGTTGTTGCGGTTGGGAAATATCTACGAAGCCTTAGAACAGAAGGCGGCGGCGGAGCAGGCCTATCGCCAGTTAGTGGAACAGTTTGGTGAGACGCCGGCGGGCCAACGGGCCGAGCAGCGGCTCAAGCGTTTGGGGGAATAGGCGGGATGATTGGCGGTACGACGGCGTGGATTTTCGGCGTGGCGTTTGGATTATCGCTATTCCTGGGTTACGCGCTGGCGTACAGCCGATTTTGTACCTTGGGAGCAGTGATCGAAGGCTGTTTTTTGGGGGGCGGAGCGCGACTGGGCGCGTGGATGATGGCGTTAATGGTGGCCATGGTGGGCGTCGAATGGCTTAAGCAGAGCGGGGTGTTGTTGATCGACACGCGCCCGCCCTATCTAAATCCGACGATCTATCCCCTGCGCCATGTGGTGGGCGGGCTACTATTTGGTGTGGGGATGTTTTTGGCGAATGGCTGCCCCAGCCGTCAACTCGTGTATTTGGGATTAGGAAGTGTGCGGGCGCTGATCGTAATTACGGTGATTGGTGTGAGCAGCTGGGTCGTGCAGAACGGGCTGTATGACTGGATTTTTTGGCCTTGGATTTCATTAGTGCGTTTCGAGATAGTTCGCGGTGATGGGACAGGCGGAGATCTCGAGGCAATCCTAGGTATACCGACGTTATGGATAGTAGGACTGGGTGTGATCAGCGGTTTGAGCATGCTTTGGCGTTACCGCCGCTGGCGACGCTACCGCGAAGCGATGGGAGGATGGGGGTTGGGATTTGCAATTGTAGGCATTTGGTGGCTGACGGGAGGAGTTTGGGGACAGGAGTGGCAATTAGAAAATGATTTTGCTTTGTCGCCATCTTGGGGAGTAGCAACGCAGTCGCTGACATTTGTGAGTCCCCTCAGTGATTCGATTAATTGGGGGGTGCAACATTTCGAATTGCGCCAAATAACGATCGGTATGGTGATTGTGTTAGGGATTGTGATGGGCGCTGCGATATTTGGTGCGTTAGGACAGCAATGGGCCTGTCAGCAAATTCCCAAACGGCGCGAACTTCTAATGATGGTTTTAGGCAGTGGTTTAATGGGAATCGGAGGCGTGCTGGGGTTGGGGTGTAGTGTAGGACAGGGTGTGACGGGTTTAGCGACCCTTTCCCTAGGGAGTTTTATAAGTGCGTCTGCTATGGTTTTTGGTGTGTGGTTTTGTGCTCATATTTTAGAAAGTCGCTAGTTCAGGGTTGTATTTTAAGAAATCGCTGCTAGATTGCGCGTCCTCCAAAGGGTGGTTAGCTCAGCGGTAGAGCAGTTGGCTTTTAACCAATTGGTCGTGGGTTCGAATCCCACACTACCCAGGTTTAAAGTTTTTGAAGGAATCAAAAAAGTTGTTGCAAAAGGGATTGGGGATGTTTACTATCTTTCGCCTCGTTGGTTGCCAACGAAAGCATTTGAAGACGGCCAAGAAGCTGTCAGTTCGTTAAAAAAGCAAGCAAGTAAAGGTAGTTTGTGCGGATGCTCGACGAGAGCAGACCACAAGATGGTCACCAGCAGTTTTTAAGACTTGAATCAAGTGAAGAGTTTGATCCTGGCTCAGATTGAACGCTGGCGGCATGCTT
>DAIUCA010000192.1:0-4136 GCA_036846405.1 Candidatus Competibacteraceae bacterium
CCTATCTCTGCTTTAACCGCGGGGTTGAGCTGGTGGGCCCGGGGCGGGCGGGGCAATTTATTCACCTGGTACCGGTGTTCACGAGTCTTTTGGCGGTGGGCTGGCTGGGCGAGACCTGGGCCCTGTTCCACGGGGTGGGCATCGCGTGCATTGCCAGCGGCATCGTGTTGGCGAGCCAGCGCTAGCCCTGGCCCAGGGACAAGCGCAGGCGTTACAAGCTCGGCGGCGGAAACAGGGTGGCGCGGCCCCGGGGATCGATCACCAAATCCGCCAAATGCACCAGCTCTCGGGGCGTAAACACCACGGTGACCGGCAGCTGCATGGACTGGCGACCGTGAAACACCACCCCATACACCGTGATCGGTTGGGGATAGCGGTCGGTCAGCTCCGCCAGCAGGGTGTAACGACCCACCGAGAGCGCGGGTTGCCACCACACCAAACCGCCCGCCCATACCTGAAGTTGGGTGGGCGACAGGGTGGCGCCGTCCAGGGCTTTGAGATGCACCGTCATGAGGGCTTCGGGCTGGCGTTCCCAATGGATCGCCAACGCCAGGGCGGCGCCCGCCTCGGGGGCGGTGGGCGCTAGGGCTTCTGGAATCGCCACTGGGGGCGGGGCGATGACCGGTGCGGGCGTCGCTCGGGGGAGTAACGCAAGGCCAACCCCGCCCACGCCAATCAACACCGCCGCCGCCCCCCAAAGACTGGCGAGGGCGCGTTTCACGGGCGCTCCACGAAAAAGCGGTTGAGCAGATGATCCAAACAATATTGGCCGGTGCGATTGAGCAATCGGCGTTCTCGCTGATGGAGCTGATAGCCCCCGAGGGCCAACACGGTGGCGAGGCCCCAAATCCACGCGGCTTGCCCCAGTGACTGGCCCAACGCGACGTTCAACGCTTCAGTCGTCGGCGAATAAAGCATCCATAAGAGACCGCTCAACGCCGTGACGACCGCCAGCAAGCTCAAGCCGTGAACCAGTGTGGTGAGGTTTTCGTAGGGCTGGCGGAGTTCTTCGTCGAGAAACGCCAAGCTGAGCTGTAATTGCCCTTGGCAAGCGTGAATCTGTTGGGTGCTTTGGAATTGATAGACCAACCGTTGCACCAGGCGATAAAGCCATGTGGTTTCTTGATCGCGCAGGGCCAGGCGCAGCGACTTCAACAGTTGGCCGGCGTCGGTGGGGGTCAGCACCGTGGTGGGGTCTTCCGGCAGCAGTCGCCGATCCAACAGGGTTTGGTGGCGTTGGAGCCGATACACCCCCTGCCAGAGCTCGACGCTACCGGCCACAAAGGTCAGCCAAGCCAGGCTACCCACGGTAAACGGCAGGGGCCAGGGGGTGAGCTGGGTCGCATCCACACCCAACAGCAGGGGGCTGAGAAATTGGCCGGTGGGGCCACTCACGGCGCACAGCAGATAAATCAAAATCAGCGATACCAGCCAAACCCCGCCCACCAAGGCCGCTTGCATGACCATTTATCGCCGTCCTTCCGGGCGAATGGCGCCGGTGTCGGGGTCGCGGAAATAGCGCCGTTCGCCCTCATCGCGGCGACCGTCGGCGGGGCTGCGCCCGCTGTCGCCATAGGGACGATCCGACGGATGGCTGCCGGTGGGCGCGGTGGGCGCATAGGGCGCCGCGCGCCCCTGGAGTGGCGGTTCTTGAACGCGTTCGGTGATTTGGCCTCGGGGCACCACTTCCAGGCGGGGGGACGGCGGCCGACTGGGCGGCATGGTGCGCGGCTGGTGGCCCAGGTTCTGGAGCCGCTCTGCCTGGTCGATGAGCCAATCCACGCTAATTTCCCGCGACCCCAACCGCAGCCGTTCCCCGAGACCAATCGGCCCCAGCACCAGGGGTTGCCAATCCCCATCGCGAAACACTTCTGAACCATTGGTGCTGCGGTCGATAAAATGCCAACGGCCCAGAGAATCCACCCCCATTTCGGCGTGGATCCCCGACACGGTGTTGGTTTGATCTTCAATCGAAATGTCCACGCGATTGGTGGATCGCCCGAGACGGTAGCGGTACAGCAGTTCAGGTTGGGGGGGCGACATCGGACTTCCTCCGCAATGGTGTCATGAAAATAATGTGTACAATTGAGGTCACTGAAAACAAGGCAGAAAACCCCATGATGCTGCTTATCGAGCTGTTAGCAGGCCCGGACATGCCACAGCCCCCCCGCCAAATCCACCGCACCCGGATCACCTTGGGGCGGTCGTCGGAGAACGATTGGGTGTTGAGCGACGATCAAAAAGAGCTGTCGCGCCATCATTGCTACATCGAGTGGCGGGGAACGGGCTATTTCCTGTGCGATAGCAGTGCCAATGGCGTGTTTGTGAACGATGCCCGCGAGCGCTTAGGCAACGGCCACAGTCACCTGCTGGCGGCAGGCGATGAATTTGCCGTTGGCCCCCACCGATTTCGCGTGGATTTGGTGGATGTGAATACGCGCACAGCGCCCATGAGCACCCTGGCTGAGGCGCCGCCGCCGGCCGAACAGCCCATCGCCGCCGAACGCACGGGGCAATTGGCCAATCGCACCGCCCAAAATCCCGTCGCCGCCGAGCGCACAGGGCAAAATCCCACCGCGGCCAATCGCACCGCCCAAAATCCCGCGTTGACCGCCGAGATTCCCTTGGTCGATTCCCTGGGCGATGCCACATCGCAAACCGCCGCTTCCCAAACCGCCGCTTCCCAAACTGCCGCTTCACAGACGGTGCCCCAGCGGGCGGCCACGGCCCTCGACGACGAGGCGGCGTTATCCGCCGAGGAATTATTGGCGGCGTTTCAACGGGGGGCGGGCCTGGGCCGACTGCCCACGTTGCCGCCGGCCCAGATGATGGAACGGGCGGGTTTAATGCTGCGCCTGTCCTTGCGGGGCGCGATGGAGGTGCTCATGGCGCGGGGTAACATCAAATCCACGTTGGGCGTCGATAAAACCCTCATGCAGGCCGTGCGTAACAATCCCCTCAAGGTGTATCCGCCCACGGCGGTGGACGACGTGTTGCTGCTGCTGTTGGGGGCGCCTAATCCAGCCTATTTGCCGGCGGTCGAGGCGGTGCGCGAGGGGTTTGACGACATTCGCATCCACCAGGTGGCCATCCTGGCGGGGATTCAAGCGGCCTTACAGCAGCTGGTGCACCGCTTCGATCCACAAGAGTTACAACAGCATCTCGCCCAACCCGGCTGGTTCGACGGCCTCATTCCCCACCGGCGAGAAGCCCGTTACTGGCAGGCGTTTAACGCCCTGTACGCCCAACTGGCCGACGAGGTTCGGGAAGACTTTAGCCGCGCCCTCAACGACTTTGCCGCCGCCTATGAAGAACAGGAGCAGCAGCGGCAAACCTCCCGCCCGTAAGGGCCAGCGGGTCGCCCTCCGACTTTTCTTTTCCCGTGCCCTGTAGAGGTTTCCAGCGATGACGCTCGACGACACGCCCCGTCCCTTTGCGAAGCCCACCCCGGGGGGCTATCGCCCGTTGCCCTCGTCGCCGCCGCCCACCGCCGCGCCCACAGCGACCGTCCCGTTGCCGCCGCCGATTCCTCCCCTGGACCGCATCACGCAACCCTTTTTGCGGCTGTTGGGCCAGTTGCAACACAACTCGACCCAACCCGACCCGGTGGGCCTGTTTCGCCAGTTGACGGCGGCGCTCACCCAACTGCCCGTCGAGGGCCGCGCTTTGGGCTTGGACGACGCCGTGGCGACGCAAGCCCAAGCGGCGCTGGCCTTCACCTTGGACGACGTGATCGGCCACAGCCCCTGGGGCGGCGTGCTCCAGGGGGCATCCCTCGCGACAACGGTGTGTGGGCTGTCGGCCGACGGCGCCGGCTTTTTCCCCGCCCTCGACGCGCTCCTGGCCGACCCCGCCGCCGACACGGCCCTGTTGCGGCTCTATCTGTATTGCTTGGATTTGGGCCTCGTGGGGGGCTATCGCGAGGGCAAAGCCGGGCGGGCCACCTGGGAACTCGCCCGCCAACGGCTGTTGACCGCCCTGCGCCAGCGGGAACCCGCGCCGCCGGGGGCCCTGTCCCGCCAGTGGCAGGGATTCCGCGCGCCGTTGAATCGGCGCATGGAATGGCCGCCCCTCGGCACCTGGGTATTGGTGCTGGTTGCCGTCGTGCTCGCCGCCCAGGCGGGGGCGAGTCATTA
>DAIUCA010000193.1:0-4107 GCA_036846405.1 Candidatus Competibacteraceae bacterium
TGGTGCAGGCGGCGGGACGCTGCAATCGGGAAGGCCGTCTGCGGGACCACCAGGGCCAGCCCTGCCTGGGCCGCGTGACCCTGTTTCAGCCCGCCGAGGCGCGGTTGCCCTCGGGCATCTATCGCCGCGCCACGGAACTCGCCCAGCAGATGATGGAAACCCATGATTTGGCCACCTTGGGCGCCCAGGCCGACCTGTTTGCCGACTATTTCGGGCGGCTGTACGAGACGAGCGCCACGGACGTAAATCTCCAAGCCGAACGGGAAAAGCTGCATTTCCGCCAAGTCGCCGCCCTCGCCCGCGTGATTCCGGATACCCCCTGCCCGCTGCTGGTGCCCTACGGCGGGGCCATCGAATACATCGCTGACATTCGCAACCGTGCCGTCGAGTCGGGCAAACCGCGGTTCACGCGGAACGATCTGCGGGCCTTACAGCGGTTTACGGTCAACGTGCCGCCCAACGATTTTCATCAACTCCGCGCCCATGGGGTGCTGGCGCCGTTGTTGCCCAACCTAGAACTGTGGGTGCTGGACAGCGGCGACTATCACAAGCAACTGGGCGTGTTAATCAACCATCGACCAACGGAGGATTTTGTATTTTGAAAGAGAACTTTGTAGCGCTGCGGGTGTGGGGGGATTTTGCCTGTTTCACCCGCCCAGAAATGAAGGTGGAACGGGTGAGCTATTCGGTGATGACGCCGTCGGCGGCCCGAGGCGTGTTGGAAGCGATTTTTTGGGAGCCCGAAATCTACTATCTGATCGACACCCTCCATGTAGTCCAGCGGGGCCAGTGGTTTTCCGTCAGCCGCAATGAAGTGAAAGAAAAAGTGGGGTTGGGCAACGTTAAAAAATGGATGAAAGACCCGAGTCACATCGCGCCGATTCGAGCGGGCGGCGGTGCTCCTGACGGTACGCCCCGCCACATGTTGGCCCTCGCCCAGGTGGAATATCTGATCTGCGCCGAGGTGCGGCTGTCAGGTCTGGCCGGCGGCAATCTCTTAAAGAAATATTGTTCGGAGATTCAACGGCGTCTGAAGAGCGGCAAGTGTTTCCATCGGCCCTATCTGGGAATGCGGGAGTTCGCCGCCGACTTCGAGGAGGTGGACGATCTGGAGGCGACCTTTCGCCAGCGCACGACGCAACTCGCGGCCGGTCGGCCCGTGGGACTGCCGTCGGAAGACCTGGGAGTGATGCTCTACGACGTGTTTGCGCCGGAAGCCCGTGCCCACGGTTTTCGGTGGCTGCCCCACGGCGATCACCACCAAGACCCCCGCGCCCATCCGGATCGTCTGAAAAAAGGGGCGCCAAAGTCCGGACTCGGTTATGTGGGCACCGAGGTGAAAGCCGAGTCGCTGTACTTCCACGCGGTGCTGGACCAAGGCCGCATCGACTGTCATCCCGACCGCGTTCGGTGGGCCAAAACCCCGCCCGGCGTCGATCTTTAACCGAAGGAATCGGCCTCTCATGTTGTTAAAACGACTCCACGACCTGGCTTACACCAAGCAGCTGCTGGAAGACCCGGCCTTTAGCCACAAGGCCGTGAATTGGCTCATCGAAATCGACGCCGAGGGCCACCTGGTGGGCCCAGGGCCCTTATCCCTGGCGGATGACAAGCGGCGGGGCAAACCCTTCTCGGTCCCGACGACCCGTCGCGGGAAAGGCGGTGGTCAGGTCGCTGAATTTCTCCACGGCGATCTGCGCGCGCTGTTCGGCATTCACTCGGATCGAAACGCCGCCGCCGATACGCTTAAAAACGTCGCCGAGAAACAGGCGGATTTTTGGAAGCAGATTCAGAACGCTGCCGAGGCGACAGGCCGCGCCGAATTCCAGGCACTGACGCGCTTCCACGAACAGACGCAACAAACGCCGACCTTTCTGCGCTGCGACGAGAGCGACGGCAAAGCGCCCGTCTGGTGGGTGCGCACCGCCGGGGGCGATGAGGTGAAATTCAAACCAGAACAATCGTTTACCTTTCGGGTGGCGGGCAATCTGTTGGTAAACGACGCGGCCATTCGGGCCTATTGGCGCGGCCAATACGCCGCCGAAATGAGCGATAAAACCGAGAACGCCAATCTGGGCGTGTGTCTGATCACTGGCCAAAGTAACCAGCCCCTGGCCCGCACCCACGACATCAAGATTCAAGGCATACCCAAGGCCCAGCCTTCCGGCGCATCGCTCGTGTCGTTTGATAAGAAGTCGTTCTGTTCCTACGGCTTCAAAGACAGTCTGAATGCAGGCTGTTCCATCGACGCGGCCACCGCCTACACCAAGGCCCTCAACTTTCTGCTGAGCGACCAGAATCACCATCTGAAACTCGGCGACGCGGTGACCTGCTTTTGGGCCGCGAAGACTCCCCAAGCGGCGGGATTTCTTCACCGAAAGCTCACGGAACCGGATCCGAAAGGCGTGAAAGCCTTTCTGAAATCGCCCTGGTCTGGTTTAGACGACGGCTTTGCCCGCGCCGACCAGTTTTACGGAGTCACCCTGTCGGCGACTGGTGGGCGCGTGGTGGTGCGCCATTGGCGGGAACTGCCCTTCGAGACCGTGGTGGACAATCTTGCCGCGTGGTTTCGCGACTTAGAAATCGCCCATCATCCCCAACGATCCAGCAGCAAGTCGTCGGATGAACAGTCCGCAGACGCCGGCCCCCAGTCGCCGCCCTTCGCCCTGTATTCCCTGGCCAAGGCCCTGGTGCGCGACCCGAAGAAGGATCTACCCACCGACGCGCTCACCGTGCTGTATCGGGCTGCGGTGGAACGAACCGCCCCGCCTCTGAGCTATCTCGACTTGCTGTTGCGGCGGCTGCGGGCCGATTTACCCAAAGATTCCGATAAGCCCCTCGGACAAAAATCTCGATTCTCGTTGATTCGCCTCATTCTCAATCGCCACGCCCCGGAGACCCTCGTGATCGACCCCACGCTCTGCGACACCGCTGACCCTGCCTACAACTGTGGCCGCCTGTTGGCGGTGTTCGATGATCTGCAAGCCAAGGCCCACGACCACAAATTGGGCGGGGCCACCGTGGTCGCGCGGTACTACGGCACGGCCTCGTCGTTTCCCAACAGCGCCTTCGGCATTCTCTGGCGGCTCCACCAGCATCATCTGAATACCCTCAAACGCCAGGGCGACAAGGGTCAGCGGGATGCGCTGTTCATCAGCCGCAAAATCGGGGACATCGCCGCCCAGTTCAGCGCCCCCGGGCCGCGGCAACCGCCCCAATTTCCGATTTCCTTCAACCTCCAGGAACAGGGCCGCTTTGCCTTGGGGTTCTATCAACAGAAAGCCCATGACGAGGCCCAAAAACAGGCCGCCAAAGAACGCAAACAGGCCCAAACCGCCACCGTTGATGCCACGACGCCCGCTGAGGACGACGACTTCGGCGATGAGCTGCCACAGATTTCCTAACCCCCCTCTAGCTTCCCCCTCAAGGAGTGATCGCCATGCAAAATTCCCTATTTCCCAACGACGCCCCCAAAACCCCCGAGCTTTCCATGAACACCAACCTCACGAATCGCTTTGATCTGCTGCTGCTGTTTGATGTGACCAATGGCAATCCCAACGGCGATCCGGATGCCGGCAATCAACCCCGTCTGGAACCCAACAGTGGTCGTGGTCTGGTTTCCGATGTCTGCATCAAGCGGAAAATTCGCAATTACGTGGCCATGTTCGCACCGGTATCTTTGGACGAGGGCGACAACGCGCGCCATTTCCAGCTGTTGGTGCAGCAGGGCAATGTAATCGAAACCAAACAGAAGAAAGCCGAAGCCAAGGCCGCCGAACAGCTCGGCATCGATCCAGAACCCAAGAAAACCGCCAAGAAAAGCGACAAAGCCCGGGAAAACGACCAGGCGCGGTTGGCCGCCGACTGGCTGTGTCGGCAATTTTTCGACGTGCGCACCTTTGGCGGCGTGCTCGCCACCGGGGAAGGGGTCATGAAAGGCTCGGCCTATGGTCAGGTGCGCGGGCCGGTGCAATGCACCTTTAGCCAGTCGTATCACCCGATTAATCCTCTCGACATCACCATTACCCGTCTCGTGGTGACGACAGAAAAAGATGCTGCTGAGGATAAAGAACGCACCATGGGCCACAAGTACATCGTGCCTTACGG
>DAIUCA010000194.1:0-4060 GCA_036846405.1 Candidatus Competibacteraceae bacterium
GGCGGTTTCCAACGGTTCGGCGATGGCGTCCCTCACCGTCGTGAAGACGACAGACCCGGTGCGCTGCCCCCGCGGAATGGTGATTTGGGTTGCCGACAGTTGGTAATCCGCCCCGCGCGTCGCCGTGCCGGTGAGCGCGAGGCCGACGGTTTGCGCAGCAAGCACGGGCGTTGCCGTCGTCGCCGTAAGCGTGAGGGCCGTGCCCTGGGCTTCATTGGCGTGGAGGCCGCTGAGGGCGAGTTGTATCGGCACCGGCGCGATGACAAACCCCGCCGTCACCTGTTTAGGCCCCGTCACATTCGCGAGCACACAGGTCGAGCCGACGCAATCGCCCGTCCAAGCGGCCAGTTGGTATCCCGGCGCGGGGGTCGCCGAACAGGTGCTCGTGCCGCCCTGGGGAACAGGATTGGGCGTGCAGCTCGCCGTGCCTTGGCCGACGGGTGAAGTGGTCACCGTCACCAGATGGGGACTGGTCGCCGCCGTTTCGTACGGCCCCAAATCCACCGTGTTCCCCCGAATGCGCGGTTGGCCCTCCAGATCGACGGCGAGGGCGGTGGGCACTTCCAGATTGCTGCCCACATTTACCCCAGGGCTGGTGTCGAGAAGGCGCAGATCGCCGTTCATCGTGGGCAGGGTGGTGAGCGAAATCGGCACGCGGAACTGGGGAAAATTGGCATTTCCCGCCGAGGCGAGGCCGTCCCGATTGCCCAAACCCGTGGCGTCATAGCCCTGAATCAGGCTGAACCGCCGATCCATGGGGCCGCGCACGGAGGCGGCGGCGGTGCCGACGACGCCTTGACTGCGTTGATTCCACACCAGGGTATTGCGCAGGGTGAGGGTGGCTCGCTGGGCGAAGAGGGCGCCCCCATCCCCGCGGTCGCTGGCGTTCCCCGAAAACACGCCGTTCACCACGGTGACGCGCCCATCGTCGGTCCACAGCGCACCGCCGCTCTCTTGGGCCAGGTTGCCAGAGAAATGACCGCCAAAAATCGCCCCCGCCGCGCCGTTATCAAAGGCCAACACGCCGCCTCGTTGGGCCGTATTCGCGCGAAATTCCCCGTTCACCACATTAAGCGCCGTCAACAAGCCGCTTTGGTAGGCCACGCCCCCCATGACCGCCGTGTTTTGATGGGCAGCGATGGCGTTGAGAGTGACTTGGCTTTGGTCGCGACTCGCAATGGCGCCCCCGTGTTGGGTGGCCGTGTTGTTCTGGAAGCGCGTGCGATTCACCGCCAACGTGGCCGCGCCTTGGTTGAAGATCGCGCCGCTCATGGCCGCCTGGTGCCCCGTCAACACGCTGTCCTCCAGGGTGAGCCGCCCCTGATTGAGGATCGCGCCGCCGTTTTGGCCGACGGCCCGACCGTTTTGGAGGGTAAGCCCGCTGAGGGTGACTGCGGCTCCATTGCGCAGGGTGAACAGGCGAGCGCGGCCATTGCCGACGAGGGCGAGTTGACTTGCGCCCGGGCCTTGAATGAACAGGGATTTGTCGATGGCGATTTCGCCCTGGCTCAGAACCGCAGCGCCGGTCACGGTGAAGGTGACGGTTTCCCCAGGGAACGCCGCCGCGACCACCTGGCGCAGGGAGCCGGCGCTGTTGTCGTCGAGGAGGGTGGTCACGATGCGGGGCGTGGGCGGGGCAACTTCAAAGGTGGCTGTCACGCTTTGGTCGCGCGTGACATTGCTGAGGAGGCAATCGCCCGTACCCGAACAGTCGCCCGACCAGTTCACAAATTGAAAGCCGACGTTGGGTGTCGCGGTGCAGCGACTGCTTCCCCCTCGGGCGATGACGCTGGGGGAACAGCGAACGGTACCGGCACCGACGGGCGTGATGGTGGTGTTGATGGCGTAAGTCGTTTCGGACACCAAGCCTTGGATTGTGAGGCTGAAGGTGCCGATCGTCGTGGGGGCAAAGGTGGCGGCTTCCAGGGTGTAGACCCCCGAGTCGAGGGTGACTTGGAGGCGGGGATTATTGCCGGTGTTGAGGGTGTCATCGCTGCGGAACAACACCGTGCCGGTGGTACCGACGCCGCTGAGGAGGTGCAGCACGCCGTCGACGAGGGAAGAGAGGTCGATGGCGACAGGGGTCTGGCGGGTGACGGTGAAGGTGTAGAACTGGGCGTAACTGCCAGGCTGATTGACTGCATTGCAGGCTGCGGTCCATTCCCCGGACACGGTGTCGTTGCCGATGGCCGTGATGGGACAGCTGGTGGTGTTGGCGGCGAATTGCGCCGTGAACTGGGGGGGTGTCGTGAGGTTGCTGAGGCCACAGATGGGGCTTGTGCCTTGGCAGTCGCCACTCCACTGGCTGAAGGAGAAGTTCGCGTTCGGCGTGGCTGTGCAGGTGCTGCTGCCCCCCAAAGCCACCGGGTTGGGAACACACGTGACCGTGCCCCCGTTGCCGGGGGTCACGCTCGGCGACAGCAAAATGCGGCTGTCGTTGTCGGCGGCGGTGATGCACTGGGGATTCAGAGCGGCGATGGTCTCGACAAAGGTGCGCATCCGTTGAGGGACACGCTGGGGCTCGACGCCAAAGGCGAAGTTCTCCCCGAAAGACATAGAAATGTTGCTCAAGCCACCTTGAAGGAGGTCGCAGTAGCTCATGATGGTGCCGTTGCCAGCATCGGGCGTGCCGCCGGTGAGGCTGCCTGGGCCTGGAAGACTCGTCACGCCGGCAAAGCAGCCCGTTTCCCGGTTGTAGCAAATGTCAACGGGCTGGGGATTGCCGCCCACATTCGCGTAACAGTGGGTGTGCTGCGAGCTGAAGTTGTGGCCGATCTCATGGGCAACGGCCACGGTGTCCCAAATGATTTGGGGATTATTGGGATCAAAGGCGCCGGTGATGTCGGCGGTGAATCCATAGCCCAAATTGGGCGAGCACAGGGACGATAGCCAAGCCACCCCGCCCCCCAACTGCTTGCCGCTCAAGAAATGGGCAATCGTGCGGGTCACGTCGGTGCGTTGGGTGATCCAGTAGCTCGTAAACTCGTTCAATGCGGCCACGGTGTCGGTGGTGTCTTTCCAGGGATCGGCGGGCGTGGTGTAGAGAAAGATGTCGCCGATTTCAAAGGTCACGTTGAGTTGGTTTTCGTACACCGTCGAGAGATAGCCCATGAGGCTCGCCACATAGCGACTGGCGGCGGTGGCGTTGTTGAAGAGCTGGAAAAATTCGTAGTCGGTTTCGATGGCAAGACGGATTTTATAAGTGGTGCCGTTGCTTGTGAGTCGGGCGGTCATCGCCTCGGCGTCGTAGAGATTTTTAAATCCCAGGGTGAAATCGGGGCCGTCGTGGGAGTGGACGGGGTGGGATTGAGCCGCTCGGTGGCACATTCAAAGCGCCGCTTGGCAAAGTCCTGAGGTTGGGCCCGCCGAACCTGGAGGGCCGACGCGCGGTTCGCTGCCCCGATGAAGGGGGCAGATCGATCGATGACATAGGTGCCATCGGCCCGCCCCACGATGCCGCGCCACCCGCCCTGGTCATCGGCGATGACAAAGGCGTGGGACGCCACATTGCCGCGAATGCGGCCGCGATAGGCGGTGATTTTGGGCGGTGACTGGCGTTTGATGAGGCCCTGGTCGCCGTGCACAGTGATTTTGGCGTCGGGGGCAAAGATCGAAAATGGCTCCAGCTCCAAATCCACCGTGGGTTGCGCGGGGTCGAGGGTCAAATAACGCAGGAGGAGTGAAGGTTCGGACGCTTGGGCATGGAGCCAATCGCCGCTCACGCGCCGCGCTTCTTGAACGATGGGAGAGGCAAAGGCGCTGGGATTTTCCACAATCGCGCCCATCAAGCACAGCAAGGATCCCCAGAGGGAAGGTGACAGCCGCATTTCAAAACTCCTGGGTGGGGCGAGAAACAACAGATCCGCAGGCACAGAGATTCCGCCACTGCGTCTTGCAAAGGAACTTCCGCTCAAATTTTGTAGCACAAAAAAAGCGCCGACATGGAGACCGTGTCGGCGCAAGAAAACCGCTGCTGCTTTACCGATCGGTGACCGTAATGTTGACGCTACGGGGATTGCCCAGCACGAGGCCACTCGTGGGATTGCGCAATTCGATGGTG
>DAIUCA010000195.1:0-4049 GCA_036846405.1 Candidatus Competibacteraceae bacterium
GGCCTCGACACCTGGCTGGGTGCGGGGGGCATGGCTTGGTCGGGGGGGCAGCAAAAGCGGTTGATGGTGGCGCGGGTGGTGCTGTCCGCCGCCCCGGTGGTGGTGCTCGACGAGCCCACCGAGAGCCTCGACGCCGTCACCGAACAGGCCCTGTTGACCGCGCTGACTGCGGCGCTAGCGGGCCGCACGGTGTTTCTCATCAGCCACCGGCAAGCGCCCCTGGCCGTCACCGGGCGGGTGATCGCCCTCGGGGACGACGGCCCATGCCGCGAATCGCCGCCGTGTCCGCCCTAACGGCAACACCGCCTGCACGGCCCGTTGGCGATCCCGTTCGCCGGGGTCGGCGGATGGGGTGGGGAAATCGTCGGCGAGCGGCGCGTCCTCGGGGGACAGCCAACGAACGCGTCCCGCCGCGACCAGCGTCGCCAACAGCGCCGGGAGATCGCGCAAAAACCGCCGAGGAGCCAAGCGCCGGGCCAGGTGATGGCTGATGACCGGCCAGCGACAGACCCCCCATCGCTGGCGCCACGGCAGATGGGGCGCCCGCAGATCCCACAGATACACCGGCCGGTTCGTGGCGCAGGCCTCGGCGACCATGGACGCGCTATCCGCCGTCACCACCAGGTAATCGGCGAGGGCCAGCAGGCCCAAGTACGGATTGGGCACATGGCCAAAGGGATAGGCTAGGTAGGGCACGGTCAACTCGCGAACGAGGGCGTGTAACGCGGCCACCGGCGTGCGGCGACTGGCCGTGACGAGCACCGCGCCGCCCTGGTGTTTGGCCAAGCGATTGAGTTGGCGCCCGAATTGCGCCGCATGGGCGGGATAAAAGGTCAGCGGGCCACTGTTGCCGCCCAACAACACGCCCATCCACGGGCGGGGCAAGGGCGCGAAGGCAGACGCCCATTCGTGGGCGGCGGCATGCAGTCGCGCGGGGGTGATGTCGTGTAGCGGCAAGTCCAGCCAGTGAATGTGGGCATGGTCCGGCAGGTGGTATTGGCGCGTGGCCAAAATCGCGTCGAAGTGGGCGAGGTCGGCCCAAGGTCGGCCCAGATGCACCAGGTTAACCCGTTGATTTTCTTGCGCTTTTGCCTGCTGCTGAATCCAGCGGGCCACGGGTTCGTTGCGTCGCCCGGCACTGATGACGAGTTGGGGCCATGGGCCCACGAATTGGCCGCGATAGGGCGGTAACACGCCGTAGAGATTCGGGCCACCACATAAATTGGTGACCCATTCGGTCGCCCGATAATCGACGGACTTTTCGATGATCGGCAGCGAGACCGTCGGCGCCAACGCCGCGGCCAATAACCGGCCGAGGGTGCGCACCTGCTGGTTGTCCCCGGCCTTTGGCCCGAGGAGCAGCCACACCGGCAGGGGCAGTTGGGCGGCCATGGGGCTAATTCCCCAGGGCGTGGATGCGGGCAATCGTGTTCGCCAACACCGACGGCGGCGGCACCAGCGGCTGCGGGGCGTGTTGCGCCATGTCGCGCAGATCGACGAGATGCCGTTGGGCCAGCCAGGGCCCATGAAACAAGTCCACATCGCGGCCCAGGCGGGTGGGGCCGTGGCGGGTGAGCAGGCGATAGGCCGCTGCTTTGAGCTCGTCGCTGCGGCGGGCGGCGAACAGCCCACCGCGCCAGGCGTTATCGAACAAATACACCGGCTTTTGGGTGAGCAGGGCTTCGCTGGTCATGGCGACGCTGTCGGCGGTCACGCATACCGCGTCGGCGCCAGCCAAAAAGTGGCGATAGGGATTGGCGGCGTCCCCAGGACGCCAGCGATAAAGCCGATGGCGGTTTGGCCATTGGCGTTCGAGGCCCGCCGCCAGCGCCGCCAATGCCTCCGGGGGCGTGCGGCTGCTCGACGACACCAACAGACTTCCGCCCCGCATGGCCTGCCAGGGGGCCAACTGCGCCAACAAATCGCGGGCTTGGGCGGGGCCAAACAGATAATTGCCGCTCGGTCCGCCCAGGAGCACCGTCAAAAACGGGCGCGGCAAAGCATCGACGGCCCCATCGGGCGCCGGGTCGCGGGGCACGGGGGCGGCGAGGGTGAGCGGGTTCACGAGCACGTTGGGCGCGGGCGGCAAGCGGTATTGGGGCGTGGTAATCACCAGGTCGAAGTGGCGACAAGCGGCCCAAGGCCGACCGACGACGACGGTTTGGGTGGAGGGCGACTGCTGTTTGAGCCACCGCACCAGGGGTTCATGGCGAAAACCGGCGCTGAGGATCAGGTCGGGCCAGGGGGGCCGAACCGCGTGGGGCGACGTGAGGGCGCATCCCGCCTGCCGCAGCAGGGCCAACCCGCGGTTATGGGGGCGATAGCGGGGGAGTTGTCGGGTAAATGGCCCCAGCGCCGCGGCGAGCACTTCGAGCTGTTGCGCCTCACCGGCGCGATAACCGCCCATGACCCACACCGTGCGGGGCGACGGCGGCATCTGTTACGGCCAGCGCAGTTTGAGGGCGAATTGGCGCTCGGTGACCTCTTTAATGGCCCAAGCCAGCTGGCCGCCCACGATGCGATTTTCCTGGGCCATCCACCCCAAACCATCGCCGGTGCCCAAGCTCAGGAAATAGCCCACTTCCCGGTGCTGATAGACCTCCAGAGGCTGGCCACGGGCGAGATGGCGCACGTTGGTCGCCACCAACCGCCCTTTGCGGGACGCCGCTTGGGCCGACAGCCGATTCAAGCCCGGGCCGTCGAATCGCCCACAGTCGCCCGCCGCAAAGATGCCCTCGAGCACCCGCGGGGCCCCCGAAGCGGGCAGGGTGATCTGACCAAAGCGGTCGCAGGCCAGATTGGGATTGGGCAACACGCCGATGAACTGCAAGATCAAATCCGCTTTGATTTCAAACACTTGGTTGCCCTGCTGGAGCTGGATGGCGTGTTCATCGAGCTGTTGGCACAAGGTCGCCGGGAAATAATTCACCTGGGGACGCTGTTTGAGGCGTTCCTGGATGCCCTGGTGAAACGCGGCGGGAAAGCCGCTCAACAGCTGGCGTTCCGCATCGATGAAGCTGATTTCCACCGCCTCGTTTTTCAGGGCACTCACGAGCTCAAACAGAAACTGGATGCCCGTGGGCCCGCCGCCGATCACCGCCAATTTCCAGGGTTTCGGCTGGGTGCGGAGGGTATCCAGGTAGGGCAGGGCGCCGGTGTGCTTGAGCTGTTCTAGGTTGATGGCCGCACTCGACTGGGGCAGCACGGCGCCCCGCGAGCCGGTGGCCACGATGAGGAACTCGAAGGGCAGCGGTTCACCGTTCACCGACAGCTGATGGGCCTGATGCCACGCGGCCAGATTCGCAGGCGATGGCTCGGCGCTGCCTTGAATAAAGCGCCATCCGTGCTTCGCGGCGATCTCTGTGAAGGGGATTTGCAGGTCTTCGATGGGCTGGTGGGCGGTCAATTGCAGCCGCGCCACATCCAAAAACGCGGGCCGCTGGTCGATGAGCGTCACATCGTAGACATGGCTGGGCAATTCGAGGGCGGCACTCAGGCCGGCATAGCCGCCGCCGAGGATGACGACGCGGGGTTTGTAGCGAGACAAGGTCATGGGTCAGACGCCTGAAGTTGGGCGAGGTCGGCCGCCGTGAACGGCCAGCAGCGGGTGTGATCGCTGGGCGTGCGGACGACGGGAATGGTTAAGGCCATCTCTGACAACAGGGCCTCGTCGTCGGCGATGTCGATGGCCACGAAGGCAATGCCCGCGCCTGTCAACAGCGCCGCCGCCTGTTCGCAGAGATGACAGCCCGCCGTGCCGTACAGCCGCCAGGGCGTGCCCGAGGAGCGGGAATCAGACAAACGCCAGGTTCTCCACGCGCAATTTCACGATGGGGGCGACGATGCTGGAGAGCGCTTGCAGCTCGGCGATGGCGGCGCTCATTTGGCCCTCGCGCACCCGTTGGGTGAGCAAAATCACCGGCACGGTGCTGAGGTTATCGGCGGGTTCTTTCTGCAAAATCGCCTCGATGCTGATGCCGGCGCGGGCCAGGATACCGGTGATGTCTGCCATCACCCCCGGTTTATCGAGGGCTTGGAGGCGCAGATAA
>DAIUCA010000196.1:0-3962 GCA_036846405.1 Candidatus Competibacteraceae bacterium
GTGATTGCGGAATGTCTGCAACGGGGCTGGCGGCTCCGCGCCCACAACGAAAACAACGCCGTCCCCGAGTTGATGAAAAACAACCGCGCCGAATATCTGGCCTGTGGCGCGTTTCTCGACGGCAAGGTGGACGCCCTGCCCGGCACCTTGGTCATGGCGATGCTCAAGAATCTGGACAAGCAGAGTGCGCCGCTCCCGGAGATCGAACCCCTGTTGATGACCGACCCGGCCCGGGGCCTGTGGGAACTCCACGGGGAGGCGCTGCCGGCGGCGGAGCGGCTCACGGTGACGGTGGATGCGCCCTTGCGGGGGCGGGATCCGGCCCTCGACGTGCAAGCCAGCACCGTCGCCATCGACTTTGGCACCAGCAGCACGGTGGTGGCCTATCGGGAACACGGCCAAAGCCACCTGTTGCGGGTGGGGGTGCGGGATTACTGGGAGGCGCCCAAGTCCGCCCACTACGAGAACCCCACGGTGTTGGAGTTTTTGGACTACGCGAACTTTGCGACGAGTTGGCAGACGGTGGCGTATCGGCCGCCCACCCAGTGGGCAGACGTGATGGCGTCCCACCAGGCGCTCACCCACTTTCGCGACAACCAGAGCGACGTGGCCGTGGTGCAGAGCGTGTTGTTGCGGCTGAAGCAATGGGCCTTGCGGGACGAACACGACAGCGCCGTGGGCTTCACCGACCAGGAGAACCAGCGGGAAGTGACCTTGACCCCCTTGGAGCGGCGGGTGCCGGTGAAGGGCGTGCCGATGACGGTGAGCAAAACCGATCCCTTCGATCCGATTGAGGTGTACGCGTACATGCTGGGGCTGGCGATCAACTGGCGGCAGCACGGGATTTTTCTCCACTACTACATGACGTTTCCGGTGGCGTACCCGCAGGCGGTGAAGGACAAGGTGCTGGCGTCGTTCCAGCGGGGATTGCAGCGGAGTCTGCCCCTGGGCCTGGTGTACAACCGGGAGGTGTTCAGCCAATTCAGCGTGGAGGAGCGGGCGTCGGAACCGGCGGCGTATGCGATGGCGGCGTTGAGCGCGTTGCAGATTCCCCCCACAAAGATCGGAACCGCCTACGCGGTGTTCGATTTTGGCGGCGGCACGACGGATTTCGACTACGGCATCTATCGCCTGGCCACGGCGGACGAGGAAGACGCGGGCTATGAGGCGGTGATCGAGCATTTTGGGGCGTCGGGCGACCGCTATCTGGGCGGCGAAAATCTCCTGGAAAACATGGCGTACCTGACCTTTTGCGCCCCGGACAACTTAAAGGTGTGTCGCGAAAAGCAGATTGCGTTTCAGCGCCCGAAGGATGCGCAGAAGTTTCCCGGCAGCGAGCTGTTTTTGGAGGCGACCCAGGCGGCGTTGACCAACATGGTGCTGTTGATTGGGAAGCTGCGGCCCCTGTGGGAAGGCGGCATGGCGGCGGCGCGGCAGACCGACGACGGCGGCGTGTTGAACATGCGCCTGGTGAATCGCCAGGGGCAGTTGGTGGATTGCGACCTGGTGCTGCCGAAAGCGGCGTTGCAGACCTATCTGGAACAGCGCCTGGAACGGGGCGTACAGAACTTTTACTTGAGCTTAAAGAAGGCGTTTGCGGAGCAGGACAACTGGTCGGAGACGGTGCAGATTCTGTTGGCGGGGAACAGCAGCCGGTCGGCGATGATCGGGGCGCTGTTCGACAAACCGGAAAAGGCGGCGGCGAAGGAGATGTGGAGCGTTCTGCCCAAAGATCAAACCTCAACGCCCTCGCCGACCTTGACGGAGCGGATGCGGGCGTTTCGCGAGGAGCTGTTTGCGGATTGGCCCGTGGAATTTGTGGTGCATTCGCCGCTGCCGGTGGACGAGCAGAATCCGTACAAACCGACGGCGAAGACCGGCGTGGCCTTGGGATTATTGCGGCTGTGTCCGGGGGAACCGATCAAGGTGGTGAGCCATGCCCACGCCCAGGACGACGCGCCGTTTCAATACTTTGTGGGGCGGATTCGGCTGGGACGCTTCGAGCCGACGGTGGATCAGGGCGCGACCTACGGCGAGTGGACCGAGGTGGGCACGCCGCGAGAAGGCGTGTTCAACCTGATTTACACCTCGTCGCCGCGGGCGATGACCGGGCAGATGGGGGAAGACGACGCGGAGTTGGTGACGATTCGACTGCGGTTTACGGGAAACGGGTCGGGGAAACGGGTGTTTGTGCAGGCGGTGTCGCCGACGGTGATCGAGAGTTGTTGGGTGGATCGGGAGCAGGTGGACGATCCCCAGCAGCGCAGCCAGGTGCAGCGCCACGAATTGAAGCGACGGTAGCGCTGTACTGTCACCGACACAGATGACCTCACGTTTAGCGGAAATTCTGACAATATTTTCAGAAGCCCAGAATCAGACCCACCAGAGGCGATCCTTCCCGGCGAACCGCTCACCATCATTGGCGATACGGGCACCTACACTTACTTGGGTGCTGAGATCAGAGTCGTCGATGTTACTGGGCATGTGGTGCAGTTCTTCGGTGTCGATGCTGATGGAGATTCAATCTCAATCACCTACCTCTTCACCGACGCCGACTTCTTATTGGCAAACGCTGGGGGCACAGCCACTGTGGATACGGCCTTTGCGATCTGCTTTGCCCGCGGCACGGCCATCGCCACCCCCACCGGCGAACGGGCCGTCGAAGACCTGGCCATCGGCGACACCGTGCTCAACGCCCAAGGCCAGGCGGTGGCGGTGAAGTGGATCGATCGCCAGACCTTCCATCCCCTGTTTGCCGCGCTGAACCAGAAGCTCCCGATTCGCTTTGCCGTCGGCGCGCTGGGCGGCGGGCTGCCCCACCGGGAACTCTTCGTGTCGCCGGACCACGCCCTGTTCGTCGATGGCTGTCTGGTTAACGCCTCGGCCCTGGTGAACGGCCGCACCATCACCCGCACGACCACGTGGAATAGCAACGTGGAGTACTTCCACATCGAAACCGAGGCCCATGAACTCGTGCTGGCCGAAGGGGCGCCGACGGAAACCTTCGTCGACAACATCTCGCGGGAACATTTCGACAATTACGCCGAATACGCGGCGCTCTATCCGAACGCGGCGCCCATGGTGGAACTGGATCTGCCGCGGGTGGCCTTTGGCCGTCAGCTGCCCGAAGTGATTCGTCGGCGGTTGGCGGCGGTGGCGGACGCGTTGCAGGCGACCATGGCCCAATCGGCCTAAACCCCCACGTTGTCCGCGGGCGGGCGCAAGGCCCGCCCCTACGATGGATCAATTCCCAAATCTTTGAACCATGGGCAAATGTGGGGGTGGGCTTTGCGCCTACCTACTCAGCGAATGAGCTGGATCCAGTGGCGCACTGGTAGTGCCGTGCCCGACTGGAGGTGGGTGAGACAGCCGATATTGCCGGTGGCGATTTGCGTCGGCTGGCCGCCGGTGAGTTGCCCCAATTTGCGGGTGCGCAGCTGCGTGGCAAGGGTCGGTTGCAGCAGCGGATAAGTGCCCGCCCCGCCGCAACACACGGCGGGTTCCCCCACGGGCGCGAGGAAATAGCCGAGCTGCTTGAGAATCTGCGCCGGATAGTCCGGCAGCCGCTGGCCGTGCTGCTGACTACAGGGGGTGTGGAGCGCCACCGGGTGCGCCACATCAAAGGCCGGCTGCAACACCCCGTGATTTTCCCGATGAATGACTTCGCTGAGATCCATTACCCGCCGACTGAATTCGGCGGCCTTGGCGGCGTAGTCCGGATCGTGGGCCAGCAACGTCCCGTAACTTTTGAGTTGGGCGCCACAGCCGGTGGCCGTCGAAATCACTGCCTCAGCCTCGCCCCGTTCCAGGGCCGGCCAACAGCGATCAATCGTGTGTTTCATGCGGGCGACGGCGGCGGCTTCGGCGCCCAGGTGGTGGGGCAGGGCGCCACAACAGGCATCCCCCGACGACACGGCGGCAATGCCCAGTTGAGCCAACACGCGGCGGGTGTGGGCGTTGAT
>DAIUCA010000197.1:0-3961 GCA_036846405.1 Candidatus Competibacteraceae bacterium
CCCGCCCCACGGCGACTTGCACCGTCTGCCAGGTTTTCGCATGGGCGTTCTGAATCGCCGTCGGCAGGGCCTGACTCGGATCGGAAAAGTAACGCCCCAGCCGACTACCGATTTCCTCTGCAGCCTTGCCGACGACTTCCCGCAGGGCCTGCCGCAGCACGAACCCCAATAAATCGCTGATTGCACTCATCGTTTTCATGTCCCGCTTCGGTGATGACGCGGGCCAGCATAAAACGCGGCGGGGCTGCTGATGGGCTTCGCCGGTCGGCTCAGCACATCCTACGGGCAGAAACTCTCCCCCGAAGTCGCCCGCCCAAGGCCCCATTCCGACGCCTTGGCCCCTGCCCCATGACCCTTCCCCTTTGGCTCACCCTGGGCCGCATGTTCCTGATTCCCCCCCTGGTGGTGGCGTTTTACGCGCTGCCCCCCGCCGTGGCCCTGGGCCTGTTCCTCCTCGCTGCTGTCACCGACTGGCTGGACGGCTACTTGGCCCGGCGCTGGCACCAAACCTCGGCCTTGGGCGCGTGGCTCGATCCCCTGGCCGACAAGCTCCTGGTGGCCACGGCGCTGCTGCTTCTGGTGAGCACCAGCCACAGCGTCTGGCTCACGGTGATGGCGGTGATTTTGGTGAATCGCGAGTTAGCAGTGACCGCCCTGCGGGGCTATCTGGGGGAACAGGCCCCCCCGCTGGCGGCGGCGGTGGCGGTGTCGTTCTGGGGCAAGGGCAAAACCGCCGCACAACTGGTGGCCCTGAGCCTGCTGCTGACCCGCGAACCCACCGCCTTCGCCCTCGGCCTGGGCCTGTTGACGGTGGCGACGGCCCTTTCCCTCGGGTCTTTCCTGGAATACGCCCACCGGGCCCGATGCGCCCTGGCCCAAGCCCGTCGCTGAGCGGCCTACTTAATAAGTGCGATCCACCGCGTAATCCGCCAGCCACGCCAGGGCGTCCCGATAGGCCGAGGGCGGCAGCGCCAACAGCGCCGTTTTTGCCCGCTCGGCGGACTCTTGGGCCTGGCGGCGGGTGTATTCCAGGGCGCCGCTGGCCGCGATGATCGGCAATAGCTCGCCCAAGGCGTCCCGGTCTCCCTCGGCGATGGCTCGGCGGATGCGCTGCTGGGCCGCCGCGTCGCCACAGCGCAGGGCGTAAATCAACGGCAACGTGGGCTTGCCCTCGGCCAGATCGTCCCCCGCCGCCTTGCCCAACTGGGCCGCGTCCCCGGTGTAATCCAACAGGTCGTCGATGAGCTGAAACGCCATCCCCAACTGGTCGCCGTAGTCCCGCGCCGCCGCGATGATCTCGGCGGGCTGGGCCGCCAACATCGCGCCCAGGGCGGCGGCAGCGGCAAACAGGGTCGCCGTTTTGTCGCGAATCACCGCGAAATACCGCGCTTCGGTGGTTTCTGCGTCGTGGATGTTCATGAGCTGGGCCACTTCCCCCTCCGCAATCGCGTTGGTGGCGTCTGCCATGAGGGCCAGCACCGACAGCGAATCCAGGGGAATCATCAACTGGAAGGCGCGGGAATAGATGAAATCCCCCACGAGGACGCTGGCGGCGTTGCCGAACTCGGCGTTGGCGGTGGCGCGGCCCCGCCGGAGGGCCGATTCGTCCACCACGTCGTCGTGGAGCAGGGTGGCCGTGTGGATGAATTCGATGACCGTCGCCCCGTAATGGTGCTTGGTGCCCGTGTAGCCGCAGGCCCGCGCCGCCAGCAGGCACACCAGGGGCCGCAGCCGCTTGCCGCCCCCCTGGACCAGGTATTGGCCCACCTGGTTGACCAGCACCACCGGAGACTGGAGCTGGGTCAGGATGAGGGCGTCCACGGCTCTCAGGTCGTCGGCGATCAGCGCACGCACCTGGTGAATGTCCATGGGGGTCGTCTGCGGAGAGGTCATGGGGGGAACACCACTGTGGAAAAGCGGGGGATGCTGCCGGGGGAACCGCAAACGTCAAGCGCGGCCCGTCAGCCCCATGAGCACGCAGATCACTCGCCTTGGAGCGCGTCGTAAATCCGCTGGGCCAGGGCGCGGCTGATGCCGTTCACCGTGGCCAAATCTTCCACACCCGCCCGTTTGAGGCCCTGCAAGCCGCCAAATTGCTGCAACAGCTGTTGACGGCGCTTGGGGCCGATGCCGGCGATGGCTTGCAACGGCGACTCGCTGCGAGCCTTCGCCCTTCGTTGACGGTGGCCGGTGAGGGCGAAACGGTGGGCCTCGTCCCGCACCTGTTGGATGAGGTGTAGGGCCGGATGGTCAGCGCCCAGGGTCAAGGGCGGCAGCGGCTCCGGGCGGTGCAACACCTCCTGGCCGACGATGCGCTCCGGGCCTTTGGCGATGCCCACCACCGGCAGGCGCTCCAGGCCGAGGGCCGCGAGCACCGTGATGGCCTGGTGAAGCTGCCCCCGACCACCGTCGATGAACAGCACGTCTGGCAAGGCCGTCTGCTCGTTTAAGGCGCGGGTAAAGCGTCGGGTGAGCATCTGGTGAATCGCCGCATAGTCGTCGCCGGGGGTCACATCCCGCAGGTGATAGCGGCGATAGTCAGCCTTCAGCGGGCCGTCAGCGGTCAACACCACACAGGCCGCCACCGCCGCCTCGCCCAGGGTGTGGCTCACGTCCACGCATTCCAGCCGCTGGGGCACGGTGGCCAGGTCGAGCACCTTCTGGAGTGCCCCGAACCGTTGGGTCAGGGAGGCCTTGCTGGCGAGCTTGGCCTGCAGAGCGAGGTCGGCGTTGCGTTGGGCCATGGCCACCCAAGGGCGGTGTTCGCCCCGCAGCCGATGGATCAGCTTGACCGGCGCTCCCCGCCGAGTGCTCAACGCCGCCGCGAGCCAATCCAGCTCCGCCAGGGGCCGATCCAGAAGAATCTGGGCCGGCGGCGGATGCGCCCCGTAGTACTGGCCCAAAAACCCCATGAGCACCTCATCGGCCTCGGCCTCCGGGGGGAACTGGGGAAAAAACGCCTGATTGCCCAGCAACTGGCCCTCGCGAAAGGCAAACACCTGGACACAGGCCGTGCCGGCGGCCAGGGCGAGGGCGACGGCGTCCACTTCCCCCTGGCCCTCGCGGCTCACGTATTGGCGTTCTTGAATGCGCCGAAGCTGGGCGATCTGGTCGCGCAGACGGGCGGCGGTTTCAAACTCCAGGGCGGCGGCGGCGGCGGTCATGCGGGCCACCCGGTCGTCGATCACCTGGCGACTCTGGCCCTCGAGAAACGCCACCACCGCAGCCACATCGGCGGCGTAATCGGCGGCGGAAATCTCCTGGGTGCAGGCGGCGGAACAGCGCTGGAGCTGGTGTTGCAGACAGGGCCGCGAGCGGTGGCGAAACACCGTGTCGTCGCACAGACGCAGGCGAAAGGCCTTCTGCAACTGTTCCAGGGTGTCGCGCACGGCGGCGGCGCTGGGATACGGCCCGAAATAACGGCCCGGGGCCTGGCGGGAACCGCGATAAAACCGCAGGCGCGGATAGTCGCCGGCGGTGAGTTGCAGGTAGGGATACCCCTTGTTGTCCCGCAGGAGCACGTTAAAGCGGGGCTGATGGCGCTTGATGAGCTGGCTCTCCAGCAGAAGCGCCTCGGCCTCCGTGTGGGTGACGGTGATGTCGATGTGGGCGACGAGCTGCACCAGACGGCGGGTTTTGGCCGAGGGGTGATTCGCCCGAAAATAGCTGCTGACCCGCCGCTGGAGCTGACGGGCCTTGCCGATGTAGAGCCATTCCCCCGCGGCGCCGCGCATCTGATAGACGCCGGGCAGCAGGGGCAGTTGAGCGAGGACGGGGGCGGGATCAAAGGCGGTCATGGGGGCTGGGGCGGTCGTCGAAAAAGACCCGCCCTTTGACCGCAGCACCCGGGAAAACGGCGGGGTGGCCCAGCGTTCCCCGTGATGCGCTTCGCCTGTCGGCTCAGCACATCCTACGAAGCTGCGCCGTGGGCAGGGCTCGACATAGAGGCGCAGATGGCGGC
>DAIUCA010000198.1:0-3834 GCA_036846405.1 Candidatus Competibacteraceae bacterium
GACGACGATTTGAACCAGGCCGCTGCGGTCTCGGAGGTCGATGAACAGGACGCCGCCATGGTCGCGGCGGCGGTGAACCCAGCCGCAGAGCTGGACGGATTGGTCGATGAGGGCGGCGGTCACCTGACCGCAGTAGTGGCTGCGCATAAACGAGGCTCGTGGCGAGTAAAACGGGGCGGCGAGTCTAGGGCGGGGACTCGACCCTGAGTAGCGGGCCGCATCGACACGATGACATGGGCAGCGAGGCAGGCCTCATTCCGACAAAAGATTTACCGGCATCATCGCCAAGCCCTCTCATCTGGTTTGGCGATAACGGCACCGTTGGCGCGTGAACTGGGGGAGAACGACCCGAATTCGGCAGCCAGATTAGCTTGCCACGGGCGCAAAAAAACGGGCGGTTATGGCGAAATGATCTTCCCTCTCTTATTTCGGAAGGATAAAAAGCCTGTGGGCGATGATTTTGGTTTTGAGCGATTTATGGGGACGCTGGGGGCGGTCAATGTGGCTTCCCAAGACAACGGTCGGAGATTTACCAAACGCGATCGTCTGAAAAATATCGAGCATCTGCTGCGAGATCAGGGATCACCTTGGAATATTCGCCACGAGGGCGATCTGATGACGCTCTACAGCGCCACTACAGGCCCAGTGAAGAACACACTCACGATTTCCAGCCATGTGGATGCGCGTTATCAGATATTTGGCCATCGCTATGCTTCAGAAGATCGGCTCGTCGGTTCGTTCGATAATGCGATCACCAATGCGCTGCTGGTTGATCTGATGCTGCGGGACTGCCTGCCCCACGGCGTGCTTGTGGCCTTCACCGGCGATGAGGAACAGAATTCCCGTGGTGCCGATGAGGTGATGGATGTTCTGAAAGCCATGGGGTATCCGCCGGCGCTCGTGCTGGTGACCGATGTCACAGATGAATCGGTTTTCGGACAACACGGCTTCACGTTGGAGAACTGGTTTGTGGCCCAACACCCTCGGTTGCCGACAACAGAAGAAGCGTTTCTCGATCTGCTATTGACGCCCTTTGCCGAACAGTTTTTGCACACGGTTCATCATTCAGAAGCCTATCCCGATGAGTCGTGGGAGTACGACGAACAGGAAGTTCACTGTTTTAGTCTTTGCATTCCCAGTGCACCGGCCGACGGCAACGAATCTTCTGATGATTGGATGCACGACGATGTGGGGATCGGCATTGCGATTTCATCTATTCCGAAATACAGCGCGGCCCTTGAGACGCTTTGCCGATTTCTGAACGACACCCTGCACCCCGAAATAGGAGAACGCCATGAGTGATTCATTACGTCAGACCATTCGCGCTTATCTGCAAGAAGGCGCAGGCGTCCCGACATTGCCGCCGAACGGACGATTTATTCCTGGCCCCATCGGGCAACTTCATGTTCACGGAACACGCCAAGAGCGGGCTAAGGTCTTCGGTGCGTTCTGCCGTCCTTGGGCGGAATCGCTGCAAAATCAGGTTGTTCAGCAGGGTCTGCACGCGCTCTCGCAACAATATCCTCAGATCAAACATCTGCCGCCAACATCAACGGCGAAAGTGCTCAGTCGGCTTTTTTTCTGGCCCGGGCTGCCTAAAGACTTCAAACAAGAAATTCGGACATTTTGTCGGGTGGCCGACCTGAGTCCTTATGTGGCGGGCTTGCTGATGCTCTCAAGTGAGCTGGAGATGATGGGATGTTCTACGGCGAGTATCGATGGGCCCCATAGTGGGAATGGGCCGATTTTTGGTCGTAATCTCGATTTCAATGGCTTCAATATTCTGGATGTGGCCAGTCTGCTCACCGTTCATCATTCTTCTGAAGCGGATGAGATTCCCTCGGCGTGGTTCGGGTGGCTGAGTGTTTGGGGCGTGTTTACGGGATGGAATCGGGCGGGACTCTCGTTGGGGTGCATGGTGATTTACAACGCGCGGCCCCAGGATCGCCCCATGCTTTTCCCTGTTTTGCGTGGCGTTCCGATGGCGTGGGCGTACACGCAGATTCTGCGGCAATGCGCTACGGTCTCCCAGGCGGTGGATTATCTGAAGCGCACCCAGCCGACGGCCCCGAACAATCTGATGCTCGTAGATTCTGGTGGGGAAGCGGTCATGGCGGAGTGGGCACCCACTGGCCTGGTGGTGCGTTCTTCAGAAAACGGCTGCCTATTCGGAACCAACGGGTTTCGTTCTACCGAAATGGCCGGCAAACCCGACGATTGCTGGCGATACGACGACATGCACCGCTTTTTGAATCGGCAACCCTCCGGTCAATTTACGGCGTCGTCGATGAAGTCGCTTCTGGGAAAGGTGAACCAGGGAGAAACCACTCTGCAATCCGCAGTTTTTGAGCCCGTCGCCGGTCGGGTTCACCTGGCGGCGGGGTCATTGCCGAGCACCCTGGGGCCTTGGAGCACCCTGCCTTGGGATGTGTGGTCGGCGGCTGACTGAGAGGCAAACGAGGTTCAATGGATTGGAGGAGGAGGGCGGTGAATTTTGCCCGTGATTTACGCGGTGATCGCTGCGCTTCATGACAATTCCTGCGGCCCCGTCCCCAGATCGTGGAGTGCGCGGCGCAGCTGGCGGGTGAACTTGGGCGGCGCGGTGGCCGAGGCGGCCTGTTGTTCCCGCTGGGCCAGGCGGCTGATTTTCCGCAACCCCTCCCGATCCGCCGTCGGATGCGCCATCACCACCGCATCGAGAGTGGTCGACTGCTGGTCGGGGTCGAGCAGCCCGGCGAGCCAGTGATCCACCTGGCGCATGTGGTGTTTCTCCAGGGCCTTTTGGCGATCGACTTCGGTGAACAGCGCCGTGATGGCCGTGATGTCGTGGCGGCGCATCAATTTCCCCAAATACTGCACCTGCCGCCGCTTGGCCTCGTGGGAAGTGATGCTGTTGGCGTGTACGACGGCGTCGTAGAGCGCCTCGGGCAACCGCAGGGCCGCCAGTTGGGGGGCCGTGAGCGATAAAAGCCGCGTTCCCAGGTCTTGGAGGGCCGCGGCTTCGCGTTTGCGTTGACTTCGGCTCGGACCGTCGTCGAGGGCGTCAGCCCGGTCGTCGTCGGTCGAAACCATGGGTTTGCGTCCGCGCATGGTCGGCCATTACTTAATTTTGGCTTCTTTGTAGGTCACATGCCGCCGCAACGTTGGGTCGTACTTGCGCATTTGCAGCTTGTCCGGCGTGGTGCGCTTGTTTTTGGTGGTGGTGTAGAAATGACCGGTGCCTTCGCTCGAAACCATCTTAATTTTATCGCGCATGATCTATTCCCCCTTCTCCACGTCGCCTTTGATGCGTTCGCCTCGGGCGCGCATTTCAGCGACCACCACATCGACGCCGCGCTTATTGATGATGCGCAGGCCGTGCATGGAGAGGCGAATGGTCACAAAGCGCTGTTCGGTTTCGAGCCAAAACCGCTTTTCCTGGAGGTTCGGCAGATAACGCCGCTTGGTCTTGATGTTGGAATGGGAGACGCGGTTGCCCACCATGGGGCCTTTCCCGGTCACTTGACAGATACGAGACATGTAAAAACTCCTGAATGCAGGGGGAAAAAAAAGGGGGCGGATTATGCCCAGGGGGGGCGGGCGTGGCTAGGTTCGATTGGGTTGACAGCGGTTCGGCGATCATGGCTGTGGCAGGTTTCTGTCCTGATTAGCCTCGTAGGATGTGCCGAGGAACGAGGCGCATCATTCGTGTTCGGCGACGGGGGGTGATGCGCTTCGCCTATCGGCTCAGCACATCCTACCCATGGGGCCGAGCGATCACGCGCATCCCGTCTCGGTCACGCGGCGCCGTATCGCAGCCACAGCACGGCGAGCGGCGGCAAGGTGAGACGCAGT
>DAIUCA010000199.1:0-3809 GCA_036846405.1 Candidatus Competibacteraceae bacterium
TCGACAGCTTCAGCCGGCGGCGCAGGGACTTCCGCTGCCGGCGCGACGGTTTCGGCGGCTTCAGTCGGCGCGGGAACGACTTCCACCGACGCGGGAACGGCCTCAATTGACGGCGTCATCCACTCGTCCGGCGACCAAAACGGCGACGCATCCGCCGTCGGCGCGTCCATATCAGGGAGGGTGATCGTGGTGACGGGCGTTTCCGTCGCGGCGGCGCCAGCGGTTTCTTCGGGCACGGTAGGCAACCGCGATAACGCGATGGTGTGGGTTAACGGCGCGAGCTTGGAGGCCACGGCATCCAATCGCGCCTGCAGCGACGGTGAGGGCGTGCTGCCCACGGGAATAGCGGCCTCATAGGCGGTTTTCGCCGCCGCAAAGTCGTTTTGCAAAAACAAAATGTCGCCGCGCAATTCGTTCACCAGGGGCGCAAAGGCGGGATCGGTCACCAAGGTCAGCCGCGTCAACGCGCCGTCGAAGTTTTCCCGCGCCACCTCCACCTGGGCCAGTCGCAGATTCGCCAGCATTCCCATCACCGGGTCGAGGCGACTGTCGATGACCCGCTGCAAATGGCGCTCGGCGGCGGGATAGTCCTGAGCGAGCACGGCGGTTCTGGCCACTAATAAATCGGTCAACACGGCGTAGGCGGTTTGGCCATAATTTTCGGTCAAATTCAGCGCCAAATCCCGCACGACATTGGCCTCGGGCGAATCGGCAGCGGGCGGTTCGGCGGCAATCGCTTTCAACAGGCGATCGAATTGCGCCGAGGCGTTCAACGCCTGGGTGGCTTGATGTTGCTGGTAGTAATGCCAGCCCATGGCGATGGCCAAGCCCAATAAAATCCCCTGGGCGAGGCTTCGGCCGTACTTCGCCAACCAGGCCCGCACGACTTCGCTGTCATCGCGCTCGTCGGCAACGAGGAGCGGCGGCAGGGACGCAGCCGAGGGCAAGGTGGGGGGCGTAGGCGACTTGGGAGTGGTCATATTGGCTCGTTCAAAAAATTACAGTTGGAGAAGTTCGGCGAGGGTGGCGGTAAGCGCGTCCAGGGCGACGGTCTGTTGCGGCGCGTCGCGGCGCAGCGGTTTCACGCCGATGGTGTGATTAGCCATTTCGTCGTCGCCCAAAATGAGCGCCCACACTGCGCCGCTGTGGTCGGCCTTCTTGAATTGGCTCTTAAAACTGCCGCCGCCGCTGTGGACGCGCAGGCGCAGGGTCGGCAGCGCATCGCGCAGCTGTTCGGCGAGCACCGGCGCAAACGCCGCCGCCGCGTCGCCCAAAGCCAACAGGTAGCCGTGAAGCGGCGCGGGCGCGCCCCAATCGGCGGGCAATGCCATCAACAAACGCTCTAAACCGATGGCAAAGCCCATGGCGGGGGTGGGTTTGCCGCCGAGCTGTTCCACCAAGCGGTCGTAGCGACCACCGGCCGCCACCGTGCCGCCGCCCTCGCGGGGCACCCACTCGAACACCGTGCGGCTGTAGTAATCCAGGCCGCGCACGAGCTGGAGATTCACTCGAAACGGCACGTTCAACGCCGCGAGCTGGGCCTGAAGGGCGTCGAAATGGGCGCGGGATTCGTCATCGAGGGCGGCGAGCATCGTCGGCGCGGCGGCGATAAGCGGCTGTAAATCGGGATTTTTGCTGTCGAGAATCCGCAGGGGATTGCGTTCCAACCGCCGACGACTGTCGTCGTCCAGCTGGTCGCGGTGGGCGGTGAAGTAATCGACGAGCTGGGCGCGGTATCGCGTACGCGTGTCGGCGGTTCCCAGGGTGTTGAGCTGCAATTCCAAGTCGCTCAACCCCAATTCCCGCCACAGCCGCGCGGTCATGGCGATGAGTTCGGCGTCGATGTCCGGCCCAGGCAAGCCGAACACTTCCACGTCCAACTGATGAAACTGGCGGTACCGGCCTTTTTGCGGATTTTCGCGGCGGAACATGGGGCCGATGCACCACAGGCGCTGGACTTGGTTATGGGCCAACCCATGTTCGATCACCGCCCGCACCAGGGAACAGGTGGCCTCCGGTCGCAGGGTGAGGGCTTCGTCGCCCTGATCCACGAAGCTGTACATCTCCTTGTCGACAATATCCGTGCCCTCCCCGATGGAACGGCTAAACAGGGCGGTGGATTCCACGATGGGCGGGCGAATTTCCTCGTAGCCGTAGCGCGTAAGTAACTGGCGCAAATGGGTTTCGAGGGCGAACCAACGGGGGGTTTCGGCGGGCAGCAGATCTTTCATGCCCTTAACGGTTTGAAAATGGCGGGACGACATGGGGGAGACGCGACAATCCGTAAAGAGTGGAACGGCGCGGAATGAGCGCCGTCGGGAAGAAAAATTTTATTCCGTGGGGGGCAGCAAAAACCGCGCAACCGAGCCGCGTTTGGGGAGAAAGGGCTGGATGTCGACGGTTTCGCCGTTTAGCACGAGGCGCGTGGCTTGGGCATTGCCGAGGGTGATGGTGAAGGGCGGTTTGCCACTGAGGGTATTCACGGTGTTGGGCTGCTGCATGCCGTAGGCGAGGCGGTTGTCGTCGCGGTCGCGCACTTCGAGCCAGCACACCTCGGAAAACGCCAACACTAGCTCTGCCTTTTTGCCCGTCGCCGACGGCGGTTGCGCCGCGTCATTGGTAGCAGCGTGGGCGGGCGAGATGGGCGAATCCAGAAGGGGACGACGGGGCGGGACTGGCGAGGCTTCCGGTGTAGGCGTTGACGTCAGGGGCGAAAAGGTTTGGGGCAATTCGGGCCAAGGCGCGGCCGCCAAGGCTTGAGGCGACACATCCCTAAACGGCGCATCAGCAAGCGGCGGGGGGGGCGGCGGAACGGGCGCTGGCGTTGCGATCTCAGCGACCTGCGTGGGCGGTGCGACGGTCGCGACGCCCAAATGATTTTTCGCCTGTTCGATGCCTTGGTACGCCAACCACAGCAGGCAGCCAGACGCCAAGGGATAAAACAGCACGGCAAACAGCCAATCGCCGGTGCGGTCTCGCGGAATCAGCTTGACGGGCGTGATGACGGGGGCAGCGAGTCGGTAATGGCGGTTGTAGTAAGTGAGCACATCAGCCACGGGCAGCTCGACAGCACGGGCGTAGTTGCGCAGGTGGCCGATCACATAAATCGGCGCGCCCAAATGATCGAAATCCTCGCGTTCGAGGGCTTCGACAATGGATTGGGTGGTACACATCCGCGCTGAGAGCGCTTGCAACGAAAGCCCCCTTTGGAGACGAGCCTGTTGCAGCCACTCACCTAGCCCACGCGGATCCGCCGTGGGGTAGACATCGGGAACATTCGCGTGAATCGATAGGGTGAGTCGCTCTTGCATAGGGTTCAAAGCCGCCGCGTTTCTGGAGAGTTGGGAAATTGGGTGCGGAGCGCATCGGCGTAAGCCGTTTCCGCAGAGCGATTGCCCTGGGCACGGGCAATCGTCACGCCTAGCCAGAGACTTGGGGGGCTAATGGGTGCAATCCGATGATAGTTGTCGAGCTGTTGCTGCGCCTGTTCGTATTGCTTTCGATCGTGCAACAAGGTCGCCAATTCCCACAATGCCCCCACGGCACGGGTGTTGAGGGCAAGGGCTTGGCGGTAATGCTGTTCCGCGCGCACGAAATCGCCCTGTTGTCGCGCACAGCCCCCCGCCCCAATCCACGCATTCCACGGCGCTTCGACGCCGGGCTGTTGGGCAACCTCCGTAAATAACGCCTCGCCCCGCGCCGCTTCCGTCCCATCGCGACACAGGAAACGGGCGTAATTCGACTTCACTAAAACATTCTGGCCATCGAGCTGCTGGGCTAATTCAAACTGCTCGCGGGCCTCGGGCAAA
>DAIUCA010000200.1:0-3745 GCA_036846405.1 Candidatus Competibacteraceae bacterium
AGGGCGCGCTTCGGGCCATCTTGGAGCAGCGCCACATGCCACATCGTCAAAGTGGGGAACGGCTTCTGTCCCACCCGCTGCAACAGTTTTTTTCGCTGCCGTGCGGTGTAGAAAATCGCACCGACCAGGAGCACGGCGTACAGCGCCACAAAATCCGCCGCCGGGGCCGTGAACGGATTCAGATCGAATGCCCCTGCCACTCCGGAACTCAGCAGCAGACCTAGCCCGAGAAGCAGACTGCCAAACCACGCGGGCGGGCTGATCTTGGGCAACGCGACCCGCGGCAACGGCGGATGGGGAATGAGCCAGTAGCGCTCCGTGTCGATGCGCCGAAAGCGCCCAGGACGGCGAAAACGCTCATGACTCGGGGGCCAAAAGGTCGCTGGGGGCGTGCCGAAAAAGGCGGCGTACAAATTTAAAGTGTAGGTGTATTGATTCCGATAACGACGACCATCATGAGACGAGCCCCCGGTAGGGCCATGATGGAGCGTTGTCTGCAAAACCTCGGGACAGAAAATCTGCCAGTAATCGCGGCTGTAGGTGAGGTGCAGATGCCAGACCTCGTCGACTTCGACGCTGGGCGTAATGGGGGTGTCGCTCACGACGGCGAGGAAGCAAAAACGCCGATACTCCTCGACGAGTTGCTGGGCGCGGGCGCGAGAGATGCCCAGTTCGCGGGCGAAGCGGGCGGTGAAATCCAGGGGGTGTGCGGGATTTTCAAAGGCATGGGCCTGAAGGCGGGCCCAAAGCTGTTGTTGTGTGGGCGTCGAAAGGGGGTCGATGTCGGTCATCGCGAGGTGCTCCAAGGGAAGGGGAAACCGCCTAACCGACATAACCCGACGCATATGACGCTTGCTATCGCTCCCGATGAGCGGCGAAGGCGAGGTTACGGCGGGTTGCGCACGGTCATCATCCAGGTTTGTTGGGCGCCGAGGGCTGCCCAGCCCCGAATCGAGCACCAGGAGTTCCTCGCTCTGAGTCGAACATGCCCCATGGGACTTCTGTTGAGAAACCTCAAGAATCCATCGGCCATGAGACGACACCCCCGGCGGGAGCGCGATGCTCGGGGGAACCCGATGGCCCCACGGCTTTCGTTTATGATCGGCCTCCTTGTCCTGCCACCGTCGCCGCCGACCTATGCGCTTTTTGCTTGTTCTGATGTGGCTATTGGTCTCCGCCCTGGGCATCGGGCAGCGGGTTGCTTGGGCCACCCCGACCGCCGTCGAGCGCGGATTCGATGCCCTCGAGCAGGGGGATTTTGCGACCGCCGCGCGTCATCTCCAAACCGCTGCCCAACAGGGCGATCCCCTGGCCCAATATTGGTTGGGACGGCTTTATCGCAGCGGTCGGGGCGTGCCCCAAAACGCCGCCGCCGCCCACCGCTGGTTTGCCCAAGCCGCTGCCCAAGGCTTGGCCATCGCCCAACCCGCTCGCGATGCCCTGGCCCCCCGCCTGGCCATTGACCCAGACGCCGTCCCCCCACCGCCGGCCTTTTTACCAACCCCGGCCCCCGAGCCCCTGTCGGAGGGCCTGGTGGCGCGGGTGCAACTGGCCCTGCGCCGTCTGGGGCATGAGATCGACGTGAACGGCCAGCTCACCGAGCAGACCCGCCAACTCATTCGCCGGTATCAAGTGGGCGCGGGCGCCATCGACGACGGCCTGCCCTCGGAAGCCCTGCTCCGCCAGCTCAACGCCGCCCGCCCGCAAATCGAACCCGCGGCCCCTCGAGGACAGTTGCCGCCCAATCCCCAAGACTGGCGCCGAGTGCTCCTGACCGACGATTTCAGCGATGGCAACTACGAAGAAAACCCCCAATGGCTGGTGCGTCTGGGCCGCTTTTGGGTGGAACAGGGCAGTGGCCTGCGCAGCGATGCCCGCGTGGATCCTCGGGTGGCGGAAATCTTTGCGCCCCAACCGTTCCCCAACCGCTTTGCCATCGAAATCCAACTGACCGCCCGCCAAGCCCAGGGGCGCCTCGAATTCGCCGCCATCCACCGCGAGCACCAGGGCTACACCCTCTACTACACCCCGGGGGCCACCGGGCGTCTGGCCCTGGGGGTGGTGGAGGGGCGCCATCACCACGAACTCGCCCGCACCCAACGGCAGCTCGACATCACCCGCGGACCGCAACAACTCCTGTGGACCCGGGATGACCAAGGCCAACTCGTCGTCCAAGTCAACGGCACGGAAATGTTGCGGGTTCAAGACCGTCGATTTATGGGCGACTTTGACGGGCTTCTGCTGACCAACCGCGGCGGCGATTTCAGCCTGCGGGAAGTGCGCATTAAAGGCGCCTTCTAACCTCGATTTTCACTTAACCCCTTGTTTTGGAGGAGTAAACCATGCGCGCTACCTGGCTCGATTTCCTCACAACGGTGGTGCCACAGCCCCAGTGGCTCATGGCCCGCGACGATGAGGAAGAGGCCGATTTCGACGAAGAATTCGACGAAGAGGCCTTTGAAGACGATTTCGACGACGAAGAAGAGGATGACTTCGACGACGATTTCGACGAGGAAGAAGACGATGACTTCGACGACTTCGTCGCCGAAGAATTCGACGAGGATCTGGAAGACGAAGAAGACGACTGATGGGCTGACCGCCCGATCTTTCGGCCCTTGGCGCGATGGCTATCGCGCCTTTTTTTGGGCCGCAAGATTGTGAGGCCGCCATGTTTGTTCGGCGCGACGGTAGTTTTTGGCAGGAAAACCCCACCTTGGAGCGCTTGGATGACCCCCTGTTTTGCCCACACCGCGAATCCGCAAGGCCAATGGCAAGGACTCGCCGACCATCTCAACGGCGTCGCCACCTTGGCCCAGCAGTTTGCCCGCGCTGCCTCGGCCGCCGAGTCGTCTGCCGACGGCGAGGCCCTCGCCCACGCCGCCTATTGGGCCGGCCAGCTCCACGATGTGGGCAAATATCGCCCAGCCTTCCAGGCCTATCTCCGCAAAGAACGGGCGCGCAGCACCGACACCCATCACGCTATCTACGGCGCGGCCATCGCCTACCAACGGGACGCCCACGACCTGGCTTTCGCCATCGCCGGCCACCATGCGGGACTTCACGATCTGGACGAATTGCAGAACGCCATCGAAGGCAAGAAATACCCAGACCTCGTCCAAATCCCCGCCTTGGTCCACGCCTTCGAGCAGCAAGGCCCAACGATTCCCCAGACCTGGTCGCCGCCGCCCGTCGTCGCCGGTGACGATCCTTTTGCCGCCGAGTTCTACATTCGCTTCCTGTTTTCCCTGCTGGTGGATGCAGATTTTCTGGATACCGACGCCCATTACCAGGCGCCTCGCCCGACCCTCGCCCTCGACGCTGCTGCGCTGTTAGCCAGGCTGCTCGCCCACAAGGCGATTCAGCCAACCGACGGTCCACTCAACGCCATTCGCCACGGGATTTTCGACCGCTGTCTCCAAGCGGCGGCGCACCCCCCGGGATTTTTCTCTCTCACCGTGCCCACCGGCGGCGGCAAAACCCTGTCCAGCATGGCCTTCGCGCTCCAACACGCCGCGCTTCACGGGAAACGGCGCGTCATCGTGGTGATTCCGTATCTCTCCATCATCGAGCAGAACGCGGCGGTGTATCGCCAGCTTCTCGATCCCGACCACCAGGGTCTGGTAATCGAACACCATTCGGCCACCGCCTCGGTCGCCGATGCCGACGAGCGGCGTTCTGAAGACCCCTCCGCGCGGTCGATCCACGAATACACCGCCGAGAACTGGGACGCGCCGGTGGTGGTGAC
>DAIUCA010000201.1:0-2667 GCA_036846405.1 Candidatus Competibacteraceae bacterium
TCCTGATAGGCGCTGAGCGCCTTGTGGAAGCGCGTTTTAAGCCGTTCCGACTCGCTGCCCGCCGGTAACGGCAGGCCGTACCACAGCTGCTGCACTTCAAAGACTTCCTCGCTGGGACTCTTGGTCGTGCGGCTCTTGAGGGACTGATTCAACCGTTCTACCTGGAACTTCATCCGCGCCTGGGCGAACTCGGCAGGCGATTCGATGCCCGCCAACACCTCCATCCGCAGACAGAGGGTTTTGGCTTCCGGCGTGCTCTTGTCGAGCTGCTGCCGTAGCCGCTTCACCGCCGAGTCGTCGCCGCCCACCGCCGCCGTCGCCAGCTGATACCGCTTTTCCAAAATGCTCTGGGTGGGCGAGGGTTCCGACGGCAGGTCGTCCCACTGGGCCTGAATCTCGGCGAGGGTCAGGGTGGCATCCGCCTGGTCGAGCAAGGCTTCCACCTGTTCGCACAGGGCCGCCCGCTGGGAAAGCGACTGCAATTGCTGTTGGCGCTTCTCCTGATCCGCCTGCTTGCGGCGTTTCTCGATGGCGGCCACGGCATTTTTGTACCGCCGCTCGATGTTGACCTGGTCGTTTTTAGGCACGCGCCCGCTGCTGGCCCACGCGGCGTCGATCTCTTTCACGCGGCTGCGGCTGGCCAAAAAGGTCGCTAAATCGCTATCCGCCAGGGTTTCCAGTTCTAAACACAGCTGCTCGCGGGCCGTGAGATTGTCGCGAAACTCCCGATCCGCCTCGCTGCGCTGGGCTTGGCGCTTGGCAAACACTCCGTCGCAAGCGGCCTTAAAGGCGTCCCACAGCTTCTGTTCCGCATCCCGTTTGGACAGCACCGTGGGCGACCACTCGGCCTGCAACCGCTTCACCTCGTCGATGGTGTTGCGCTGTTCTTCCTGGTTGGCGAGGGCGGTGGCCTGTTCCACCAGCTTTTGGCGGCGCTGGAAATCCCGCGTGCGCTCGCCCTTGAGCCGATCGTCGAGCACCGCCACCGCCGCCCGATACCGCTTCACCAGGGGCATGGGCACCATGGGCCGCGCTTCCTCGTCGGGTTTTTGGGTCAACCGCGCCCACAAGTTGCCCACATCGCGCCGCGTTTTATCCAGCTCCCGCCAGTTGGGCTTGCTCCAGTCGGTGGTGCCGTTGAGGGCTTCCAGCTGTTCACACAGTTCGGTGCACTTGGCGGTGCTCTCCTCCCGCAACCGCGCCAAGTTCTCGAAATAGGCGGTGCACGGCTCATAGGCCTTCTCGGCGGCCCCATTGAAGCGATCCCACAGGGCTTTGGAGGCGGCGCCTTCTTTCTGGTCGATGGTTTTCCATTCCTGGCGCAGCTGTTTGATGCGCTTAGCCAGGGTCATGGGCGCTTCGTCGCTGTTGGCGAGGGTTTCCACCGCCTCGCACAGGTGTTCGCGGGCCTGTTGCACCCCCCATTTGCGCCAGCCCCGCAGCTCGTTGAGCTTGGCGCGACAGTCGTTGAGCCGATCGTTGAACTTCACCTTGTCGTCTTTATGGAGCGCCCCTTCTTTAAATTCCTGTTTGAGGGCGTTTTCCAGGTCGGTGGCTTTCTGAATGTCGCCCTCGGCCACGATGGCTTCCAGCTGCTTGAGCTTCTCGTCAAAGGCTGCGGCAATGCCCTCCCGGCGGGATTGGGCGTTTTGGCTGCGCTGCTGGATTTCTTCCATCAACGCCTCAAAGCGGGCCACCAGCGGGGCGGCTAAAGCATCCTGCGGTTTGTCGGCCTGTTCGGCGGTCTGCTGCAACTTCTGTAAATCCCGTTCCCGGGGCACCGGCTGGCGCAGCAACAGCTCCGCTTGATGGACCAAATTGCGCCATTTGCTGGCTCGATCTCGGTCTTGAGACAGCTCCCGACGGCGACTGGCGATTTGGCTTTGCAACCGCTCCACCCGCTGGGTTTCGGCGCGGGCCTCGATTTCGGCGCTGTGGGTCTCCATGAGGGCCAGGGTCTGGCTGATGAGTTCGTCCACCGTGGGGGTCAATTCCACCAGGGGCTCCAGCTGCTTCACCAAATCCTCCAACACCCCGCAGTAGCCCAAGCGGGTCAGTCGGTCGTCCAAGGTTTCGTGTTGCCGATTAATAATCGCCCCGCGCGCCTGTTCAAAGCGGCTTTTTAACGCCTCGTCCGGCGGCGCGAGCTGGGCTTGATCGGCCCACGCCAGTTCGAGGGCGTGCAAACGGGTGTCTTGGGGCGTCACGTTGCTTTCTTGCGACAGCAGTTCCAGACGACGACACAGGTCTTCTAGGGCCTCGTGGCGGGCGTCGATGGCCCGCAGGGCGTCGAGTTTGGTTTGCACCTGGCGCAACAGCCGCTTGTCGCGGTTGCGCAGTTGCCGCACCAGCTTTTCTAAAGACGCCCGCTGGTCGATGCCGTCGATGAGCTGTTGGCGCAGGGCGTGGGGGCCATCGCCACAAATCACCCCCATCACGCCCTCTTCGCCCAAACGCTCGATGGCGCCCGCTTTAAGGGTCGGTTCGTGGGTGAGCGCCAGCACTTGGGCCAATAACTCTTCATCGAGAGCGTCGAGCATGGCTTCTCGCATGGGGAGATCGTCGTCGAGCAGCGCTTCTGTCGGGGTCGCGTCGGCGGCGGTCGCCTCTGCCGGGGTCGCGTCGGCGGCGGTCGCCTCTGCCGGGGTCGCGTCGGCGGCGGTCGCC
>DAIUCA010000201.1:2767-3738 GCA_036846405.1 Candidatus Competibacteraceae bacterium
TCTGCCGGGGTCGCGTCGGTCGTCGGTGCGACGGCATGGGGCGTCGACGCCGCCGGTCGGGTGCCCAGGGCGATGAGACTCGCCAATCGACTCCGTGCGGCTTGCTTCACGGCCTCATCGCTGTCTTCCAAGGCCACGCGGCTCACGGTGGCCAGGTCGGTGAGTCGCACCACGAGGGTCGCCCGAATGCCCGCGTCTGGGTCGGAGACGACTAAATCCAGCAGGGTGGCATGGTCAGCAGGAAGGTCCGCCACCGCTTGGCGACGCTTCGCCGGATCGGTGGGTAGCGATTTTTTGAACGGATTCAAACGGTCGAGAATCATGGTCACAGGCTTCGGTTAAGGCGGCTTAATGCCAGAAAGGGGCGCTAAATTAGCGATTCTCCCCTAGCAAAACCAGAACTTCCCGATGGAGCGCCGCCGTCGCCGCCCCACAGACCCGCCCGCTCGATTCCAGGTGCAGCGGCATCCCCCGCCAGTCGGTCAACACCCCGCCCGCCCCCTGGACCACCGGGACGAGGGCCAAATAGTCATATGGCGCCAAGCTCGCTTCGATCACCAAATCCACAAAACCGCTGGCCAGCAGGCCGTAGGCGTAACAATCCGCCCCAAAGCGCCGTAGCCACACGGCGTCTTCCACCGCCGTAAAGCCGGGACGGGCCGATTCCCCAAACATCTCCGGCGCTGTGGCGTAGAGCGCCGCGTCGGCGAGTGCCACGCCGGTGCGGGTGCGACAGGGCTGGCCGTTGTGGGTGGTGCCGTCGGGGCTGCCCACCCACCGTTCGTCTAAAGCCGGCATGTCGATGACGCCAATCAGCGGTTTCCCCTCCAGCAGGAGCGCAATCAGGGTGCCGAAGGTGGGCATCCCCGTGACAAAGGCCTTGGTGCCGTCGATGGGGTCGAGCACCCAGGTGTACCGCTGGTGCATGTTTTCCGCGCCTTCCTCTTCGCCGAGCACCCCATGGTCGGGAT
>DAIUCA010000202.1:0-3713 GCA_036846405.1 Candidatus Competibacteraceae bacterium
AGTAGGTCATGACCGTTTACCGTGATCAAAATCGTTTGGATTAGCTATATATCGCCAGAAGGTCATGGTTTTGTTGAAGGTGCTTTGGGGCGATTACATCGTGGCGAATTAGGTGCGATGCGTTTGGCTATCGAGCAAAAGGCAGATTTACTGCTGCTTGACGATTTGATTGCCCGTCGGAAAGCCACGCGAATGGGATTAAAGATCATGGGAACGGTAGGCGTACTTTTTCTCGCCCATCACAAAAGTTTGCTTGGTCATTCAGAAGTTCTGAATGCTCTTCATGATCTGCGCTACAAACATCATCTGTACATCAGTGATGCCTTGATGGATCGTCTGATCACTGAGCTAAAGAACTGTCGGCCAACCTGAGGCGATGATTACCTTTGTGAGTCAATCAGTTTTTCGAGACCGCGAAATTGAATGAGATATTAAAGGCCCCGCCCACGCAGGCCGCATAACCCCATTGAGAAGAGGAACATCAAACCATGTCGCTTGGAAAACAATCTGATGAGTCGCTAAAACGGCTATTCGCGGCCATCAAAGGTCAGTCGGATGAAGATCAACCTATGCCTGCCATGCTTCCCCCATCGCGGACACCGCATCTCCCCCCGAATAAAGCGAAATCACAGGAACGACGGCCCATGACCACCACCACGCTCGAACAGCAGATCGCCGCGATCGAAGCGCAGTTAACGAAGTTGAACGCCTCTGCGGAGCGAGACGAGCAGAAGGTCTTGGAGGCCATCAAGCAGCAACGCTGGTGGTTTCTGAAGAATCAGCCCGACATCGTCTTCGATAGCCACACGGGGTTTTTGTGGGCGAAAGCACCACCACTTGGTGAAGAGGGTTGGGAAGATGTGCAATTTGAAGAAATGAGGCGACAACGGGAGATGGGTAATCCTGTGGCGGCGGCGGCGGGAAGCAGTTTGATGGGGTTGGTGGTGGGGGCGGAAAGGGAAAGAGTATTCATGCACCGAAAACATGTTTCGCAGAAGTTCTCCCCCGCCAACAAAACTTACAACCGCCCCTACGAGCGAGAGCGGATTGTTCTGAATCACTTTCTGCAAGAGAACTGGATTCCAGTTTTCGCCAACGCAGAACTCCAAGATGCCTTCGAGCGCCTCGCCATCACCCGCCCGCAGCTGGAACGGCAACTCGTTGAACTCAAACAACAATTGGCCGCCGCCACCCCCACCGATCAGCCCCTGTCGGCGCAATTCGACTACCGCGCCCTCCTCGCCGACTACGATCCTCCGGCCCTCGACGCCGCACCCCTCGCCTACGCCCGCGCCGTCCAAAGCTGGGTCGATTGCTTTCTTCTGAAACTCGACGATTTCGCCCACGAACAATCGTCTCTGCTGCAACGGGCCCTCGATCTGCGGGTGCGGCTCTCGGCGCCGTTGACGCCCACGTTACCCACGACAGGCCCTTTGCACGCCCTCCTCGCGACCCGTCACGCCGCGCTGCAAACCGCTCTGGATTTTGGTCTGGATCGGGTGCGTGCCCATCTGCTGAATGTGCACGAGCAGGGGCAGCATCTCGAACAGCAGCTCAAGGCGGCGGCGAATCAACCCACGGTGCTTGCCGATTGGGCCGCGCTCGAACGGCAGCCGCGTCCCACCTTCGCCAATCTCGCGGCCTATGTGGCGGACGAGGTGATTGCGGCGGTGAATCGTCTGGAGTGGTTCAGCGCCTACGAGGCGGCGTTGACAACCCTGGCCCAGACCCATCTGTCCCATCTGGCGGCGCTCGATCTGCTTCTCGACAAGGAGCACAGCGATTTTCGCAAGCAAGGTCAGCGGGAACAGATCGACAGCGAGCGTCTGGAGACCTGGTTTGCGGCGTGGCAACAGGCGCGGCTTCAGTTGGAAGAGACCCTGTGGCCCCTGATGCACCTCGGGCTAACCCAGCATCTGGATTTGACCACCGTGACGGCGGTGGTGGACGCGTTGACCGATTACCGCATGAATCTCGACGACTTCTATCGCAAGGAGCGCATGGCGATTCATCAGAAGTATGCGTTCATCCCGAATGGCGATCTGCAAGAGCAGTTCGAGACCGAAATCGAAGTCTTCAAGCTCAAGGCGCAACTCCAACAGACCGTCGAGGCGATTCTGTTTGGGCTGAAGGATTCGGCCAAGCGGGTGCGGTTGCTGCGGTGGTCGGAATGGCTATTTAGCGGCCAAGTGATGGCGACTCAGGCCCTGCTCGAAGATCGTCGGATACCCCTGGAACCGACCGTCTTAGCCGACATCGCCACCAGTTTTCGGCAGTTGCAGCAGCGGAATCTGGAGGCCTTTCTGCGGGATGCCCAGCATTTTGCGGCGATGCGCAAGGAGCGGGACGACGAGTACAACTCCCTCGTGTTTCGGATGCGCAAGGAGTTGATGAAACCGAAGGCGGCGTCGTAAGCGATGTTGCAGCCACCGCTTCGGCGACCGCGACCGGCGGAACTGTGGCACGACGGCCCCCCGCAACGGGGCGACCACATTCGGGCGAGTCGCGGGCTGTACACCCACCACGGCGTCTATGTCAGCGACGGAGAAGTGATTCATTTCTCATCGCGGCGCGGCGAACCGAATCACGTGATCTCCACGGATTTGGCGTTTTTCTGCCAGGGTCACCGCTTGAGCGTGCGCGACTACACGGAGGAGGAACGGCGGGATCTGTACCCAGTCGCCGACATCGTGCAGTGGGCGCGGCACTGTCTCGGCGATGGCGATTACCACCTCATCTTCAACAACTGCGAGCATTTCGCGAACGTCTGCACGCTGGGTCGCTTTCGGAGCGGCCAAGTAGAGCGCGTCATCAGAGGAGATTCAGACATGTCATTTTTCGGAAAAATTAAAGACTTTTTCTTTGGCAGCAGTTCGAGCGGATCGAGTGGCCGCAGCAGTCGGAGCACGACGACCACCTACGAACCGGATCGGGTGAAGGTTGCGGAGATCGAGAGCCAGACAAAAATCAAGCTCGCCCAGATGGAGCAAGAGCGGGTGGTGCTCTGGAAGGAGTCCCAACTAGAGCTGTTGGAGATGAACGCCCGCATGGAGGCGGCGATGTTGGAAGCGAAGGTGCGGGGGTTTCACGCCTTGCAGAAGGAATTGGTGGCGATGGTGCGGGAGCTGAATGTGGCGGCAGAACAGCGGCTGCATCTGATCGAGAAGGGCAGTTTAGAAGTGGTACGCCAGATCGACGCCCATTACGCCCAGTTGGCGACGGCCCTCGAAGCCCACCACACCGAATACATGACGGAAAAATTGCCCTTGTTGCTGGAGAAGTTGACGGCATACGAACCGGAGTCAGTGGGCTTTCGGATGTACGAAAAGGCGGTGGAACAGGATCAAGTGCGGCATTTAGAGATGCAGCGCATTCAATTCCAGCAGATGCAGCAGCGACAAAACCAGCTCATCGAATCGAGTTTGGCGGACAAAAGCCGTCTGCAAGCGCACATCGACCAGTTGGTGGAACAGCGGGTGTTGCAGTTGGAAACCTCGTTAAATCAGCAATTTGCGCCGCCGCCGGCGTTGATGGGGGCCCCAGCGCCATTGAGTTTGCCGCGGGAGTCGGCGGACACGCTGCGGGAAGAGATCGCCGCCCGCACCCACGAGGGGTCGTCTTAACCGTCTGCTGAGGCGACAAGGTTGTTGGCGGATCAACGAGGCAAGAACCGCGCTAAATTGATAAGGCCATCAAACTGTGATCGAGGAAGA
>DAIUCA010000203.1:0-3697 GCA_036846405.1 Candidatus Competibacteraceae bacterium
GCCCAGATCGCCGCGCAGTTCGGCGTCGATGCCTTCGCCATCCTCGACTCGGAATTCAACGATCTCTTCGGCTCGACGCCAGAGACGGTCTTGACCCCCGGCACGCGCGTCGTCGTCAAACTGGTCAGCGACGCGGCCCACAACATCGCCGCCCGCGTTCAGCACCGTGGCGCCGCTGCGGACAATCGCTTTGCCGTCCATCAACAACCCCACCCGCTGGCGCGCTACGCCATCCCGCATCTGCTGGAGAATAACGTCGGCGCCCAAAAAGCCGCCGGCCCGCGATCCCGTGGCCCGCCGAGATTTGCCAATCGCCCAGCGCAAGCCCGCTTCAATCGGCGAAATCGTCAAATCCAAATCCGCCCCGTGGAGCGACAGCCCGGCCTCCAATCGCAGGGAATCCCGCGCCCCCAGCCCAATCGGCTTCACATCGGGCAGCGCCAACAGCGCCTCCGCCAGGGTCACGGCCTCCGCCGAGGCCACGCTGATTTCGAGGCCATCTTCCCCGGTGTAGCCCGAGCGGGTGGCAAACACCCGACAGCCCGCCATCTCAAACCAGCCGCCGGTCATGAATCGCAGGGCCGTGACTGCTGGCGCCAGTTGGCTCGCCGTCGCCACCGCCGTCGGCCCTTGAAGCGCTAACAGGCTCCAATCCGCCAAGTACTGCACGGTGCAGCGGTCGCCGATGTGCTGCTGAATATGGGCTAAGTCGTTGATTTTATTGGCCGCATTCACCACCAGCCGCAGGTGGTCGCCGGCGTGACACACCATGGCATCGTCGAGCACGCCGCCGGTGTCGTCGGTCAGCAGCACATACCGCTGTTGCCCGGGCACGAGGCCCATCACGTCCGTGGGGGTGAGCGTTTCCAGGGCGGCGGCGGCGTCCGGGCCGGTGAGGGTGATCTGGCCCATGTGGGACACGTCGAACAGCCCGGCGAATCGGCGGGTGTGGCGGTGTTCGGCGAGGATGCCCGTGGGGTATTGCACCGGCATGTCGTAGCCCGCAAAGGGCACAAAGCGCGCGCCCAAGCGGGCGTGCATCGCGAACAGTTCGGTACGGTGGAGCATAAAAACCTCGTGCAAAGGGCTGAAAATCCAGGGGAATTCCGCCGGCGCGGTGCCGTCGGGGCGTGGGGCGGCGGATCGGGGGCTTTGACCAAATCCGCGCAAAATCGACGGTTGACGGATCGCCGACGGGCTGCCGACACTTTAGGGCGTCTGTGCCGCCATGGCCTCGCCCACTCCGATTCCCCGCCTTTTGAACGTTGACGATGCTTCTTCGCTTCCCCGTCGCCCGACTGCGCGGCGGTGGTGGCAATCCCCCTGGCTGGATGCGCTGATTTTCGCCGCCCTCGTGGGCAGTCTCGCCTGGCTCACGGTGCGCGGCGCCGCCGCGATGGATTACCGCTGGCAGTGGTACCGCATCCCCCGCTACTTCTACCGCGTGATCGACGGCGAGGTGGTGTGGGGGCCGCTCACCCGCGGGCTGCTGCTCACCCTCGAAATCAGTTTTTACAGCGCGATTATTGCCCTCGCCATTGGCTTGAGCGTGGCGCTGCTGCGGTTGTCGTCGAGCTGGGCGGGGCATTTCCTCGCCACGATGTACCTAGAAATCATCCGCAACACGCCGTTTCTCGTGCAAATGCTGCTGTTTTACTTCCTGTTGGCGCCGATTCTCGGCCTCGATCGCTTTTGGGTCGGCGTCCTCGCCCTCGCCTGCTTTGAAGGCGCCTTTGCCTCGGAAACCCTGCGGGGCGCCCTCATCGCTGTGCCCCTTGGCCAACACGAAGCCAGTCACAGCCTCGGGTTATCCACCTACCAACGCTATCGGCTGATTTTGCTGCCCCAGGCCCTGCCCCTCATGTTGCCGCCGCTCACCGGGTCCCTCGTGAATCTGGTGAAAAACTCCGCCATGGTGAGCGTCATCGCCCTCGCCGACCTCACCACCGAGGGTCGCAACCTCATCGCCGACACCTTCATGAGCTTTGAAGTGTGGCTCACGGTGGCCGCGCTGTACCTCGCTATCACCATTCCCCTGTCCTACAGCGTGCGCCTGCTTGAGAAACGCAGCCGCCGCTTTACCCGTCCCTCGTAACTCGCTTTGGAGCTATTTCCCATGAATCGACTGTTTATTTACGCGCCCCTCCTGTGGGCCATCGCGCTCATGACGCCCATCAGCGCCGTCATGGCGCAAGCCGCCCCCGAATCCGTCATCGAAACCATCAAAAAACGCGGCGCGATCCGCGTGGGCATGTCCACCTTCGTGCCCTGGGCCATGCGCGACCAAAACGGCGAATTGATCGGTTTTGAGATCGACGTGGCCAAAAAACTGGCGGCGGATATGGATGTGGCCGTGGAATTCGTGCCCACCGCCTGGGACGGCATCATTCCCGCCCTGTTGGCCGGCACGTTCGACGTGGTGATTGGCGGCATGAGCATTACGCCCGCCCGCAATTTGACGGTGAATTTCACCGTGCCCTACGCCCATTCCGGCATTGGCATCACGGCGAATCGCAAGCTGGCTGATGGTCTTGCCTGGCCTGAGGGCTACAACAGCCCAACGGTCACGCTCACCTGCCGGCGGGGCGCGACGCCTTGCACCGTGGCCCAAACCCGCTTTCCTAAAGCCACCCTGCGCCAGTTTGACGACGACGTGCAGGCCGGCCAGGAGGTGTTGAACGGCAATGCCCATGCGTTTTTGTCGTCCCAGCCCACCCCGGCCTTTCTGATTTTGGATAACCCCGACACGCTGTTTGCGCCGACTACGGAAAATCTCACCCGCGGCGATGAAGCCTTTGCCCTACGCAAGGGCGATCCGGATGCCCTGAACTTTTTCTCGAATTGGATTTTGGTGAATACGAGCAGCGGCTGGCTGCCCACCACCTACGACTACTGGTTTAAGCGCCGTGAGTGGCAAAGCCAAGTCCCCACGCCGTAAACCCTGTGGGCCAATGACGGCATGAATCCCCGTCCCCCACCGTCGCGTTTCCGCTTCACCGGGCTGGACGCGGCGGTGCTGTGTTTAGCGGTGCTCGTGCTGATTTACCTCGGCTATCGGGTGGATCAGGTGCTGAATTACCGCTGGCAATGGGACTTTTTGCCGGGCTATTTCCTGCGCTGGGACGCCGAGCAACAGCAATTCGTCGCCAACATTTTGTTGCAGGGCCTCATCGCCACGGTGCGCCTGGCGGTGTTGAGTTTGCTGCTGGCGGCGGCAATCGGCCTGGTGATCGGCGTCATGGCCACATTGCCCCGACTGCTCCCACGGCTCATCAGCCGCAGCTATGTGGAGCTGATTCGCAACCTGCCGCCCCTGGTGTTCGTGTTCGTTTTCTACTTTTTCCTCAGTAGCCAATGGTTGCCCCTGTTGGGGATTAGCGATTGGGTGCGCCAAGCCTCGCCGGAGACCCTCGCCGCGTGGGCATGGCTCGTGGGGCCACCGGCACGCCTGGAAAATCTCATTGCGGGGGTTCTGTGCTTGGCGCTGTTCGAGGGGGCGTATGTGGCGGAAATCGTGCGGGCCGGCGTGCAGTCGATTCCGCAAGGCCAGTGGGAAGCGGGCCGCGCCTTGGGCCTGAGCGAACGCGCGATTTTGCGCCACATCGTGTTGCCCCAGGCCCTGCGCAATGTGCTGCCGCCCCTGGCCAACCAATTCATCATTTTGGTGAAGGATTCGGCGATTGTGTCGCTGATTTCC
>DAIUCA010000204.1:0-3680 GCA_036846405.1 Candidatus Competibacteraceae bacterium
GCTCGCGGGCTTCCGCCGCCGCCTTTTCTCGTGCGGCTTTCTGTTCCGCTTCACGACGCTCGCGGGCTTCCGCCGCCGCCTTTTCTCGTGCGGCTTTCTGTTCCGCTTCACGACGCTCGCGGGCTTCCGCCGCCGCCTTTTCTCGTGCGGCTTTCTGTTCCGCTTCACGGCGCTCGCGGGCTTCGGCCTCCGCTTCGGCGCGTTCTCGCTGGGCCGTCGCCGCTGCTTCAGCCTGTGCCAACGCCGCTAACCGCGCGGCTTCGGCCTTGGCTTCGTCTATGGCGACTTCGTCCACTACCGTCGCCTCGATGATTTCTTCCATGGGCGGTTTCGGTGGTTCCGGCAGACTTTGGGCAAAATTCACCAGCAAAAACGCCAGGATGCCGCCGTGAATGGTCATCGACACCGCCGTGGATAGCCGATTAAACGCCCGCTCTCGCCGCTGTAATTCGCTCATGGGTTACGGCTCCGCGCCGTCGGCCACCGCGCCATCCGGTTGGCGGGTAGACAGGCCCACCTTGTCGGCGCCGGCTTCTTTTAACAGAGCCATCCCGCTCACCACCGCGCCATACCGCGCCCGATGATCCCCCCGCACCAGCACCGGCATGGTCGGCGTCGCGGCGATAAACGACCGCGCCATCTGCAACAACATGGCTTCGTCAAGCGGTTGGCGCGGGTCTTCGGCAAGATTCAGATAAAACCGTCCATCGGCGTCGATCTGCACAATCAACATTTCATCCGGCGGCGTGTCGGTGAGCGGTTCGGCAGGGGCTTGAGGCAGATCGATTTCCACACCCCGATTAATCATCGGGGCCGTCACCATGAACACCACCACCAGCACCAACATCACGTCGATGTACGGCACCACATTGATTTCCGCGACCACGCGGCGCTTTTGGGCGCGACGGCGACTCATGGCCGATAGCCTGAAGACGCGGTCTGGCTGGCCACCAGCTGGCGCTGGAGGATGTTGCTGAACTCTTCGATAAAGCTGTCGTAGCGATTGAGTAAACGGTCGAGTTCGCTGTTGAAGCGGTTATAAGCGACCACCGCCGGCACCGCTGCGATGATGCCCACCGCCGTCGTAATGAGGGCTTCAGCAATCCCCGGCGCAATCTGCGCGATGGTCACCTGTTCCACACCGCGCAGGGCAATGAGCGCCACCATGGTTCCCCACACGGTGCCAAACAGCCCGATATACGGGCTACTCGACGCCACGCTGGCGAGAAAACTCAACCCGGAATCCATGGCGCTCTCTTCCCGCGACTGGGCAACGCGCATGGCCCGCTGCACCCCCGACACCAACATCATGGGATCGGTAATGCTCTGGCGGGCCTTCATAAACTCTTGAAATCCCGCATGGAACAAGGCGGCTTGGCCAAATTGGCGCTGGGCCTTGGCGTCGATTTCGGTAAACAACTGGGGCAAAGCGATGCCCGACCAGAAGCGATTCTCAAACTGATCGGCGCTGCGTCTGAGACTGGTGAGGATGAGGCGTTTTCTGATGATGACAATCCACGAGAACACCGACAGCAGCGGCAAGAGAATTAAGACGGCCTTGCCGACAGGGGTCGCGCCGAGCACGAGTTGGGCGATGGATAAATCAGACGTCACCACGGGGCAGCTCCAAAAATGTCGGGAAATTTCAACGGCTTAAAGGTATCGCGGTGGATGGCGGCGACCTCGACGCGGCTGGTGCAGAGACAGTCGTCGTTGCGCCACAGCCGCTGTTCTAGGGTCACGCGGACTGGTTTGCGTTCTACAAGTTGCAGTTCCGTGTTTAAGCGTTCGTTAAATCGGGCGGGGTGGCGCAAATCCAGATTCACCCGCCGCACCACGAATATTGTCCCGGCGCGGGCGGCGAGTTCGTCCTGTTCGATGCCTCTATGGCGCAGCCATTCGGTGCGCGCCCGCTCGAAAAACTTCAGATAATTGGCGTAATAGACGATGCCGCCCGCGTCCGTATCTTCGTAGTAGATACGGATCGGAAAGTAGAACGGCGTCACCGCGGTTCGCCTTCAGAGGCGGGGGGCGCGAGTTGGAAGTGGGCGTAGGCCACGGGTGAGGCGCTACGACCGCGCGGCGTACGCACCAGATAGCCCTGTTGGATGAGATACGGCTCGATCACATCTTCGAGGGTGCCGCGATCCTCACCCAAAATGGCCGCCAGATGATCCAGACCCACCGGGCCACCGTTGAACTGGTGAATGATGATCCACAGCAGTCGCCGATCCTGTTCATCCAGACCGGCATCGTCGACTTTGAGCAGTTCAAGGGCAGCGTGGGCGACGGTGTCGTCGATGGGCGACTGGTGGCGCACTTGGGCAAAGTCCCGCACGCGGCGCAGCAACCGATGGGCAATGCGGGGCGTGCCCCGAGCGCGCCGACCGATTTCGTAAGCGCCAGCGGCGGTCAGCGGCAGCCCGAGTTTCTGAGCGGCCCGTTGCAGAATCTCGGTGAGTTCGTCGGCAGAATAGAATTGCAGCCGTTGCAGAATGCCAAAGCGATCCCGCAGGGGGGCGGTGAGCGATCCCGCCCGCGTGGTGGCGCCCACCAGGGTAAACGGTGGCAAATCCAGCTTAATGGACCGCGCGGCCGGGCCTTCGCCGATCATGATGTCGAGCTGAAAGTCTTCTAAGGCGGGATACAGAATCTCTTCCACCACCGGGCTAAGGCGATGAATTTCGTCGATAAACAGCACGTCTCGAGGGTCGAGATTCGTAAGTAACGCGGCCAAATCACCGGGTTTTTCGAGCACTGGCCCGCTGGTGTGTCGCAGCTGCACCCCCAACTCGCGGGCCAAAATCTGCGCCAGCGTGGTTTTACCCAGGCCCGGCGGCCCAAACAGCAACACATGATCCAGGGCCTCGCCGCGCTGGCGGGTGGCGTCGATAAAAATCGCCATTTGCTCCCGCAGGGGGGCTTGGCCCACGTAATCCACGAGCCGTTGGGGCCGCAGGGCACGATCGTAATCGTCAGCTTGGGGGGTGGCGGTCAATAGGCGATCTGACTCGATCATGGCGTGCAAAACCCTCGGAATACGGTGCGTTTTAATAAGGCTATTGGCGGGGATTTGCAGTTGCAGCAGCTTAATTTTTAACGCAATTTCCGACTACCACGCTAACAAAAACCCAGGCCCGCCCATGCACATCAACTGGAAGCAGTATCCCGCCCACCATTTTTACGACGAACTCATCGACCACGAACAGCAGCCTCGACCAGCTGCCGCTGCCGTTTGCCGTTATCTCACTGCGCTTAAAAAAGATGAGTTGCTCGAACGCAAACAGGCGTCGGAACTCGCCATTCGCACCATGGGAATTACATTTACCGTGTATTCGGAAGGGGAAAATATCGACCGCGCCTGGCCCTTCGACATCATTCCGCGAATCATCGACAAGGCCGAATGGCAGCGCACGGAGAAAGGCTTAAAGCAACGGTTACAGGCGCTGAACCTGTTTATCGACGACCTCTACAACGGCCAGAAAATCATCAAAGACGGCATCTTTCCCGCCGAACTCCTCGCGAACTCCAAGAACTTTCGCCCCCAATGCGTGGGCATCCGACCGCCGCTCAAGGTGTGGGCGCATATCTGCGGGTCGGATTTGGTGCGCGATAAAGACGGCACGCTTTATGTTCTAGAGGACAATCTGCGCGTGCCGTCCGGCGTGTCGTATCTGCTG
>DAIUCA010000205.1:0-3666 GCA_036846405.1 Candidatus Competibacteraceae bacterium
ATGGCCAAACTTCGTCAGTGCGCAATTTATGGCAAAGGTGGTATCGGTAAATCCACCACCACGCAAAATCTCGTGGCCGCCCTCGCCGAACTCGGCAAAAAAGTCATGATCGTCGGCTGCGATCCCAAAGCGGATTCCACCCGTCTGATTCTCCACTCCAAAGCCCAAACCACCGTGATGCACCTCGCGGCTGAAGCCGGCACCGTGGAAGATTTAGAATTAGAAGATGTCCTCTCGGTCGGTTACGGCGGCGTCAAGTGCGTCGAATCCGGCGGTCCTGAGCCGGGCGTCGGCTGCGCGGGTCGCGGTGTCATCACCGCCATCAACTTCCTAGAAGAAGAAGGCGCGTATGACGAGAACCTCGACTTCGTGTTCTACGACGTGCTCGGCGACGTGGTGTGCGGTGGCTTTGCCATGCCCATCCGCGAAAACAAAGCGCAAGAAATCTACATCGTGTGCTCCGGCGAAATGATGGCCATGTATGCGGCCAACAACATCACCAAGGGCATCGTGAAATACGCCAGCTCGGGCAGCGTGCGGTTAGCGGGTTTGATCTGCAACAGCCGTAACACCGATCGCGAAGACGAGTTAATCATAGCCCTTGCCGCCAAACTCGGCACCCAGATGATTCACTTTGTGCCCCGCGATAACGTGGTGCAGCACGCGGAAATCCGCCGCATGACCGTAATCGAGTACGACCCGACCGCCAAACAAGCCGACGAATATCGCCAATTGGCTCGCAAAGTCATCGACAACAAGAAGCTCGTGATCCCCACTCCGGTGACCATGGACGAACTCGAAGAACTGCTGATGGAATTCGGCATTCTGGAAGAAGAAGACACCACCATCGTCGGCAAGACCAAAGAAGAACTGGACGCCGAAGCTGCTGCTGCCCTGACCGCCTAAATCGGGATTGGCGACCCGTTCAGAACGCTCCCATGAGATTGTTCTAAACGGGTTGGCCTACAGGCGCAGGGATGCGTCCTCCTGATCATTGCTGTTGTTTGTCGAGCGTCTGCACTTCGTTGGCGACGCACCCTCCCCGCTCATTTCCTTCGCTATGGTCCGCAGATTAGTCGGCCTAGCCTTACGGAGTCTTCAGATGTCTGAAATTACGAACGTCCGCGCCGAAATGGAGGCGCTCATTCAAGAAGTCCTCGAGATTTATCCCGAGAAAGCTCAGAAAGATCGCAGGAAGCACCTCGCGGTCAGCGACCCGAGCGTGACCCAATCCAAAAAGTGCATTACCTCGAACAAAAAATCGCTGCCTGGTGTAATGACCGTTCGCGGCTGTGCCTATGCCGGTTCTAAAGGGGTGGTGTGGGGTCCTATTAAGGACATGATCCATATTTCCCACGGTCCAGTGGGCTGCGGTCAGTACTCGCGTGCGGGTCGTCGCAACTATTATGTGGGAATGACCGGCGTAAACACGTTCGGCACCATGAATTTCACCTCGGATTTCCAAGAAAAAGACATCGTGTTCGGCGGCGATAAGAAACTCGCGACGCTGATCGACGAAATCGAAATGCTGTTCCCACTTAACAAAGGCATCAGCGTCCAGTCGGAATGCCCAATCGGTCTGATCGGCGACGACATCGAAGCGGTCTCCAAAAAAGCCAGCGCCAAATTCAGCAAGCCCGTCGTGCCGGTGCGTTGCGAAGGATTTCGGGGCGTATCCCAGTCTCTGGGCCACCACTTGGCGAACGATGCGATCCGCGATCACATGTTCAACAACATCCCGGACAAAGAAGTTGGCCCATACGACGTGTCGATTTTGGGCGACTACAACATCGGTGGCGATGCGTGGGCGTCGCGGATTCTGCTCGAAGAAATGGGCTTAAATGTGGTTTCCCAGTGGTCGGGCGATGGCACGATGGCAGAAATGCAGGCCACCCCCACGGTCAAGATGAATCTGCTCCACTGCTATCGCTCGATGAATTACATCTCGCGGCACATGGAAGAAAAGTTTGGGATTCCGTGGATGGAATACAACTTCTTCGGGCCGACGAAGGTTGCAGAATCGCTGCGCGCCATCGCCGCGCGCTTTGATGACAAAATCAAAGAAGGCGCTGAGCGCGTCATCGCCAAGTACACCCCCATGATGGACGCGGTCATTGCGAAGTATCGCCCGCGCCTCGAAGGCAAGCGCGTCATGCTGTATGTGGGCGGTCTGCGTCCTCGTCACGTGATCGGCGCCTACGAAGATTTGGGCATGGAAGTGGTCGGTGCCGGCTACGAATTCGCCCACAACGACGATTACGACCGCACGATGAAGGAAGTCAGTAACTCTACGTTGCTGTACGACGATGCGACCGGTTTTGAACTTGAAGAATTCGTGAAGAAAGTGAAGCCGGATTTAGTCGGTTCGGGCATCAAAGAGAAGTTCATCTTCCAGAAAATGGGGATTCCCTTCCGTCAGATGCACTCGTGGGATTATTCGGGCCCGTACCACGGCTACGACGGTTTTGCGATTTTCGCCCGCGATATGGATATGACGCTCAACAATCCCTGCTGGAAAATGCTTGCCACGCCGTGGAAAACCTCTGACGCGTCGGAAAAGTTAGCCCTCGTCGGCTAATTGTCGCCCTTGTTGCCCGCTCCCACATGGTGGGGGCGGGTTTTTGCGTTTAACGGTCGAAGGGACGGTAACGTTCGAGTAGGGCGTCGTACCGTTGTTGACCGGCGGCGTCGAGCCAGCGGCGATAATGTTGTGACCAGGGCGGGGGCGAGGGGGCTTGACGCACGATTTCATCCACCGCTGCGATGACCTGACGGCCAAGCGGTAGATTGCTGCAAGCAATGTGGCCCAATACAAAAGGTGGGTTGTCGGCTATGGGCAAATAGACAAAGCGATTGTTTGGCGTGTACCAGACCGCTTCTTCGATATAAGCCACCAGATAATCGAGCCACCCAGCTTCCAATCGCTCGAACATGCCCAGGTTCTGCACCACTTTGTTGATGTGCGGTTCGTCTAGGTTGGCGCGGATGATGGCGTCAATGTGCGGCGAAAATGCACGCTGCGGATTAACGCTTGTGGTGAAATTGGAATTGCCCATCAAGCGCCCCAAATCGATTTCGCCATAGGCATTCAGATGAGGTGTAAACCGCGCGCGCTGGTCTTGCTGAATAATTACATGATGAGACGGCAGTAAATATATCGGCAGGCTGTAAGTGAGGAATTCCGCCCGTTCTGGTGTTTTTAAGGCGTTCGCAAAACACAAACCATCTTTAGTTTTAGCGAGATTTATGAATCGCAACAGCGCGGCATGTTGGATGACGTGGCCGAATTCGTGGAGTTGCGTGGAGAAATACTGCTGGGTTTGCTGGCCATAGCCCTGACCAGCCAATTCACCGCGAATGATAAAAATCGGGGGGAAATTGGCTTCAATCCACAGTACTTCGGGTTTTGCGATCGCAAGGGTGCTCCAACACAACAAGACGAGCCACCGAGTCATGGTCAATCTCCTTTCAATATTTAACGGCTAAAGGGTTGATATGGTTCGAGTCATTGGCGATGGCGCCGTTTGCCCGCTTCGGCCAGCCAGCGGTAATGATGAAATAGGGATGTTGCGGGCCAGCCATAGAGCCGGTCGGGTGGCTAATCTTCAGACTATGTGATTTTCCAGGGAGCGCGGATGAGGGCGAGATTCATGAATAGCAGGAACA
>DAIUCA010000206.1:0-2769 GCA_036846405.1 Candidatus Competibacteraceae bacterium
CGACCGCCGCCCCGATCCCGATTAATCGCGTCCCAATCGGTGGGCAACGGCATAAATGACCGCCGTTCCCGCACTGCCTCGGGCGGCGGCAGCTGGGGACTGTCCGCCTGGGGCAACAAGCCATCGGGCCGCAACCGCGCTTCGCCCTGGCGCTCCCGCAAAAATTGATACTTATCGTTCGTCCGTGCGGTGGCATCCAGACCATCGCGCAGAATCGTCGGATGGATAAACACCATGAGCTGTCGCTGATTGCGACTCGCCCGCCGACCGCGAAAGAGATTGCCCAACAGCGGCAGCTGGCTCAGCCCCGGCACATTCTGTTCGGCCTGTTGAAAATCGTCGTCCACCAGACCACCGAGAATCAGCACCTGGCCATCTTCCACCAGCACCCGCGTTTTGATGGTGCGCACGTTGGTGGTCGGGCCTTGAGCAAGGGCCGTCGCGCTCGGCACCACGTTCGATACTTCCTGTTCGATCTGCAATTGCACTGTGTTGCCGTCGGTGATCTGCGGGCGAATCTTCAGCTTCAGACCCACATCCTGGCGTTCGATGGTCTGAAACGGGTTCTCGAAAGAATTGCCGCCCCCCTGGGTAAAGCTGCCGGTCACAAAGGGCACATTCTGGCCCACGACGATTTCTGCCTCCGCATTGTCCAGGGTGAGCAGCGTGGGCGTGGACAAAATGTTGGTGTCGGCGTCGCTGTTGAGGGCGCTGATGAGGGCGCCAAATCGGGTCGCGCCCTGGGTGGATCCCACCGCCAGCGCCGCCGACGCCGGCGCCCCACTGGGAATCTGTTCCGATAACAGGGCCTGGGCGATCTGGCCGATGGATAAACTGCCCACGTCGAAATTGACGGCCCCCGCGCCATAGCCCGAACGGGTGGCGTCCAACACCCACTGCACCCCGAGTTCCGCGACCTTTTGCGTCGACACCTCCGCGACCACCGCTTCCACCAGCACTTGGGCGCGGCGAATATCCAATTGAGCGATGACTTGACGCATCACGGCGAGCTGATCCGGCGGTGCGGTGACAACGAGCGCGTTCGTGGCCTCATCGGCTTGCACCAAAACGCCGCTGCCTGATCCGCCACCGCTCGATAACGGGGCAGCCCCCGTGCTGTCACCGCCGCCCAATGCCGACGTGGGGCTGCTGCCGGTCGTCGAAGGCGCCTTGGGCACCCCCATGAGGATCGGCACCAGGTCCGCCGCCCGGGCAAATTTCAAATAAATCACCTGAGTGCCGCCGGTGAGCACCGTGGGCGTGTCGAGATGCACCACAGTAGTGCGCAACCGCAGGCGATCCGCCGCCGCCCCGCTCAACAACACGCTGTTCGTGCGGTCATCGGCCACAAACTGGGGCAGCAATGGCGCCCCGCCTTCCACCGCCTGCCCCACTGCGGTGCGGCGACCCTGTTCGAGGGTGGTCAACAGCCGCACCACATCGGCGGCCGCGGCGTAGCGCAGGGGAATAATCTCGGTGCTTTCCTGACTCGACTGGTCGACGCGGCGAATAATGCCCACGAGACGCTCCACATTGGCCGCTTTGTCGGCGATGACCAGGGCATTGCTCGGGCCGTAAGCGGCAATGTGGCCGGTGGGCGGGATCAGCGGTCGCAGCAGCGCCGCCAAGGCGCCAGCTTGGGCGTGTTGCACCTGCACGATGCGCGTCACCAACTCGTCGTCGCCGCCCAGGGCCTGTTGGGGCGCGTCGACAAGCGCGATGGGTTCTTGCTTGGCGGCGGCGTTGGGCACGATCCGAATCACCTGATCGCCCGGAATCGCCGCGAAGCCGTACACCGAGAGCACCGATTGAAACACCTCATACAGCGCATCGGCCTCCAGCGGCGCCGCCGAAATCACGCTCACCTTGCCGCGCACCCGAGGATCCACCACGAAGTTTTTACCGGTCACTTCCGACACGGTGGCGATGAGCACGCCAATGTCGGCGTCGCGCAGGTTGAGGGTGATCGGCGCCGCGTGCAGCAACGCAAGCGGCAGCATTAAACTCAAAAATCTCAATAAAATCATGAAGTTGGCTCGAATTGCAGGGCGTCAGCGGCGCAGAATAAAGGTGGCCTGTTGTTCGCGCCCGCGACGGGTGATGGCGAGGCGGATCTGGTCGTCGGTGAGCAGACTGCGGATGAGGCGTTCGGCTTGGAAAGCGTTGGCGAGGGGCTGGCCATTGACGGCGGTAATGACGTCGCCGGTTTGCAGGCCCAAGCGGAACAGGGCGCGACGGTCTTGGCCGGGACGCACGCGAAAGCCTTGGAACTGGCCGTTTTGGGCGAGCGGGTCGATGACGGCAAAGGTGCGCAGAGCGTCGGGGGACGGATTTTCTTGAAAGGCGCGGCGGAGATTGGTGGCGAATTCCGTGGCATCGACTTGCTCGGGCAGGGCGGGTTCGTCGTCGCCGGAGGGACTGCTGCTGGCGTCGGCCTGGCGCACGGCGGTGGCGTCGTTGGCGTTTACCGAGATGGCAGGGGATGCCCCGATGGGGGGGGCGGTTTCCGTGGGCAGATCGAGGGCTTCGAGTTGGCCGTCGCGGGACAGCAGTACGCGGCGGGCGTCGATTTGGTGGACGGTGATGTTGGGCGCGAGCGAGTCGCCGATTTTGAACGGCGCTTCGGGTGCGTCGTTGACGGCGATGAGCGCGCGGGATTGGCGCGGCGCCGTGGGGGCGTGGAGTACGCCGAGGAGCGTGGCCCGCAGTTGGGTGGGGGCGACCTGCGCCGGCGGTGGCGGCGCAGCGAGGGGAATGGCTTTGCCAAAG
>DAIUCA010000206.1:2779-3499 GCA_036846405.1 Candidatus Competibacteraceae bacterium
CGGCGATGGCTGTCGTTGCGGTAGTCGACGGGGCGGCGACGAGCGGCGGCGGTGGCAGCGCGACGAGTTGCCAAGTGAGCTGTGCCGTCAAGTCGGCGATCAGGGCGAGGACGAGCACTGTCAATCCGTGGCGGAAAACCGCGAGCCAAATAGTCATTAGCAATCTGAGGATGAATCAACACGCGGGGCAGCTTAACAGCGACCGTGTGACGATCAGGTCGTAACCCGTAGGCCCGAAGCCTCGCTGGGTCACGGGTCCCTGTTTTGGGCGAAGCCTGGCCCAATAGACTGGTGTTGCCGTCTTCAGCGGCAATCAAATCTACGGGGAAAAACATCATGCAAATCAAAAAGTTGACACCGCATTGCTGGGTCATGCGGGCGGTGCTGTTTATGGGATTAACCCTGCACCTGGCCGTTTGGGCGGAGACGCCGGTGCGGCTAGAAGCGCGGCGGGTGGAGGCCGAGACGCTCCATCGCCAGCCTCTGGGGCAACCGCTGCAACTTCGGTTTGTGACCCTCGCGCCAAATCTGCCCACTGTGGATTTAGAACTCGAACGCTTCGAGGTATTTGCGCCGGACGCACAGTTCACTGTGTACGGCGACAAGGGCGCGGTGACGAAGATGCCGCCGCCGAAAATCGCGGCGTTTCGCGGCAAAATTCGCGGTAACGAGGCCTCCCACGCCTTTGTGATCGCCGACGACGCAGGCGATTGGCGGGGG
>DAIUCA010000206.1:3509-3657 GCA_036846405.1 Candidatus Competibacteraceae bacterium
ATTTATGTGCTGGAGAAGCCTGTGCAGTCGCTCAAAGGCGGCGGCCAATCGGCGCTCACGGTGCGCAAAACCCAGGCGAGCGACTTTGCGGGACGGGAGTTCAAATGCGAAGTCGATCAACTCGACCATCCAGAACCGACCCACGCAG
>DAIUCA010000207.1:0-2861 GCA_036846405.1 Candidatus Competibacteraceae bacterium
TTCACCACCAGGCGCACTGCCGCGATGTCCTCGCCCAGCGCGGCGCGGGCCACCCGCACCGTGTGGTCAAGCAGGGTTGTGGCGACTTGAGCTGCCGCCGCCGCGCCAATGGCGCTTCCCAAACGGGTTTTCACCTGGCCGGGGTAAGGCGCTTTCGCAAAAATGAGCAGGGAAATGGACAAAATGAGGAAATCTCGTTGAGTCATGGGCGCGGTTCGCAGCAGTTCGCCAAATTTAACGTCGAACGCAAGCATTGCCGATTCACTGTGGGGGGAACCTAGGCCCCCGCCCTGCCCGTGCGAGGTGTTGTTCTATGCCGCCCAAGTCGCCCTATGTTGCGCCCTACACGCCCACGCCAGACGAACAACAGCTCTTTCGGGACGCCGTGGGAGCGGTGAAACCCATTGAAGCGCCGGCCCTGGTGGTGCGTCCGCCGCCGCCACCGCCCCGCCCGCGCTTTCGGGAGGCCGACGACCAGGCGGTGCTCCGCGAACTCTTGGATTCCAACGAGCCCGAGGAGGTGGAAGACGGGGAAACCCTGTCCTACTGCCAAACGGGCATCGCCATTAACCTCCTGCGGCGTCTGCGCCGGGGCCATTTTCATCGCTACGCCCTGTTGGATTTGCACGGCTTTACGGTGGCAGAAGCGCGGGCCGCCCTCGCCCGTTTCTTGGACGACACCCAACGCAGCCACCAAACCTGTGTCCACATCATCCACGGCAAGGGCAATCGCTCGGCCCATCGCGGCCCGGTGCTTAAACGCAAGGTCAACGATTGGCTCAAACAGCGGGAAGAAGTCCTCGCCTTTTGTTCGGCTCGTCCCACCGACGGCGGCACCGGCGCCATTTACGTCCTACTGCGCCGCCGCCAGCTGCCACTGCCATAACCCTGCCCCGCCCGCCGCGAAGTCCCGCCATGACCCAAGACCACCCGATTCCCTACGACGCCGTGATCCAGCTCGCGGAGACCTTCCGTCTCATGGGCGATCCCAACCGCCTGCGCATCGTGCTCACCTGCCTAGAGCAGCCGATTACCGTGGGCGACATGGCCCAGCGTTTGGGACTGTCTCCGTCCCTGGTGAGTCATCACCTGCGGCTACTGCGGGCGGCGCGGCTGCTCAAGGGGGTGCGCGATGGCAAGCACGTGTACTACCAAACGGCAGATGACCACGTGAAAAGTGTCCTCGTGAACATGGTGGACCATGTGCTGGGCGATTGCGGCTACAGCACCCTCGATCTGGACGCGCCGTGATCCAACCGCCGTCTTCTTTCCTCTCACCGAGTCTTTTTCCATGAGTATTTTGTTTGCGTTTACGACCGGCATCCTGTTTGGCCTGGGGGTGTTTCAACTCCTGCGCCGGGACCTCATCAAGGTTTCCATGGGGTTTTACCTGCTGTTTACGGCCATCAACCTGTTTTTGCTCGCCGTGGGCACCTTTGATGGCAACGTGCCGGCCTACATCGACGCAGCCACCAATCAGGTTGCCCAGGGCGTCCCCAGCGATCCCCTGGTGCAAGCGCTGATTTTGACGGCGATTGTCATCAGCTTTGCGTCCTTTGCCCTATTTTTGAGCCTCATTAAGGTGGCGGCAGATCGCTATCGCACCGTGGATGTGGATCACATCGACCAGCTCAAGCACTGAAACCATGAATAACCAACTCTGGGTGCTGGGGCCGGTGGTGATTCCCTTTCTAGGCGTTGCCCTCGCCCTCGCCTTCGCCCGCGACAACCCCGCCCAACGGCTCATTGGCCTGGTGACCTGTCTCCTCGCGTGGGTGAGCAGTGCTGTGGTGTTTGCCCTCACCCTCAGCGGCGACGGTCCCCAGGTCTATCACTTGGGCGGTTGGATCGCGCCCTTCGGCATCGTCCTCGTGGCGGATCGCTTGGCGGCCATTTTCGGCCTCATGGCCACCACCACTCTGGTGAGCGGTGCGATCTACGCCCTGAGCTGTCGCGACCAATGTCTCCAATACCCGGCCTTTATGCCCCTGTTTCTGGCCATGGCCCTGGGCCTCAACGGCGCGATTTACACCGGCGACATTTTCACCCTGTTCGTGTTTTTAGAGCTGATGGTGATTTCGTCGGTGATTTTGGTGGCGATTTCCGACAATCCCCTGGGCCTCGAAGCCGCCATCAAGTACCTGCTGATTAGCTCCATGGGCACCCTGTTTCTGCTGTTGGGTATCGGGGCGCTGTACGCCACCTTCGGCACCCTTAACTTGGCTCATCTGGCCCTTTTACTGGATACGGCGCGCCATCCCCTCCTCACCGTGGAAGCGGCGGTGGTGCTCACCGCAGCCTTTTTGCTGAAAAGCGCCGTGTTTCCCTTCCACTTTTGGCAACCGGATTTCCACACCACCGCCCCCACCCCGGTGGGCGCCATGTTGTCGTCGGTGGTGGTGAAGGTGGGGGTGTACGGCATTTTGCGCCTCATGACCCTGCTGTTCGTGGCGGAGGCCCCGATCATCCAGGACGTGGTGCTCGTGTTGGGGGTGATAGGGATCGTGTTTGGCAGCCTGGGCGCTTTGCGCACCTACGACGCCAAGCGGCTCCTGGCCTATTCCACCTTCGGCCAAATCGGTTTCATCCTCGTGGCCCTGGGGTGGGGCCATCCGGAAACCGCGCCCCTCGCCCTCGTCGCTGCCGTGGTGTATGCGGTGAATCACGCCTTCATTAAAGCCGCGCTGCTCATGCTCACCGGCGCGGTGGCCAGCCGTATGCCCGTGAAATCCGCGACCCTGATCCACATGACCGGTGCGGGCCAATCGCTCCTGTGGATCAGCGGTTTGTACTTTGTGGGCGCCATGGCCTTAGCGGGTTTGCCGCCGTTTAACGGCTTCATCAGCAAACTGCTCATCGTC
>DAIUCA010000207.1:2871-3645 GCA_036846405.1 Candidatus Competibacteraceae bacterium
AGCGGGGTATTGGCCGGCAGTTGGTGGCCCTTGGGCCTCGCCATCGCCGCGAGTCTGCTCACGGTGGGGTACATGACGCGCACCTGGCAGCTGATTTTCCAAACGGCTCCCCCTGCGGGCTTTGTCCTCAAATCCTACGGCGACGGCGTGCTCGGCCCGGCCCTGCTCATTGGACTGTGCGTGCTGTTGGGGCTGTATGCCGCGCCGTTGGTGACCGTGGCCGAACAGGCCGTGGCGGAACTCGCCGATCCCACCCACTACATTCGGGCGGTACGCGCCGCCGGAGGGTTTTAGATGACGCCGCCCACCCCACCCCCGGCGAAGGGCCTGGAACGCCTGTTGATCGTGGCGTTGTTTGCGCTGCCCATGGCCCTCATGTGGCTGCTGCTCACCAACCGCCTGGCGGTCGATAGCTTCCTCTTGGGATTGGTCATCGGCTTTCTGGTGCTCTGGGCCAACGACTTTTATCCCCGCCAACTCTGCTGGCGACGATTGCCCGGGCAGTTTTGGGCCTTGATGATCTACACGGTGATTTTGGGTCGGGACATCGTGTTGTCTTCCGTGGACGTGGCCCGGCGGGTGCTCTCGCCGGAGCTGCCCTGCGCCCCGGGCATCATCGCCCTCACCCCCGACGTGGCGGCTGGCGACATCGCTGGGCTGAGCGCCCACGCCATTTCCATCACCCCCGGCGAGCTGGTGGTGGATTTTGCCACCGTGCCCGGGGCAACCGCCGACCCGGTGCCCTCGGCCCATCGGCTCTTCGTCCATGTCCTC
>DAIUCA010000208.1:0-3632 GCA_036846405.1 Candidatus Competibacteraceae bacterium
GTGTCCCAATGCCTGGCGGCGGGGGTGTTGACGCGCTTGCACGTGGCCGTCGCGCCGTTGGTGATCGGCGGCGGACGCTTGGGATTGCAGTTGCCGGCGGTGGATGTGCTGGCCCACGCCCCGCGCTTTCGCTGTCGCCACGCGGTCATGGGCGCGGATGTGCTGTTCGACTGCGTGCTGGAGCCGCCGAGGTTTCCATGCGGTTAGTCCACCCCCCGCTGTCACGACGCTGACACGTGGCATTCGTAGCTTTAGACGCGTTCTCAACCCCCCCTCCAGGAGTGCATTGCCATGCGTTACGACGAATTTTCCTGCCGCGCCGAAGCCTATGAAGCCAGCGAAGACGCCGGCCGCAATCCCACCGCCAACCGCACTTTGGGCGACCTCATCAACGCGCGGTTTTCCCGGCGCGATTGGTTGAAAGGCGCGTTGGGCGTGACCGCGCTCAACGCCATGGCCCCCTTTGGCCAGCTCGCCCAAGCGACGGAAGTGACGCCCACCACGGCGTCGTTCGTGTTTGAGGAAATCAGCCACGGGGTCGATCAAACCCACCATGTGGCGCCGGGCTACGACGCGGACATCCTGATTCGCTGGGGCGACCCGGTGGTGAAGGGCGCACCGGCCTTCAACCCCTATCAACAAACCGCTGACGCCCAAGAACAGCAGTTTGGCTACAACAACGATTTTGTTGGGTTTGTACCGCTGCCTCTGGGGTCGACGAACAGCGACCACGGCCTGCTCTGCGTGAACCACGAGTACACCAACGAAGAAGTCATGTTCCCCACGGTTAATGGCGACCAGGGAGAAAAAGGCGTGAACTTCGCCGACATGACCGCCGAGCTGTGCGACATCGAGATGGCGGCCCACGGCGGCTCGATTCTCGAGATCAAGCGCGGCGACGACGGCAAATGGGCGGTGGTGGCGGACAGCGCGTACAACCGCCGGCTCACCCCCCGCAGCACGGCCATGGCCATCGGCGGGCCGGCGGCGGGTCACGACCGCATGAAAACCAGCGCCGATTCGGCGGGGATAGAAGTCGTCGGAACCTTAAATAACTGCGCCGGTGGCATCACCCCCTGGGGCACCTACCTGATGGCGGAAGAGAATTTCCACGGCTATTTCTGGGGCGAACTGGCGGCGGGTCACGCGGAAGCCGTGAATTACAAGCGCTATGGCGTGCCGGCGAACTGGTACGCGTGGGGCAAATACTTCGATCGCTTCGACATTGTGAAGGAACCCCACGAAGCCAATCGCTTTGGTTGGATCGTGGAAATCGACCCCACCGACCCGACGGCGACACCGGTGAAGCGCACGGCATTAGGCCGCTTTAAGCACGAAGGCGCCGAGACCATCGTCAACCAAGACGGCCGCGTGGTGGTGTATTCCGGCGACGACGAGCGGTTTGAGTATGTGTACAAGTTCGTGAGCAACGGGATGTACAACCCGGAAGATCGCCTGGCGAATATGAATCTCCTCGACGACGGCACGCTGTATGTGGCGCGGTACGACGAGGACGGCAAGGGCGAATGGCTGCCGCTGGTTCACGGTCATGGGCCGTTGAACGCGGAACACGGCTTCCACAGCCAGGCGGATGTGGTGATTGAAACCCGTCGCGCGGCGGATCTGCTCGGCGCCACCCAAATGGATCGCCCGGAAGACGTGGAACCCAACCCGACCACCGGCAAGGTCTACGTGATGCTCACCAACAACAGCCGCCGCAAGGAAGACCAGCTCAACGTGGCCAACACGCGGGCAGCGAACATCTGGGGCCATGTGGTGGAAATGACCCCGGCGGCGGGCGACCACGGGGCGACGGCGTTCACGTGGGATGTGCTCGTGAAGTGCGGCGATCCCAAAAACCCGGCGGCGGCGGCGACTTGGAACCCGGCCACCAGCGACAACGGTTGGTTGGCTTGTCCCGACAACTGCGCGGTGGATCACAGCGGGCGGCTGTGGATCACCACCGACCAGGGCAAAAGCTGGAAAAAAACCTCCGGCACCGCCGACGGCGTGTGGGCGATGGAAACCGAGGGGGCATTGCGCGGCACCGGCAAAATGTTCTTCCGCGTGCCGGTGGGTGCGGAGATGTGTGGGCCGCGGTTTACGCCCGATGACACCACGCTGTTTGTGGCGGTCCAGCACCCGGCGACCGACGGCACGAAGGATTTCCCCGGCTTCGAGCGGGCTTCCACCTTTGCCGATCCGGCGACCCGCTGGCCGGATTTCGACGACAAAATGCCGCCGCGCCCCTCGGTGGTGGTGATTACGAAACAGGGCGGCGGCGTCATCGGCGCCTAAGTTCGCCCCGCTGATACGCAAAAGCCCCGCGACCGCGGGGCTTTTTTTATGGCGACGGCGACGGGATTACGGCGATGCCAAGGCGGGCTGTTCTTTGCGCAGGAAGTTTTTGAGGCCCCGCAGAGCTTGACGGGTGCGATGTTCGTTTTCGATGAGGCTAAAGCGCACGTATTCATCGCCGTAATCGCCAAAACCCACCCCGGGCGACACGGCGACTTTGGCATCGCTAATCAGCCGCTTCGCCACTTCCAGCGAGCCGAGCTGGCGGAAGGGTTCGGGAATCCGGGCCCACACAAACATGGTGGCCTTGGGCTTTTCCACCGCCCACCCGATGCTGTTTAAGCCATCGCAGAGCACATCGCGGCGCTTGCGATACATCTCGCAAATCTCCCGCACACAGTCTTGCGGGCCTTCGAGGGCCGCGATGGCCGCCACCTGAATCGGCGTAAACGTGCCGTAGTCGAGATACGACTTAATTTTCGCCAACGCCCCCACGAGCACGGGGCTACCGCAGGCAAAGCCCACCCGCCAACCCGGCATGTTGTAGCTCTTGGAGAGCGTGAAAAATTCCACCGCCACCTCCTTGGCGTCGGGCACTTGCAGAATCGACGGGGCTTTGTAGCCATCGAACACCAAGTCCGCATAGGCCAGGTCGTGGATCACCCAAATCTTATTTTCCCGGGCAATGGCGACGATTTTCTCGAAAAACGACAGATCGACGCATTGGGTGGTGGGATTCGACGGGAAGCTCAACACCAGCATTTTCGGGCGGGGCCAGGAGTTGCGGATGGCCTGTTCGAGTTCGTTAAAGAAGTCGCCATCGGGCATGAGGGGCACATGGCGAATCTCAGCGCCGGCGATCACAAAACCGTAGGGATGGATGGGATAGGCCGGATTGGGCACGAGCACCGTATCGCCGGGGCCGAGGGTCGCGAGGGCCAAATGGGCCAAGCCCTCTTTGGAACCGATGGTGACGATGGCTTCGGTTTCCGGATTAAGGGCAATGTCGTAGCGCTGCTGATACCAGCGGGTGATGGCACGGCGCAGCCGCGGAATGCCGCGAGAAACGGAATAACGGTGGGTTTCGCGGCGTTGGGCCACTTCCACGAGCTTATCGACGATGTGTTGGGGCGTGGGCTGATCTGGGTTGCCCATGCCGAAGTCGATGATGTCATCGCCCTTCGCGCGCGCCTTGGCTTTGAGGTCATTCACGATGCCGAACACGTAGGGGGGAAGACGTTGGATACGGGAAAAATCGGCGTTCAAAGCGGAATCTCGCGGCGAATGGGCAGGATGAAAAACAGTAGCGAGGCGGTGATTCGAGTGTCAATTCG
>DAIUCA010000209.1:0-3513 GCA_036846405.1 Candidatus Competibacteraceae bacterium
CACATTGCTATCTCGATCGGCGTCCTCTTCGTAAATGTGTTCCGTCAACTCGCTTTTCGACACGACTTCCCCCGCGTGCAGCATGAGATATTCCAATAACTTGTATTCGTACGCGGTGAGCGCCACCAATTGGTTATGAACTGTGACGCTCTGGGCGGAAGTATCGAGGGTAATGGGGTCGCAGCTGAGTTGAGATTGGGTCCAACCCTGGCTACGGCGCACGAGGGCACGCAGGCGGGCCAACAGTTCTTCGACTTCAAAAGGCTTCACCAGGTAATCGTCAGCGCCGGCTTCGAGGCCATCCACCTTGTCCTGCCAGCGACCGCGGGCCGTCAAAATCAACACCGGGAACCGCTGACCGCCTTTGCGCCATTTGCGCACGATGTCGATGCCCGACATTTCGGGTAAGCCAATGTCCACAATGGCGGCGTCGAGGGGATATTCCTGACCGTAAAACAGGCCATCCGACCCGGTACCGACCGCATCCACGGCATAGCCTTTTTCCCGCAGCGCGGCGCTCACTTGCTCGCGCAGGGCGGTTTCATCTTCAACGATTAATATTCGCATCGGGGGCGAGTTCTCCGAATGGGGCAGAATTAGCGGGGACGGGGACGGCGGGGTTCTTCGTCGCGACGGGGACGGCCTTGTTGGCCGTCAACCACCACGTCGCGCACCCGCCCGTTGGGCATGAGCATCCGCACGCGGTAGACATAACGACCTTGGCGATTGGTTTGGCCTTGCACGCTCAACACTTGGCCGCCACTGCGATCTTGCGCAATGGACGCGGCTTCGTCGGCGCTAATGCTCTGGGCGAAGGCCGAGCAAGCGATCCACAACAGGCCACTTGCACAGCATTGCCAGAAAAATCGGTTCACAGTCGTCATGGTTTTGGGTCATCGGTTCAGCGTTCATGGCTAAACCGTAGCGGTAGGGAGTGAATCCGTCCTGAAGTCGCCCTCTCCGCCGCCTGCGCGCGCCTTAGTTCGTACTGCGCAATCGATCCATCGCCAGTTTCAAACTCGTCTGCAAGCGACGTAATGCCTGGCCCACCTGGCCGATTTCGTCTGTCGACGGCAAGTCAATGCTCACGGTGAGATCGCCGGTGCTCATTTTGTCGGCGATGTTGGTGAGGGCCATCACGGGTTTAATCACCATGGAACGCAAAGCGAAGTACAGCAGGAGCGACAGCACGGCCAACAGCACCAGGGCCTGAATCCCGTTGTACGTTAGCGAAGCCATAAACTCTTCCTGGAGAAACTTCGGGGTGATGTACACCTCGACCGAGCCGATTTTCTCCCCTTGGCGGACGATATCCTGGCGATTCACCACGAAAGTTGCCCCGCTGATCGCGGCGTTACTCGGCACGGGCTCCCAGTTTTGGTTGCGCACCTTGCCCTGGAACACCGTGTTGTCTTTCACATCGCGCACCAGCAAGCCGTAGACCTTGGTTTCGAGCATTTCCGACGCGAGCGAATCCTGAACCTGCAATTCATCCAAATCCCACATGGGCGTCACGAGCTGGCGGGCTAACCGCAACGACACGACTGACGCCAAATTATCCAGTTCCCGCTGCATGCTCTGGCGTTCCGTGAAGGCGTTGTAGCCCGTGAACGCACCGAGAATCACCATGGTGACCACGATGGTGGCCGTGATGAGTTTGGTTTGAATCGTGTTGTACCAAGCGATTTTCACAGGAGGATCTCCAGAAAAAGGCGCTACCTGGGCAGCGCAAGGCGAAGGGGAAGAGGAAAGGGGAGTTACCGCAGCGATTTCGCCTGTTCGACGAATTGTTTCTCCGCCGTTTTATCGTCGAGCACGCGACAAAGCCGTGCGACCGCATCGTCAAAATGGGCCGCCTTGCGAATTTCATCGGGGCCGAGCAGCTCCGCCATGGGGCCAATAAACCGCGCGAGGAGCTGCATGAGTTTTTGCTGCTGCTCGCTGCTGATCGGGCCGCCCGCGCTTTCAGCCGACGATTTACTCGATCCCGCAGGCGGCTGGAGACAGCGCGTCGTGAATTTTTGGGCTTGTTTGGCGTCGGTAATCAGCGCCGCTAACGCCGCCACCGCCGCATCCCAACTGTGGATATGGGCGATTTTTTCTGGCCCCACCACCTGGGCCATGGGGCCGAGGAACTCGCTCAGATGCTGGATCAACTGGCCCCGTTGGGATGAACTCAAGCCCTCGCCTGCCCTGGCGGGCCGACTGCCACCCACCAGCGCCGCTTCGAGCTTTTCCAGCAGCTCTTCGGTGGGGGGCAGCTTGGTGTTGTTTTGCAAACTGACTAACAAACCCTCTTGGAACCGACAGCGCACGTCGTGGGCTTGGGCCATGAGCGGCAGTGCGTCTAAACCGTAGCGACCGCGAAAGGAAAGAAATTCGATGCGCCCTTCCGACAGCCCCACTTGGGCGATGTGTTTACCGTCAATAGTCCAGAACAGCAGACCCGTTTTGCCGACGGTGGAGAGTTGGCGGAGTTCGCGTAAAGCTGCCTCGCAGGGCGAGCCAAGAGGTGAATTCATCGTTGAGGCCATCATCATGGAATGTCACAGCGGGAGTGGGCATGTGGGTTTGTTAGTAGAGAGCCGCGGTCACAAGATTCCCCGCAGCGCAGCAACCCATGAGAAAAATTACATAGAACAGTAAGCGATGAATGTGGCATCGCTGTGACAATTCCCTGCCCCGACCCCATCGCCCACCGTCAGCCGTCCGGCATGATGTGATGTCGCGGCGCGTGGCCCTGGTCGCGGTATTGGCGAAACCGCTGGCGCGCGGTCTCTCGCTCCGCCGCGTCGCCGTTAATCGGGTCGAGTACCCGACCATAGTCGCCATAAAACCGTGGCACAGCCGCGCTCAAGGGAATGAGCACCGCCGCCGGCCAAGGCGATTCATCGCCCCAACCGATCCACACGGGCGTGCGCCGTTTTACCGCCGGCGCCACCGTCGCGCGGCAGAGGCTATGGGGCACAAAGCTGTTTTGTTTGAATTGCCATAACAGGTCGTCGAGGGTCGTCGCCACCGCCTCGTCCGGCGTCCACAGGTACACCGATTGGCGGTGCTTGAACGCGGTTTCCGCCAGACGACAAGCCAACTTGAGTCGGCTTAGGGGCTTGGGGTCGTGGGTGAGATAAAAATCAATCTGGATCACGGCGCGTCCATTCCCGCACGAGGCGAAAACCCAAGCTGCTCAGGCGCGTGGTCGGGTCATTCGCAAACCGACAAGGCGATCCCAACCCGCGCACCTCGTGGGGCCACGCGCCCCCCCGCAGCACCCGCCACACGGTTGGCGAGGTGGTCGGCGCGGCGCATTCCAGCGCGTTTTGATCCAGCGGCGTCCCAAACGACGAACAGGTCCACTCGTACACGTTGCCGTGTACGTGAAACAGCCCAAAGGGATTCCGCGCCAATGTGTCCATCGGGGCAGTGAGCCGATTATCCCAGCGGCTGCCGCACCCCCAACAGTTGGCTTGCCCTCGTTCGAGGGTCTCGCCCCACCAGTAAAACGTGGTGGTT
>DAIUCA010000210.1:0-3425 GCA_036846405.1 Candidatus Competibacteraceae bacterium
TGGTGCAAAAACGCTGTGAATGGCGGGAACGGCGCAATTAATCGCGCCCAACCGGGCGTTAAGGCTCAGGCCAGGTCGCCCCACTGGGCCTGTAACACGGCGATGGCAGTGAGGCCGGCGGTTTCCGTGCGCAACACCCGGGGGCCGAGGCGGATGCCCATAAACCCGTGATCGCGGGCCTGTTGTTCCTCGTGGGGATGCCAACCGCCCTCGGCGCCGATTAACAGCGCCACCGACCGCTCCGCCTCCGTGGGCAGGGTCAACTGGCGCCAACGCTCGGTGCCCAGGGGGTCGAGGAGACAGCGGCCCGCAAACGGCGGCGCGGTCGCCAGCCAGTCGGGAAGGGACCGGGGCGGATGCAGCATCGGCACATCGCACCGCCCGGACTGTTCGCAAGCGCTCACGAGGATTTGTTGCCACCGGAGCGTTTTGCGGGCGATTTGGTCGGCGTCCCAACTGGTCGTGCCGTATTGGGTAAACAGGGGTTGAATCGCTGCGACGCCCAGTTCTGTCGCCTTTTGGACGATTAAATCCATCTTGTCCCCCCGGGTGATGCCCTGAACCAGAGTGATTTGCAGGGGCGAGCGGGTGTTTTTGGGGACAAATTCGTCGAGGCGCACCGTGGCGGCTTTGCGGGTGATTTCTTGGAGCTGCCCCCGATATTCCCCCGCGACTAGGCCGTTGAACACCACCAGGGCATCGCCCACCTGGAGCCGGCGCACGCGCACGGCGTAGTGATAAAGGGCGTCGGGGAGCACAAGGGCCTGGTCGATCGCGAGGGATTGGGGCAGAAAACAGCGCAGGGTCATGAAAATGTCTCCAAAAGCGGAAAATCGCCGTCATCAGGGGGGAAACAATGGCAAGATGACGCCAATTCATCACAGCAATTCCATACAGGACATCGCGGGAGGTAATGCTATGCGCGGCGCTATTTTAGGCGACATCATCGGGTCGACTTACGAGGCTCATCCCATAAAAAGTAAGGATTTTCCCCTGTTTAATGAAAATTCTGACTTTACCGACGACACCGTGTGCACCGTGGCCTTGGGCCTTGCCCTGCTGGAGCAGCGCCATCCGGCGGAAACCCTCCACGATTTCTGTCAGCGTTATCCCCACCGAGGCTATGGCGGCATGTTTCGCCAGTGGATTCGCGACAAGCATTACCAGCCTTACAACAGCTTTGGCAATGGATCTGCTATGCGGGTGAGTAACGCCGCCCTGTTGGCCACCAGCTTTGACGATGCTATTGCCAATGCGGCGCTCATTACCGCCATTACTCATAACCATCCCGAAGGACTCAAAGGGGCCTACGCGACGACAGCAGCCATTTGGTGGGCCTTTGAAGGAAAATCCGCGGATACCATTCGCGATCTGGTTACAGAGAAATATGGCTACGATTTGAGTCGTTCCGTGGATGAAGTCAGAAAAACTGCCCATTTCGATGTAACCTGCCAGGTGAGCGTGCCCGAAGCCCTGATTTGTGCCTTAGAGGCGACCGATTTTATCGATGCGATTCGCAATGCGATTTCCTTGGGGGCGGATGCCGACACCCAAGCCGCCATCGCCGGGGCAATTGCCGAGGCGCGGTTTGGGATTCCGCCCGAGTGGGTGAATAAGCTCGATCATTATTTGGGCGACGAAATGCGCGACATCGTGAAGCGGCTGTATTTGGAACACGACCGTCGGCGGGCGGCGATGAAGCGATGAAAATCGCCTCGTGGAATGTGAACTCCCTCAACGTACGTTTGGACGACGTGGGGAATTGGCTGCAAGTACACCAGCCCGATGTGCTCGCGTTGCAGGAAATCAAAATGGAAGATCGGGCCTTTCCCATCGAGGCGTTTACGGCGCTGAATTACCACGCCTGTTGGGCCGGTCAAAAGACGTACAACGGCGTGGCGTTAATCACCAAATTACCCGCCGAACATCGGGTCACCGAATTACCGTCATTTGCCGATCCGCAACGGCGCCTCATTGCGGCCACTGTCGGTAATTGCCGGATCGTGAATGTGTATGTGCCCAACGGCCAGGCCCTGGAGAGCGAGAAATTTGACTACAAACTGCGCTGGTTAACCGCCCTGCGGGATTATCTCCAGGGGGAATTGGCCCAATATCCCGAATTAGCATTAATGGGCGACTTTAATATCGCGCCCGATGATCGGGACGTGTACGACCCAGTCGCCTGGAAAGACAAATTGCATTGCAGCCCCAGGGAACGCCAGGCATTAGCCGCATTAACCGATTTGGGATTAATCGACAGCTTTCGGTTATTCGAGCAATCACCCCAGCGATTTAGCTGGTGGGATTATCGAACCCGAGGATACGACCGCAATCGCGGCCTGCGCATCGACTTGATTTTGTTGAGTGCGGCTCTGGCGGCGAAATGTCAGCAGGCCGACATCGACGAGGAGCCACGGCGACAACCGCGCCCCTCCGATCACACGCCCGTGTGGGTGTCCCTAGCCTAATTGTGGGTGCTGTCGTCGTCGGTTTTCGGCGATGACGCGGCGGCAGTCTCGGTCGCCTTGGGCGCGACGGCTTTACGGCTCATCTTGGCTTGCAATTCCGCGATCAACTGGGCGTCGAGCTGGCGTTTGCGCGGCGCATCGGCGGCCAGTACTGACGGTGAATCGGCGTCGGCCCGTCGGTCGCGGTGGGACGAATCTCGCGACGAGGCATGGCGGTCGCGGTGGGACGAATCTCGTGTCGATGACTCTCGGTCGCGATGTCGTGGGTTCCCGCGCTGCACCTGAGGCCGTTTGAGTGCCGGGCGCGGCGACCCTTCCGTCGGCGGCGCGGCGGGCAGCGCCGTTTCTTCGGAGGGTTCATTGGGCAGGAGGGGCAACTCGTCCAACGCCACCGTCGGCAACTGCGGCTCGTCGGCGACGGCATTGGGGGTCGGCGGCGGTTCGCGACGCGGTTTGCGCGGGCGTTCGGCTGCGGTTTGGGATGGCTGGCGCCGGGGGTATTTCTCCAACTTCTGCTTGGCAATCTCCTTCTGCTCTGCGGTCACCTCGCCAACCGCCTCGCCTTGCAGATCAACCCGCTGGTTTTCGTGAATCAACGCCAGTTGATACCGCCGACTGTGGGTGTACTTCACCATCGCCATGCGCAGATCGGCCCGACTGTAGCCCCAACCCTCGATGGTCGGCTGCAGATCTAGGTGGATGCTGATTTTGAGCGGCTTCACCCGCCCGTGGCTCAACGAAAAAAACGTCTGTGGATATTGCTCGTTGAGCTTGTTTAAGAGTTCGCGCCCCCGCTGGTGGCGCAGATTTGCCGCCGTTTCGCGGGTGTGGGCGTCGGCGTCGGCAGCATGGGCATCGGAAGCCCCATCGGCGGTGAGATCGTCGATATTTGTCGTTTCAAGAGCCTCAGCCGCCGTGTCTGACGGCGTTCCGTTGGCGGCGGCGCTTGCATCCGAA
>DAIUCA010000211.1:0-3421 GCA_036846405.1 Candidatus Competibacteraceae bacterium
GATGACCTCGATCACCTGGTCCACGATGCTGTCATCGACGGCGATTTCGAGTTTCACCTTGGGGAGAAAATCCACCACGTATTCGGTGCCGCGATACAGCTCGGTGTGGCCTTTTTGGCGACCGAAGCCCTTGATTTCGGTGACGGTCATTCCTTGGACGCCGATGTCGGACAAAGCCTCGCGAACCTCGTCGAGTTTGAAGGGTTTGATGATGGCGCTGACCATTTTCATTGCACTAACTCCTCATTGAATTGTGGGATGGAGAGACGGAGCAAACGCCCGCTTTATGGCGTCGTGGGCGTTGCAGATAACAGAGGCTGGATGGCGCAAAGCCAGGCAAGCTGTTCGGCGTGGGGTAGCTGATCCCACGGGGGAATCGGCTCGCCTTGACAGGTGATCCAGCGATGGGCGTCGCCATAGCGGCCGTAAGCAGCTTTGGCGGCGGCGAGAGCTTCAGTAGATGGGGTTTGCATGTGGTGGGTGTAACGCTTTGCCGCGTCATATTCAACAAAGCACGCCGCGATGGTTTCCCATTCGGTGTGGGCGTGATCGACGACAGCCCATTTGAACGCGTCAAAATAGGCGTTGCGGTATTGCGATCCCGCCCACCGCGCTTTGGTGCTGGCGCGCAAACTGCGGATGTCTTTAACGAGCAGCATGGAAAATCGCTTGATTGAGGTCGTTTTCGGAGAAATACCTATTGCGTTTGATTCTGTTCATCGGCTTCGGCGTTTGTCAAAAAGCCCTCGGGCGTCACCACGGGAATCGGTTGCCCAAGATACTGTTCGATTTCTTCGAGCGAATAGACATAACGCTCGCAGGCGAAACTAATCGCTTGGCCGTTCTTGCCGATGCGCGCTGTCCGCCCGATGCGGTGGACATAACTGGCCGCCTCTTGGGGTAATTCGTAATTCACCACAAATGCTACATCGTCGATGTGGATGCCGCGGGCGGCCACGTCGGTGGCGATGAGTAGATGGCATTGGCCTTGGGTGAAGTCGGCGAGCATTTTTTGACGGGCATTTTGAGGCACGTCGCCGGACAGATGGGCAACAGTCCAACCGGCATCGCGCAGCTGGCGACAGAGCATTTCGCCGGTGCGTTTGGTATTCACGAAGATGACGGTTTTCTGCTGGCGAATCTCGTGGGTGAGCAGACTTTTGAGCAGATCGAGTTTTTCGGCTTCGGCCACGTGACACAGCCGTTGGGCCACGTTGGTGGTGGTCATGGTGTGGGGGTCGATGCGAATAATCTGTGGGTCGCCCAGATATTCGTACGCCAGCTCGACGACCCGCGCCGACAGGGTGGCAGAAAACAGCAGATTTAAGCGATGTTCGGGCGGGGGCATTTTGCGCAGCAGATAACGCAAATCGGAAATAAACCCGAGATCAAACATGCGATCCGCCTCGTCGATCACGACGGCTTCCACATTTTCAAAGCTCAATGCGCCTTGTTTGTAATAATCGATCGCGCGGCCTGGCGTGCAAATGAGTAAATCAAAATCCTGCTGCACTAAATGGCGCTGTTTTTCGTAATCGACGCCGCCGTAAATCAAAACGCTTTTTAAGCCACTGTATTTACCCACCAATTGAGCTTCGCGATATACCTGAATGGCTAATTCGCGGGTGGGCAAAAAGACCACGCCCCAAGGGCCTTTTTGGTGGGTTTCTACCGGCTGCTTCAGGAGGGAATCCATGACCGTGAGTAGAAACGCGAGGGTTTTTCCCGTACCGGTTTGGGCTTGGCCAGCGATATTAATTCGTCCCTTAATCAGGCTCAGAGTCGCCGCTTGAATGGGCGTACAACGGGCAATGCCGTGGTCACTCAAGGCGTATTTTAAGCAGGGTTCTAAATCAAATGATTCAAAGGATTTTTGGGTTAAATGTTGCATTACCGACTCAGAAAACAGAAAGGTTTGAAAAACCAGCATAACTAGACAGTTTTATTAAGACCATGCTACGGTTTTTTCAATTATTTCGACGCGATAAATCCCACCAACTCGGGTTACCAGTCGCCGTAATTCGCCGTCAAAAGCGCCTCCCCTGCAAAACGAAAATCACCTTGTAATTTGAATGATGAATCTGACCGAATTAAAGAAAAAGTCGGCGACAGAGCTATTAAGTGCTGCCCAACAATCGAAACTGGACGGCATTTCTCGCGCCCGCAAGCAGGATGTGATTTTTGCCCTGTTAAAAGCCCAAGCGCGCAGTGGTGAAGAGATTCACGGCGATGGCGTTCTGGAAATTATGTCCGATGGATTCGGTTTTTTACGTTCCGCCGACAGTTCTTATCTCGCGGGTTCGGATGACATTTATGTCGCGCCGAGCCAAATCAAGCGATTCAATCTGCGCACCGGTGACGCGGTGAGTGGCCGTATCCGGCCGCCTAAAGAAAGCGAACGCTATTTCGCGTTGCTTAAAGTGAAATCGATCAACTTTGAGCCGCCTGACAACGCGAAATCGAAGGTGCTGTTTGAAAATCTCACGCCGCTCCACGCCCTCAGACGGTTTACGTTGGAACGCGGCAACGGCAGTACAGAAGATATTACCGCCCGCACCATCGATCTGATGGCGCCCATCGGCAAGGGCCAGCGGGGTTTAATCGTGTCGTCGCCCAAATCGGGCAAAACCATGATGTTGCAGAACATTGCCCAGTCGATCGCCGCGAATCACCCCGAATGCTATCTGATCGTGTTGCTCATCGACGAGCGCCCAGAAGAGGTCACGGAGATGCAGCGGTCGGTGCGCGGCGAAGTGGTGTCCAGCACCTTCGACGAGCCAGCAAGCCGCCACGTGCAGGTGGCCGAAATGGTCATCGAGAAGGCCAAGCGCCTGGTGGAACATAAGAAAGATGTGGTGATTCTGCTCGACTCGATTACTCGTCTGGCGCGGGCGTACAACACGGTGGTGCCCTCGTCCGGCAAGGTGCTCACCGGGGGGGTGGACGCGAACGCGCTCCATCGGCCCAAGCGGTTTTTCGGCGCCGCGCGCAATATCGAGGAAGGCGGCAGCCTGACGATTATTGCCACCGCCCTCGTGGATACCGGCTCGCGGATGGACGATGTGATTTACGAGGAATTTAAGGGGACGGGTAACCAGGAAATCCATTTGTCGCGGACGATTGCAGAAAAACGCGTGTATCCAGCCATCAATATCAACCGTTCTGGAACACGTCGCGAAGAGCTGTTGGTCGACCACGAAAATCTGCAACGCATCTGGATCTTGCGGAAAATTCTCCATCCCATGGAGGAGACCCAAGCTATGGAATTTCTGCTCGAACGGTTGAAAGCCACCAAGAGCAACAATGAGTTTTTCGATGCGATGAAGCGGTAATTGCGACGACAGCGCCGCCGCAATTAGCCCCCAGCCTAGAGCGTGTCGTCACGGAGGAGACTGAGGTAGATTTTGGTCCAAAATGACCT
>DAIUCA010000212.1:0-3412 GCA_036846405.1 Candidatus Competibacteraceae bacterium
ATGATGACCGCCGTCATCATGGCCGGCCGCACGGGGGCCGCCTTCGCCGCCCAAATCGGCACCATGCAGGTGAAAGAAGAACTCGACGCCCTCACGGTCATGGGCATTTCGCCACTCGAATTTCTCGTATTACCCCGCGTGATCGCCCTCGTGATCCTCATGCCGCTGCTCACGATCTACGCCAACCTCATGGGCATGTTTGGCGGCGCGGTGGTCGCGTTGGCGCTCTTCGACATTCCCTTCGTGCAGTACGCCGACCAACTTCGCGTCGGCGTCGCCTTTTTGGATGTCCTCCTCGGACTGTTTAAAGCCCTGGTCTACGGCGCATTGGTGGCGCTCGCGGGCTGTTACCACGGCATTTACTGCGGTCGCAGCGCCGCCGCTGTGGGCGAGGCGACCACCGCCGCCGTGGTCGCGTCCATCGTGCTCATCGTGGTGGCGTCCGCGATTCTCACGGTCATTTACCAAATCCTCGGCTTCTGATTTCACCGCTCGCGATTCCCTTGCACCCACTGGCAGTTTTTGCGGAATATGCGCGGCTTTTCCGGTCTTCCCCCTCCATTTTCACAGGAAACTCCCCGTGGACGAGCAGAAAAAGAAAGCGTTAAGCACCACTCTGAGCCAAATCGAACGCCAGTTCGGCAAGGGTTCGGTGATGCGGTTAGGCGATGCCGGCGCGTCGCGCGACGTGGAAGCCATTTCCACCGGCTCCTTGGGCTTGGATGTGGCGCTGGGCATTGGTGGCTTGCCGCGGGGCCGCATTGTGGAAATCTTCGGACCGGAATCGTCAGGTAAAACCACCCTCACGCTGCAAGTCATCGCCGAAGCCCAACGTCTGGGGGGTACCGCCGCCTTTATCGATGCCGAACACGCCCTCGACCCGACTTACGCCGCTAAGCTCGGCGTCGACATCGAAAATCTCTATGTCTCTCAGCCGGATAACGGCGAACAGGCCCTCGAAATCGCCGACATGCTCGTGCGGTCGGGCACCCTGGACATCGTGGTGGTGGACTCGGTGGCGGCGCTCACCCCCAAGGCGGAAATCGAGGGCGACATGGGCGATGCCCACGTGGGCCTGCAAGCCCGCCTCATGTCCCAGGCCCTGCGCAAGCTCACCGGCAACATCAGTCGCTCCAAAACCCTGGTGATTTTTATTAACCAAATCCGCCTCAAAATCGGCGTGATGTTTGGCAATCCGGAAACCACCACCGGCGGTAACGCCCTGAAATTTTACGCCTCGGTGCGCTTGGACATTCGCCGCACCGGTGCCTTGAAAAAAGGCGATGAGGTCATCGGCTCCCAAACCCGCGTGAAGGTGGTGAAAAACAAGGTCGCACCGCCGTTTCGCCAGGCGGAGTTCGAACTGTTGTACGGCGAGGGAATTTCCCGTCTGGGCGAGGTGATCGACTTGGGGGTTGCCGCCAACATCGTGGACAAATCCGGCGCCTGGTACAGCTACAGCGGCAAGCGCATCGGCCAGGGCAAGGAAAATGCGCGGCAATTTCTGAAAGACAACGGCGAGATGGCGAAAGAAATCGAAGCCAAGGTGCGGGAACATTTCTCGACCAATCCCAAGGCCATTCCGGTCACCGTGCCCGGCGATGAGGATGTAACCGATGGCGTGGCCATCGAAACGCCCGACGGCGAATAACGCGGTCACCTCGCCCCGCGATGTGGCGTTAGGGCTACTCGCCCGCCGCGACCACACGCCCCTGGAGCTGCAACAAAAGCTGCGCCAGCGGGGCGTGAGCGCGGCAGACATCGACACCGTGATTGCCGAACTCACCGAGCAACAGCTGTTGGATGTCGCGAAGTTCGCGGATTTGTACGCCCGGCGACGGGCCGATAAGGGCTATGGGCCCCTCAAAATCCGCGGCGAGCTGCGGGAACGGGGGCTCACCGACGCCGACATCGACCCGATTCTCGACGATCTGGCCGATTTTTGGCCGCAAAAGCTGGCGGCGATGAAAACCCGTTGGGATTGTCCATTGGACGCAGCCGCCCGCCTGCGCCACACGCGCTTTTTGCGACAGCGCGGCTTCACCCTCGCCCAAATCAACGAGTTATTTTCCGCCCCATGATTTCCACCAAAGCCCTTCGGCAAACCTTCCTCGATTATTACCAGCGCCACGGCCACCACATCGTCGAGAGCGCCTCCCTCGTTCCCCACAACGATGCCACCCTGCTGTTCACCAACGCGGGCATGGTGCCGTTTAAGGACGTATTCCTCGGCAAAGAACACCGTCCCTATGTGCGGGCCACCTCGTCCCAGCGCTGCGTCCGCGCCGGCGGCAAGCACAACGACCTGGAAAACGTGGGTTACACCGCCCGCCACCACACCTTCTTCGAGATGTTGGGCAACTTTTCCTTTGGCGATTATTTCAAGCGCGAGGCGATTCACTTCGCCTGGGAATTGCTCACCGAAGGCTTTCGTCTGCCCCCAGAAAAGCTCTGGGTCACCGTCTACGAGCAGGACGACGAGGCCGCCGCGTTGTGGCTCGACGACATCGGCGTCGACCCTGCCCGATTTTCGCGCATTGGGGCAAAAGACAACTTTTGGTCCATGGGGGACACCGGTCCCTGTGGGCCGTGTTCGGAAATTTTTTACGACCATGGGCCAGAAATCGCCGGCGGCCCGCCCGGTTCGCCTGACGACGACGGGGATCGGTACATCGAGATTTGGAACCTGGTGTTTATGCAGTACGACCGGTCGGCAGACGGCACGCTGACCCCGCTGCCGCGCCCGAGCGTCGATACCGGCATGGGACTAGAACGCCTCGCGGCGGTGTTGCAGGGGGTACACAGCAACTACGACATCGACCTCTTCCGCCACCTCATCAACGCGGCGGTGGACGCGACCGGCGCAGTGGATGTGCACAGTCCCTCGCTCAAGGTCATCGCCGATCACATTCGCTCCACGGCGTTTCTCATCATGGATGGCGTCATGCCCAGCAACGAGGGCCGTGGGTACGTGCTGCGGCGCATCCTGCGGCGGGCAATTCGCCACGGTCACAAACTGGGCGTGAGCGGGCCGTTCTTCCATCGCCTGGTTAGCCCGCTGGTGGCCGAAATGGGCGAGGCGTTTCCGGCCCTTGCCACCCAAGCGGGCACCATCGAGCAGGCCATTCGCCAGGAGGAAGACCGCTTTGCCGAAACCCTCAGCCACGGCATGGCCCTGTTAGAGCGGGACATCGCCCAGCTCAGTGGTGCGGTGATCGCGGGCGACACGGCGTTCAAGCTCTACGACACCTACGGTTTCCCCCTGGATTTAACGGCGGACATCGCCCGCGAACGGGGCTTAACCGTGGATGTAGCGGGCTTTGAGGCGGAGATGACCCGCCAACGGACGCGGGCGCGGGCGGCGAGTCAGTTTTCGGCGACGGCGGGTCTGGCGGTAGACGGCGAGAGCGCA
>DAIUCA010000213.1:0-3402 GCA_036846405.1 Candidatus Competibacteraceae bacterium
GACTTCGCGTTGCGGGCGAGCGACCACGACCCCCTGTGGGCGCGGCTGCAATGGGCCACCCGCTGCGATGCTGCCGACGCGTCCCGTTCTGCTGACGGCTAATTAACCGATAAACGGCCTGCTGAAGCCCCTAGCTGGCACCCAGGGGGTCAGCGAAGGGATACAGTTTTTGTTCGCATTCGCCGCACAGCCCATGGCTAAACGCCGTGTCTGAATGGGCACTGATGTAATCCTCCAGGGGATGCCACTGTCCCGCCGCATCGCGGATTTTCTTACACGACGCACAGATGGGCAGCAGTCCACTGAGGGTATTGACGCGCTCAAGCGACTCGCGCAGTGCCTGCAACAGATGTTGGTTTTCCAGTTCGATGGTCTTACGGACCGTGATGTCCGTGTGGGTGCCGACCATGCGCAGGGGATTGCTATCAGCTGTCCAGCTCACCATGCGGCCGCGATCGAGAATCCAACGATAGCGACCGTATTTATCCAACATCCGATGTTCGTTCTGATAAAACGGGATTTCCCCGCGAAAATGCTGTTGTAACGCCGCCTTAGCTGCCCCTAAGTCGTCGGGATGCACGCGGTTTTCCCACTCCGATAGTTGATTCGTGAGCTCATCGCGGTTGTACCCGAGAATTTCTGCCCAGCGGTCTGAAAAAAACACCTCATTGGTCACCGCGTTCCAATCCCATACCCCCATCGCGATTTCCTTCAAGCGCGTAAATCCAGGTCATTTCCGCCTGTGCCGTGCGATTTACGGCCTCGTTGAGGCGGGTGAGTTGCCCTTTCAGTTGCGCATTTTCGTGCTGGAGAGCCAATAGTTCGTTGAGTAACGCCGTCATTTCTGAGTCGGCGGTCGCGTTGGGGAAATCAGTCATGGGAACACCTCAGAAATCTACTGAGGCAGTGTAAGCCAATGTGCTGATCCGCCCCAAAAGCCTGGCGGCAGCTAGAATTCTAAAAGTTGGCGATTAAGGGCGGCGTAGCGATCCAGCGACGCCTGACGGTCGGCCAGTTCGGCGTGCAAACCCTCTTGGTCTTTCTGAATCGTCTGCAATAGCTGGTCGATGAATTGCTGTCCGATCTGCTGAATGTGATCGGCAATCTGGGTGGTTTTCGCTTCGACGAGCTGCCGCAAGTCATTCAGAACCGCGTTGAGGGCCGCACTCTGGGCGCTGCGCAGTTCGCCAATGCCCCCATCGCGCACGGTACTCGACGAAAATTGCGCCGAAATCATTCGCCCATAATCGCGGTTGCCGAAATCGAGGTCCGGCGCCGTAATCCGCATCACCGCCCGCTCGATGGGCATCAGAATATCCCGCTCCACATCCAAATCGGCCCGTCCTAAATCGAACAGATTGCGCGTCGCTTCCCGCACCCGACTCTGCAAATCCTCCAGATTGATAATCGTCGCGGCGATTTTCTTCGCACCGCGCTCCACCGAGGCCACAAACCGTTCCACATTGTCGATGGCGTCGTGAACCTGGGCCGTCTCGTAATACGTGGTGACCCACTCGCTCCGCCGCACGCGCCGCATTCCCGTTTCAGTCCACAGGCCAAAAAAGCGTTTCCGCTCATAGGGTTCCTCCTCAGTCCAGGTCTCCTTGTGGCGTTCTGATTCGGTTTTTGTCTGAATCTTCTCAAACTCGCTGCGCATGTCGCGCATATCCGTGAGCAGAAAGCTGAAGTCGGCCCGCATCTTGTGTTCGGCCTTCTCGAAGATGAACTCAACCCCCGCCCGCCCGTGGCGCAGCCGCATTTCTAAATCCTTGAGTTTGCTCTGTAACTGAGCAACATCGCCATTTTTTAGGGCTTCCCAACGGTAGTGGGCAAACTGTTTGAGGATCTCTAAAGCCTGTTTGACGGTGACTTCGGCAGCGCGGGCAACCTCGGCGAGGCGCTCTTCCAGAATGCGACCCTTATCTGCTTTCACTTGGGCCAAACGGGCGTGGATCGGCCCGAAATTCGCCAAATCTCTCAGCACCTCCTCATCAAATGTGAAGTTCGGATACAGGCTATTCAGCTTATTCAGATAGAACTGCTCGTCCTCGTTGCGGGCGCCAAATGTCCCCAGATTCGCCGCCATGGACGAGATAAATACCGGCTTAGCATGGGCTTTCAGATGATGGAGTGCGGCCCGTTCGGTGCTGTCTTCGCGGCTCTGCTCGATGAGACGGCGCAAGGTCTCTGCCGCGTGGTTCTGCAAGCTGTGTTCGGTGCCGACAATCAGATCGCTGATGTTCTGATAGCGCGTCGATTCCTGCATCAACACGCTGTCCAGCTTGGTGCCGATGACCATGAGTTCTTTCACGCCGTCGCTCGGCAGATTCTGCACCAGCACCCGCAGGTCGGAACTGTCGAAGAATTGGCCCGCATAGCTCAGAAAAAACACCACATCGCATTGGCTCAGAAACGCCTTCGTGCGCCGCCCCCGAGAGATGACCGGATCGTTGATGCCGGGGGTGTCGATCACCTCCATGTCCCGCAGCAATTCCAAGGGAAACGCCAGCTCGACCATGGCGGTGATGGGCGTGAATTGGCCGCCCGCACCCACAAAATTGTGCAATTTCGCCATCAAATCCTGCTGATTATGGGCGTCGATCTCGTCGATTTGCCCCAGCTTTGGCGCCAACAACGGCCAGTGCTGCTGGGCTTGCACCACGAGTTCGTAAGCCGCTTTGACGGTCTCGCTGGCGCGATCTTGCGCCATCTGTTCGGGGGATTTCATCGTTGGGATGGGCTTGCCCTGCTGCCGTAATCGCTGAATTTGTTCCTGCTGTTCGGCGGCAATCTGCTTTACCAGATCGTTGAATTCATTCGCTTTTTTAGTGGTCTGCGCCCAGTCATCGGCGCTGAAATAATGAATCTTTGCACTGGGCGTGTCGCCGTAACGAATCACCGTGAGGGCTGCCGTCATGGGCGTCGCGGCCTTGGGCAGCAGCGATTCCCCCCGAAACAACAGGGTGTTCAGAAACGACGATTTCCCTGCCTTTACCTGTCCCACCACGGCCAACCGCAACAGACGATCCTGCTGACTGAGCCGCGCAGTTTGCACCGCCAGCTTCTGGGGGTGGTTCACGAGCTCGTCCCACGCATCGGCAGCATCGCTGTGGCTTTTGAAGAGCGCCGCAAAGGGCGTGAGACGGGCAGTTATGGATTCGATTTGCATGATATTGCTCCTTAAATACTTGATCTAATTAGGGATTTGCACCAAGTGACTGCAAAGCGGCGCCGGCGTAGGGATGGCCTTGGCGGGCGGCTTTTTCGTAATGGCTGCGGGCTTTGGCGAAGTCTTGCGGGATGCCTTGGCCGTTCGCGTACAGCAAACCCAAGTTGTATTGCCCCCAGGCGTTGCCTTGGGCGGCGGCCTGTTCAAACCAGCGCCGCGCCTGGTGAAGGTCT
>DAIUCA010000214.1:0-3342 GCA_036846405.1 Candidatus Competibacteraceae bacterium
TTTGGCTATGACCTGGCCTTAAACGCCGCCGGCGCCATTGGCTCGGTGGCGGCCTTGGGCTTGGGTGCGGTGGCGGCGTATCGCCAGCGCCCACAAAAAACCCCGGTTCACGAGGACCGGGGCGCAGCGGTTGGCGGGTAAAGCGACGCCGATTAGGGCGTGGGGCGTTTACTCAAAGGGCTGGGGACGGGGCGTGGTCGCAGTGGACGGCGGCAGGATGGGCATCGTGAACTGGGGCTGGTCGCCGGTGAGCGTTTTCAGGAAGGCGACGATTTGGGCGTTTTCTTCGGCCGAATACTGGCGACCCAATTGGAGACGGCCCATCACGTCCACCGCCTGTTCCAAGGTGTCGGCGCCGCCATCGTGGAAGTAGGGATAGGTCAGCTCCACATTGCGCAGGGTGGGCACTTTGAACTTAAAGCGATCCAAATCTTCACCCGTTAAACCCGCTACGCCCAAAGAGGGATTGTCCGTGACATAGGGTTCGACCAAGCCCATTTTCTGGAACGAGCTACCGCCCATGGCGACGCCGTTGTGGCAGGCCACACAGCCGCTGTTCTCAAACAGTTGATAGCCCGCCAACTCCTGTTCGGTGAGCGCGGCGGCATCTCCTTGGAGCCATTGATCGAAACGGCTGTTGGGGGTCACTAGGGTGTCTTCAAAGGCCGCCAGGGCCGTGGTCACCCCGTCGATGGTGACCTCGGTGCCGAAAATAGCTTGGAAATTCCCCACATATTGGGGAATGGACGCGAGCACATCCACGGCCAGTTCATGGGTGAAGGCCATTTCGCCGGGGTTGGCAATCGGCCCGCCCGCCTGGGCTTTCAAATCGGCGGCGCGACCGTCCCAAAACTGGGCGATGCTGTAGGTGGAGTTGAGCACGGTGGGCGAATTAATCGGCCCCTGTTGCCAATTGTGGCCAATGGAAGTTTTTAAGTTATCGCTGCCGCCCATGCTCAAGTTGTGGCAGGAGTTGCAGGAGATAAACCCGGATTTAGACAGCCGCGGATCGAAAAACAGCTTTTTGCCCAATTCCACGAGGGCGGGATTGTCGGGCGTAACCGCCTGAATGGGCTGAATCGGTTCAGCGCCCCAAGTAATCGGGGCGTTGAGCAGTAGAGCAACAGCACTGGCGAGTAGGATTTTCATGGGTCAGCCTCCAAAAGCGCCGGATGGGGGGCAGGTCGTTAGCGCGATCGACGCCAACGAGATGCCGAAACCCTATAAGCAAAGCGCAGTTTTAGAGTTGATGTAAATCAAGAAAAAAACCCCGCTTGTGCGCGGGATTTTTTCTGGGGTCACGGGACGATCATCCCCCCTGGAGCCGGGTGAGCAACGCAATGAGCGCCGAGTGGCGGGGGCGCGCGCGCAATCCTTCACGCACATAGCCCATCACCGTGGGGAGCGGTTCGCCGTTGTCGCGGGCCTGCTCGGCGAGGGTTTGGAAATGGGCGGCGATGTCGTCCAAGCCGCGGGCGGCGTCGGCGTTGTTGGGGTCGAGGGCCAGGACCTGTTCATAGGCTTCGAGGGCATTGCTTCCCGGGGGGTCGGTGAAGAAGCCGGTGTCGCGGTGCACGTTGGCGATGATTAACAGGCGGCGAATGCGGCTTTGGACATCGCCGCTGCTGCCGGCGGGGTTGCTGGCAGGACGGTTGACCCGAGGATCCCCCGAGGGCGCGCCGATGACTGGGCTGTTGATGACCAGGTCGCGCGGCGGTTCGCGCGGCGGCACCACCGGATCTGCTGACCGCGGGGGCGTCGTGGTGGAGATCGGCAATGGGGACTGCCACAGGGGCTGCACCGCCGGATGGGTCGCCAACAAGCCGCCGAGAATCAGCGTGATGACCGCTGTCACGCCGAGCCATAGGCCCCCGCGCGCCCCCGCCGTTCGGGGAGCAGTGTTCAAAAAACGGGTGTTGTCGACGACTGGGCGATCACCTGCGGGTCGGGACGGCGCACTCAACACCGAGTTGATGAGATGGGTATCGCCACCGTCGGCGCCGGCGGGTCGCAGAATGTCGGGTTTGGCGGTGATGCGGGTGGCTTCTTCCTTGTCACCCGCAGCCAACAGGCTTGGGGGTTGCAACAGCGCGTCAATCGCCACAATCAACGCTTCCGCCGAGGGAAAACGGTCGTCCGGGCGCTTGGCCATGAGCTTGTTGATGAGGGGCTGATAGGTGCGCAACGGCCCCGGCAGCTGGGGCAGCGGGCTTTGAATGTGTTCGATGGGGGAGCTGTAGGGCTTGGTGCCCGTCAGCATTTCGAAAAACATCACCCCCAAACTGTACAAATCCGACCGCGCGTCCAAGGTGCCGCCCAGGGCCTGTTCGGGACTCATGTAATTCGGCGTGCCCACGGTCCAGCCGGCTTGGGTCATTTGGGTGGCATCCGCGCCAAACGACTTGGCGATGCCAAAATCCGCCAGCAACGGCGTGTTATCCGGGCGCAACAGCACGTTGGCGGGTTTTACGTCCCGATGGACAAAGCCCTGTTGATGGGCAAAACCCAAGGCGCTGGCAATGGGTTTGAGGAAGGTGAGGGCCTGTTGCACCGGCAACCCGCTGCGAATGCGGTCCTTCAGGGTCGTGCCGTTGGGAATGTATTCCATCGCCAGATAGTACTGATGGGCATAGGCGCCGCTGTCGTACACCGTGATGATATTGGGATGGGCCAGACGACCCATGATGCGGGCCTCTTTGATAAAGCGGTCGCAGAAGGTGCGATCCCCCTGTAGCTCCGTGGACATCACCTTGAGGGCCACCTGGCGTTCCAGGTTTTCGTGCACCGCCAAATACACCTTGGCCATGGCACCGCTGCCGATCTCGCGCTCAATGCGATAGCCCGGAATCGTCATCAATTCAGTCATTTAGTCAAACTCCAGCCGCACACCGGCGTTTAGCGTGAAATCGTAATCGTAGTGATCTTTGCCAAAACTACCGTCGTAGTTGATGAACCACATCACGCCGCCGGTTTGCACAGCGGTCAGCCCCAAGCCCACCCGCAGATAGCTCGTATCCGCGCTGTCGCTTTGGAAGCGCATGGGGGTGCTGAACGGGTCGTTGGCAAAACGGGCTTGAATCCGCAGGGGGTCATCGAGGCGCTCGGTTTCCAGGGCGAGGGTGAGTTGAGGAATCAACACGCCCCAGCCGTAGCTCAAGGGCCGTGCCACCTGGCCTTCAAGGCTGAGAATCAGGGATTCGGCGTCGAGTTCTTCCACCTGCAGGTTGAGCCCCGAGGCGCTGTTGTCTTCGGTGTAACGGTCCACGGTGGTTTTGAGGTAGTTGGCTTTGCCCCGCAGGCCAAAGGTCCAGCCACTTTCAAAGCGCCAGTCGTAGCCCGTGG
>DAIUCA010000215.1:0-3289 GCA_036846405.1 Candidatus Competibacteraceae bacterium
TCCGCCCCAACCGTTTCACCCGCAAAGTAAGGCGGATGTGGATTGAAACATGCCGCGCCGCAGACAGGCAGCCGCAATAGCGCGTTTCACCCGCAAAGTAAGGAGGGTGTGGATTTAAGCATTGGTAAATTAGAAGGTATGATTCCTGTCATCGCATCCTTGCGTTTTCTATTACTCGCTTAGGCTCGCTTTTTGGCGGTCTAGTTTGAGTTTCCACTCGATGAGTGATTTAGCTGCAATTGTCAGCAGCGCAAGGAATGATAGAATCGACGCCGCCGCAAATGCCGCTACCGCTTGGTATTCGTTGTACAGAATTTCCACGTGGAGCGGTAATGTGTTGGTTTCTCCCCGAATATGTCCAGAAACTACCGATACTGCCCCAAATTCCCCCATCGCTCGGGCATTCGATAGAATTACTCCGTAGAGCAAACCCCATTTGATGTTCGGAATCGTGACCCGCCAGAAGGTCTGCAAGCCATTTGCCCCTAAGGTCGCCGCCGCTTCTTCTTCGTCGCGCCCCTGGGCCTGCATTAATGGAATCAATTCCCGTGCAACAAATGGAAAAGTAATGAATAAACTGACGAGAATGATGCCCGGTAAGGCGAAAATGATTTTTATATCCCATGCCATGAGCCATGGGCCCAACCAGCCGTAAATTCCATACATCAGGATGAACATGACGCCAACAATCACGGGGCTGATGGAAAAAGGCAGGTCAATTAGGGTGGTAAGGAGACTTTTGCCGGGAAAATCAAACTTTGCGATCGCCCACGCCGCACAAATTCCGAAAATGAGGTTTAGTGGGATGCACAGTAAGGCGACAAGTAGGGTGAGCCAAATCGCATGTTGGGTGTCCGGTTCTTGGATGGCTTCGATGTAGGCAGTAATGCCCAAACTGAGCGCTTCGTAAAATACAGCAATCAGCGGTAATCCCAGGAAAAGCCCGAGAAATCCCAGTGCGATTGCCATGGTGCCGTATTTTAGCCATAGCGGGTCTTGTAATGCCTGCGATGTTTGATGGCCGTGATTCATGCGCGACTTCCTCGCTGTACCATCCACCATTGTAGAATGTTGATCACCAGAAGTAAGGCAAAGGAGATAAGCAACATAAACATCGCCAGCGCCGTGGCATGGGCGTATTGGTTCTGTTCGAGCTGGCTCATGATGAGCAGTGGGACAATTTCCGACACCATGGGCATATTACCGGCAATGAAAATCACCGAGCCGTATTCGCCGACCGCGCGGGCAAAGGCAAGTGCCGTACCGGTAAGGAGTGCGGGGTAAATCGCCGGCAGTAAGATGTACAGCAGGGTTTGGAGGCGAGTGGCCCCTAAAGTCGCCGCCGCCTCCTCGATTTCGGGTTCGAGTTCGGCAAGGATCGGTTCTACCGTGCGTACAACAAAGGGTAAACCCACGAAAGTAAGGGCAACAATGATTCCCAGGGGGGTGTAGGCGATTTGGATTCCCCACGGCTCGAACCACTGGCCCAACCAGCCCGTTGGAGCGTATAGGGCCGCTAGGGTGATACCCGCCACCGCCGTCGGTAAGGCAAAGGGTAAATCGACGAATGCATCCACGATTTTCCGCCCTGGGAAGGGATAACGCACCAACACCCAGGCGACAATGAGGCCAAATACCGCATTAATCGCTGCCGCAATCAACGCGCTTCCAAAGGAAACGCGGAATGCAGCAATGGTTTGTGGTTGGGTAGCAATCGCAAGGAGTTGGCTAAAGCTCAATTCCGCCGTGCGAATAAACACCGTTGCGATGGGCAGTAATACGAGTAATGACAGGTAAACCAGGGCAAAACCCAGGGTGAGCCGAAACCCGGGCAGCACCGACGCCCGACGGGGCGGTGGCGCGGGCGATAGGGTGCTCGAAGGCAGGGCGTAGGCGGTCATCGGGGTTGGTAGATTTGGTCAAAGGTGCCGCCGTCCACAAAGTGGGTTTGCATGGCGTTGCGCCAGCTGCCAAAGGCGCTGTCCACGGTGATGAGGTCGACGGCAGGGAAACGGTCTTGGTATTGGGTAAAGATGGCGGGGTTTTGAGGCCGCAGGAAGTTATTGGCTGCGATGGTTTGCCCTTCGTCCGACCAGAGAAATTCCAGGTATGCCGTGGCAAGCGCTCGGCTGTCGCGCCGATCCACCACCGCATCCACCACGGTCACCGGCGGTTCGGCCATCACCGACACGCTGGGGTAAACCACCTCAAAACCGCCCCGTCCAAACTCCTTGGCGATGAGTTCCGCTTCGTTCTCGAAGGTAATGAGCACATCGCCAATGCGCCGCTGCATGAATGTGGTGGTGGCCGCCCGTCCGCCCGGATCGAATACCGGCGTGCGCTTGAGTAATGCGGCGACAAATTCGCGGGTTTTGGCGTCGTCGCCGCCGAAGGTTTGTTGGGCGTAGGCCCAGGCCGATAGGTAGGTGTAACGGCCATTACCGGTAATTTTTGGATGGGGAATCACGACTTGTACGCCGTCATTCAGTAAATCGCCCCAATCGCGGATGTTTTTCGGGTTTCCCTTGCGGACCACGAACACCGACAGCGAGGTGAAGGGAATGCTGCCGTTGGGGAGACGATCCGCCCAGGTGGCGGGAACCAGACCCCGATCTTCGAGAACATGAATGTCGATGGGCTGATTCATCGTAATCACATCCGCTTCGAGGCCGTCGGCGACGGCGCGGGCTTGTTTGCTCGAGCCTCCGTGGGACTGGCGCAGTTCGACGGTTTGGCCCGTGCGCCCCTTCCAATGCGCGACAAACGCGGGGTTCAGCTCGCGGTAAAAATCGCGCATCACGTCGTACGACACATTTAATAAGTTGTCCTGCGCTTGGGCGGACGGCGCCGCGAAAACCACAGCAAAGCTCAGGCTCAAAGCCGTGACTAGGGCAAAACGATTCATATCAAACTCCTCAATTGGCAATATCTACCGAGCCTAACGGCGGGTTTTTATTTCTAAAAAGACTGATTTTTCATTTTTCTAGCGTTTTTAGTTTGCTTTTTGAAGGCATCGTGCCGTTTGTCGGCAAAAAACGACCGTTTATTCCCCGAGGGATCGCGCCTTTGCGGGCGACGACCACAATTTCTGGTAATTCAATGTGTGGAGGTAGTTATGAACACGACGCCGATGACGGCGCATTCAGGGGCGGACGGCTTCACGCTGCTCGAACTCGTGGTGACCGTGGCCTTGGCGGGGATTCTCGCGGCGACCGCCGTGCCCTCGTTTCAAGACCTGGTGAAGGAAAATCGCCTCACTGGCCAGGTGAATGATTTTATCGCGGCCAGC
>DAIUCA010000216.1:0-3249 GCA_036846405.1 Candidatus Competibacteraceae bacterium
CGCTTTGGTCGCCGACGACGGGGGCGCTTGTGGTGGCGGTGAGGGTGATGACGCTGCGGGCTGCTTCGCTGCCGCTGGTGGCGCTGGCACTCAGGGTCACCGGCGTTGTGGAAGGCACATCCGCCGCGATGTTGATGCTCACGCTAGACGGTGTGCCCAGGCGCAACCCGCTGGTGGGATTGCGCAGCTCGATGATCGCCGTTTCGGCTCCTTCGGGGTTGCTGTCCGCCACCACCGTGAAGGTCGCCGTGCCCGTGCGCTGGCCGTTGGGAATGGTGACGCGCAACGTCGAGAGGCGGTAATCGCTCCAATAACGCGCGGTGCCTGCACCAAACAGCACCACGCTTTGGTCGCCGACGACGGGGGCGCTTGTGGTGGCGGTGAGGGTGATGACGCTACGGGCCGCTTCGCTGCCGCTGGTGGCGCTCGCCGACAGGGTCACCGTGGCCGGTGTACGGGCAAAATTAGCTGTAACGTTCTTGGAACTGGTCACGTTGGTGAGGGTACAGCTCGTGCCCGTGCAGTCGCCGCTCCAGTTACTGAAGGTGTAGTCACTGGCGGGCGTGGCGCTACAGGTGGCGTCTTGGCCCTGGGTCACGGGATTGGGCATGCAGCTCACCGTGCCGCCGTTCGGGGGATTCGTGATCGCGGCGATGGGATGGATCGCTAGCGGTATGCCCTGTGCGCTCAGTTGGAAATTGCCCACGGCTGAACTGCTGTAGGTGGTGGCCTCCACGGTGTAGTCGCCGGGAGCGAGGCTGCGGGAAATCCGTGAATTAAAGCCGCTGAAGTCATCGTTGCTGGCGATGACGGCGCCTTCAAAACCGCGACCGCTGAGCAAGAAAAGATACGGGTCGGTGCTGGACACGAGATCGAGGGTGACCGTGGCGGTTTGGGGCACGGTGAACGAGTAGAACTGGGCGTAACTGCCAGCGCGATGAGTGGCGCCGCAGGTACTCACCCAGGTGCCGTCGGTGTTGCCGTTGGCGAGGGGCTGCAACGTGCAGCTGCTGGGCGGCGGCGTGAAGTAAGCCGTGACCTGTTGGGCTGCGGTCACATTGGTCAGGTTACAGGCGCCAGTTCCCGCACAACTACCCTCCCAACGATTGAAGGTGTAACCCGTCGTCGGCGTCGCGGTGCACTGGGCATTACCGCCCGCCGGTACGGGATTTGGCGTGCAGGTGACGCTGCCACCGTTGGTGGGACTGACCGCGGTGGTGATGAAAAAGGCGTTGCCCTGACTGACCGGTTGAATGCACTGGGGTGAAGTGCGGGCGATGCTCTCCACGTAGCTGCGCATTCGGATGGGCACGCGCTGGGGTGAGACACCAAAGCTGAAGTTGTCGCCAAAGCTCATGGCCACATTGCCCATGCCGCCGCTGAGCAAATGGCAGTAACTCATGATGGTGCCGTTGCCCGCGCCCCGCGTGCCGCCGGTCAAACTGCCTGGGCCGGGCAGCGAGGTCGTTCCGGTGTAACAGCTGCTTTCCCCGTTGTAACAAGCGTCTACGGGGTCGGCGATCCCTCCCACGCCGCCATAACAGTGGGTGTGATCCGACGAGAAGTTATGGCCGATCTCGTGGGCGACCGCGGACGCATCCCAGACGACCTGGGGATTGGTGGGACTAAAATCGCCGCGAATGTCGGCGGTGAGACCGTAGCCATAGCTGCTGTTGCACAGGACACCCACCCACGCAATGCCGCCGCCCAGGGATTTACCGCTCAAGAAATGGGCGATCGTGCGGGTCACGCCGGTGCGCTGGGCATTCCAGTAGGTGCGGAACTCATCGAGGGCGTTGGAAGTACCGCTCGTCGTCGCCCAAGGATCTGCGGGGGTCGCGTACAAAAAGACATCGCCTACCTCCAACACCGTGTTGACCTGCTGTTGGTACACCGTCGAGAGGTAGCCCATGAGGCTCGCGATGTACTGGGTGGCAGCGGCGGTGTCGTTGAAGCGCTGGTAAAACTCGTAATCGGTTTCGATGGCCACGCGCACTTTATAGGTCACGCCGTTGCCCACGAGGTCAGCCGTCGGGGGGGGCGTCTCGTAGAGCGTCGAAAATCCCATTTTGAAATCGGTCTGATCGTGCTGATGCGCGGACGCATCGTGGGAAGCGGTTGGCCCGTTGGTGCCGGATTTTTTCAGTTCTTCAAGTCCGCATTGGAAGGTGCGATCCGCAAAATCCTTGGGTTGGGTGCGACGCACGCGCAGGGATGCCGTCGATCTCAAGGTGGTCGCCGCCCGTTCCAAGACATACACCCCATCGGCCCGCCCCACGATGCCCCGCCAATTCCCCTGGTCATCGGTCGTCACAAAGGCGTGGGATGCGGGATTGCCGCGAATCCGTCCCCGAAAGGTGGCAATAGACGGAATCTCATGGGTCTCCACGACCCCATGGGCGGCATGGACTTGAATCTTGGCGCCGGGCGCGAAGACCTCGAAACGCTCGAGTTCCAGGTCGACGGTGGGTTGAGACGCCTCCAAAGTGAGGTAACGCAGCTCGGCTTTGTCACCGCGTTTTAGGGAAAACAGTTGGTCCGCCGTGACGCGCCGCGCTTCCGAACGCAACGTCGCCTTCTGGGAATCTCCGCCGGCGTCGGCCGCCCAACTCGGCGCGATGGCCAACCCCAGAACCATCCACAAGGCCAATCCGAACGTACTCATAAATAAAGTTCCTCGCATTGCGTGAGCAGAGTCGTTTCGCTTTTCAGCAACGCCTCCAGCGTCGAGAAAAGGGCCGTCGATCCCCAAAACGGTTTTTTGCGGCTGAGTTTTTTGCAATTGTTTACCGCAAATTGCGTGTGGCCAAGTTGACACAAGTCACATTCTGGAAGCCAAACCGCGTTCCTTTACGCCAACCCATGCACTGGCCTACAAAAATGTGCCGCCGCCTCCAAGCTCCCCAGGTGAATGTCCACGATGTCGTCCAGCTGCTCCGCATAACCGCCGGCCATGGCCATCGCCACCGGCAACCCGCGCTGGTGACAAGCCGAGAACACCATCGCGTCCCGCGCCTTGAGGCCATCCTTCGTGAGATGCAACCGCCCCAAGCGATCCCCCACAAACGGGTCGGCGCCGGCCAAATAAATCGCGAAATCCGCCCCGTCGAGGGCAATCGGCAGGGCTGTTTCGAGGGCCGCCAGATACTCGTCATCGCCGGTGCCGTCGGGCAGCGCCACGTCGAGATCCGACTGCTCCTTGCGAAACGGGAAGTTCGCGCCCCCGTGGATCGAAAATGTGAACACCGT
>DAIUCA010000217.1:0-3244 GCA_036846405.1 Candidatus Competibacteraceae bacterium
CAGGCGGGCGGCTTCCAGGGTGAGCAGCCGACTAAACGAGCGGGCGCGCGCCGAGCCGTAGAGCAGCAAAATGCGCGGGGCATGGGTGGCGCGGTGGGCGGGAAACAGCTGGGTCAGATCGGGAACGGCAAAGAGGTCGGGGACGAGTTGAGGGGCGGTGGACAGGTCGGGCGTCGTCATGGGGCGGTTAACCGTGCTCGGCGATGAGGGCCTCGGCCCGTTGGACAAGGGCGCGGTCGCCCATGAACACCGGCGTGCGTTGGTGAAGCGCGGTGGGGTGTACATCGAGTGCGTTGCCGTGGCCGTTGGAGCTGTAGCCGCCTGCCTGCTGGATTAAAAAGCTCAAGGGCGACACTTCGTACTGCATCCGCAGCTTGCCCTCGGGGTTTTTGCGGTCGGCGGGATAGTAAAAAACGCCGCCGCCCAGGAGGGTGCGGTGGACATCGGCAATCATCGAACCCACATAGCGCAGGGACAGGTCTCGGGCCTGCAATTTATCGGTGAAGCGCTGAACCCCGGGGCTCCAGCGGGGGTAATGGCCCTGATTGGCGCTGTAGTACTTAGGCGTTTCGGGCAGGCGAATGTGGGGGTGGGACAGCAAAAACTCGCCGATGCTGGGGTCGAGGGTGAAGCCGTGGACGCCGTCGCCGGTGGAATACACCAGCATGGTGCTCGAGCCGTAGATGATGTAGCCCGCGGTCACGAGTTGATTGCCGGGCTGTAGGGCGTCGCGCAGCTCGCCGGGGCCGCCATCGGGGCTGATCCGTCGCCAAATGCCAAAAATCGTGCCGATGCTGATGTTGAAGTCGATATTCGACGAGCCATCCAGGGGGTCGAACAGCAAAATGTACTTGCCGATGGGATGGTGGGCGGGAATCGGCATCAGCTCGGGGGACTCTTCCGAACCGATGGCGGCGAGACAGCCCGTGTGGTCGTGCATCCGAAATAGGGTGCGGTGGGCGTAGACGTCGAGTTTTTGCACCTCCTCGCCCTGCACGTTGATTTCGTTGGCGCTGCCCAGGATGTCGGCCAGGCCGGCGCGGGTGGTATGTCGGGCGATGAGCTTGCCGGCGAGGGCCATTTGGTTGAGCACCGTGGTCAAGATGCCCTGAGCCTCGGGGTGCTGGCGCTGTTCGTCGAGGATGTGCCGTTCGAGGGTGACGATTTTGCTGTCGAAGTGCAGGGACATGGGTGGAGCCTCCTGAGGAAAGATGCGGTTTTTAGCACACACCTTTAAATAAAAAGCGCCGGACAGTGCCCTGCCCGGCAAACCCCCAAGTTGTACAGCCGCAAAAAATCGATTGGCCTGCCAAGTCTGAGGATTTGCCAAGCGCGATGCACAAAGGTGTGCACCGCCGCCCCCACAACACCCATCGGCGCGTGACGGCTACTTTCGGCAATCCCGCTATCGTAGGAAGTGACTTCCCTTAGACCGGAGACTTTGCGTCACCGCCTTTCGGCGGTTTTGCCCTTAGCACCCCGAGAACGCCCCCTGATTACTGGCTTGACGCACTCGTTGTGTAACTATGCTTTACATTTACCACGCGATTTCACGGGTCGCAACCCTTGACGCGTAATTTTTTGTGTGGATTTGACCGACTCCAACCGACAGGTTGGTTACTTTGCCTCGCATCAATCGTTGTTAAACGCCATGAATCTTGTCTTCATCGCGGTTCGCGATGATTCCGCCCCTGTCTGACGCCGCCCCATTGATGCCATGAAAAACCGCGACTTTGTCGAAAAATACTTTCACGCTTTGGAGACGCCGTTGCTGCTCCTCGATGCCCAGGGAAAGGTGTGTTTTGCCAATGCTGAGGCTGTGCAGTTGTTGGGTACAGCGGACCTTACCCAGTTGCCCCAACCCTGGTGTTGGGCGATGCCCACCCGCCAGACCCAGTCTCTGTGGGCGAGTGATGACTCGGGTCGCCTGATTCACTGGCGCATTACGCCTCTGGCCGATGGGGAAGCCCTGGCCTTTGGCGATCCCATGGCGTGGCTGTCGCTCCATCCGCTCCACACCCAGCTGCTGAGCGTGTTTACCCATGATTTCAACAACTTGGCGACGATTCTCATGGGGAATCTGCGGCTGCTCGAAGGCGACGAGAGCCTGTCCAAAGACGCGAAAGAGATTTTGGCCGACAGCTTGGGGGCTTCCCAGGACATGTTGGCGCTGACCCAGCGGTTCAATAGCCTGCTGCGGGATGACCGCCGCGCGGCGATCACGGTGGATGTGAATCTGTGGTGGCAGGAAACGAGCGCCTGGTGGGTACAAATCGCTGGCGGCAGTCATGCACTGTCCGCCGCCTGTCAGCCGTTCCCCCAACCGCTACGGCTCAAACTGCCCATGTTTTGCCAGTGGTTTTTTGAAGTGCTCCACCAAGCGCAACAGCGTCAGGCTTCGCCCCCGCTGCGGCTGCTATTGATGGCCACGCCCACCGGCGATTTGGCGTTGCAGCTCTCGCCGCTGTTGTTGACTGAGTCCGATCTCGTGGTGTTTGCCCACCTGATGCAACCGTGGGAAGGCCAGGTTCAGCGCCAGGGCGAAACGCTCACCCTGTCCTTTGCCTACGAAACTGCTGCGTCCATCGCGCCGCCAGCCTCGCGGCGCGCGGCGGGCCAAGAGAAACCCACGGTGCTCGTGGTGGAAGACGAGGGGAACGTGCGCCGGCTGTTGGTGCGCAGCGTGCGCCACCTGGGCTACGCCACCGTCGAAGCCGCCGACGCCCAAGCCGCTCAAGACCTCATCCGCACCTACAATCCAGATCTCGTCCTCAGCGACGTGCGGATGCCCGGGGCCATCGACGGCCGGGGCCTCGCCGAATGGCTCCAGGTCCATTACCCCCACATCCCCGTCATCCTCGCTACCGGCTACAGCTCAGAACTCGAACTCGAACCGTTCCTCGTGTTGCACAAGCCCTTTTCCCTCGACGCCCTCGCGAAGGCCCTGCGTCAACAGTTGCAAACCAGCTAAGCCAACCGAAACAGTCGCCGGGCATTGGCCCGCGTCGCCTGGGCCACCGTTTCTACCGCCTCGCCCCGCAGCGCCGCCACGCATTCCCCCACCCGCGCCACCATCGCCGGCGCGTTCACCCGGCCTTGATGACCGCATAACGGCTGGTCTGGCCCATCGGTTTCCAATAACAGCGCTGACAACGGCACCACCTGCACCACGCGCCGCAGCTTTTGCGCCCGGGGATAGGTCACCGGACCGCCGATGCCCAAGTAGAATCCCAGGTCGATGAGC
>DAIUCA010000218.1:0-3206 GCA_036846405.1 Candidatus Competibacteraceae bacterium
TTGCTGATGGCCCTAGGGAAATTTACGAACGGAGCACTTTGTCTAAGTCGGCATCCGTGGTGGGGGCTTCATGGGCCACCGGCGAATCAAAGCCCGTGGGCTTAATGGTGAGGGCCGACGCCTTGAGGTTGGTCAACACCGCTTCGGCGGTGCTGTCGATGAGCACGCCGGGGGTTTTGGTATCCGAAAGACTGCTCATGACGATCAGATCGATGCCTTCTTGTTTGGCGAGGGCATTGATCAAAAAGTCCGGCTTGCCCTTGAGCAGATGGGTGTGCTTGCTCACGTCGCCAAAGTCGATGGCAGCGACCAGTTCCGCTTGGGTGGCCTCGTGCTTGCCGCGCAAAAACTCGTGAATGCCGTCCATCTCTTCCTTGCTGAGCTTGCCCATGCCGTAGAGCGCGCTCACGCCCGGGGCGTCCCAACACTGGACGATGTGCAGCGCGGCCTTATTCGCCTTCGCCATGGATAGGGCTAAATCCACCACCGTGCGGCTCTGCACCAGGGTATCTGGCTCGCTTGCGTTGGCATTGATGACCGCCAAGATCTTCTCGCCCACGGTTTGACTGTTGTTCAAGAGCCACACGGCGCAGGGGCATTTGCGCACCAACTGCAGGTCGTTGGGGCTAATGAGCCGTTGGCCTTCGGGGGTTTTGTCCACCAGCTTGATGATCAAGTCGTAGTGGCCTTCCATCGTCGCTTTGGTGATCTCGATGAAGGGTTTGCCCACCAACACCCGCACGGAAACTTTCAGACCCTGGGTATTGACTTCGCCCACCAGCTGTTGGAGTTCGCTACGGCGCTGTTGCACGTTGAACTCTTGCAGGCGACGGGCCGGCAAAATGGTGTTCACCAGGATTTCCGCCACCCCGGACAGGCTTTCCACCGCGTCCACTAGGGTGAGGGTGGCTTCGTTTTCCTTCGCCACAGCGATGGCCTGCTCCAAGGCACGGGTTTGCTGGATGTCGTCGATGAAATCACTGGCGACAAACACGATGTTCTTAAAACGCTTCATAAAGGGCGACTCCTCGTTAGTGTAGATAATGAACAAAGTTGAAGGGTTAGTTACTACCTTGCAGCAGTAGCCGCAGGTCGATGATTGCTGCGTTCGCCCGGGAGATGTACGACACCAGAATCAACGAGTGATTGGTGAAGATGCCAAAGCCAGAGTCGCGCAGAATAATGGGACTGAATAAAGGACGTTGGGTGTTTTCTAGCTTCACGATAATCCGCCGCAGGGGGATCAGCGCATTTTGACTTTCGAGCACTTGGCGGAAGTCGTATTCAATGGCTTTGAGCGTATGGATTAAGGCCCATAAATAGCCGCGCGCTTCAAAGAAGTTATCGTCAATTTTGAGCCAGGGGGTGGGATTTTCTATCTCACGAGGCAGCTCGGCGAGGCCACTGGCAAACAGCTCGTCGTCGCCGTACTGCAAGTCGTAGACATTGGTGCTGAGACGCTGGCTCAAGGCACCCAAACGGCGTTCTACGAGCTGTAGGTAGTTCACTAGGTTGTCGATGCGGGGGAAAAAACGGCTGCGCTCGTTGCTGGGGAGCGATGAATCGGTGAGTCCCTGAAGGTAGCGATTCATGGCGGCGATGCCCCGGCGGTATTCGTCTTCCGTGCGCGGCAACACCCAACTGCGGTCGTTGAAGTGAAATTGCACGTCGGCGGCCCGCAAATTGAGGTCTTCGCGGGATTGGGATTGGCTGCGGCTGAAATCGTCCCGCAGAGCGCGCACCGTGTCTCGGAGCTCGATGAGCACCCCAAACTCCCAACTGGGCATGTTATCCAGCAGGATCGACGGCGGCAGCATGTCGTTGCGCAGATAGCCGCCGGGTTTTTCTAATAGCGTCGTCGCCACCCCGATGATGGAACTCGCCACATGGGTGCCTGGCACCAGACGCGTCTCGTCGTTATCGACGAGGGACAGCGCGTGTTGGCGTACATGAAAAATGCGCGGTTCTAATGACCAGTACATGCCGATCAGCAGGCCCATGAGGCAAAATGTGATGAAAATCAGCGACAGGTAGGCCAACACCCCGGTGTCGCGCATCCGCCGAGGGTGGTAAGCCGACAACAGTTGTGCCGCAGCCCGAATCGGTGGAGGCGGCGACGGTTTGCTGGGGGGAGGAGCCGAATCATTCATGGGGCGCACATTCTCAAGAGGGGAACCAACGGGCCAGCGCTCGCGGCGGTTGCGCCGTGAATCCCGTTCTCGTCTAACAATAACCCGATGATCTGGTTCGCGGCAAAACCCGCAAAAACTAAGCATACTCCCCAGGGTGTGGGCTGATTTTGAAGTAATTCAAGCACTTAGGAGGGGGAATTGGCGAAATAGCGCATGTTGAGTCGAAAGCGAAATTCCCTCGAGCGCATCGGCGCCAACTTGTGGCGATGAGGACAATCGCTGAACAATGGGGCCGTTCTGCATCACCTGCGACCTGTTCATGAAACCCAATAGCTATCGCCAAGGCCCCGACGACCAGGGGCATTTTGGTCCTTACGGCGGCCGTTTTGTCGCCGAAACCCTCATGCCGCTGATTCTGGAATTGGAGCGGGCGTATCGCGATGCCCAAGCCGATCCTGCGTTTCACGCCCAGCTCGACCAGTTCAACGTCCATTACGCGGGGCGACCCAGCCCCTTGTATTTCGCCGAAGCGCTCACCCGTCATCTGAAGGGGCCCAAAATCTATTTCAAGCGCGATGAGCTGAATCACACGGGTTCCCACAAGATCAACAATTGCCTCGGCCAGGTGCTGCTGGCCCAACGCATGGGCAAGCGCCGTCTGATTGCGGAAACCGGGGCGGGCCAACATGGCGTCGCCACGGCGACGGTGGCCGCGCGGTTCGGCATGGACTGCGTGGTCTACATGGGGGCGAAGGATGTGGAGCGCCAAGCGCCCAACGTCTTTCGCATGAAGCTGCTGGGGGCAGAAGTGCGCCCCGTCACCAGTGGCTCACAGACCCTCAAAGACGCCATGAACGAGGCCCTGCGGGACTGGGTGACCCATGTGCGCGACACCTACTACCTCATCGGCACCGTGGCGGGACCTCATCCCTATCCCATGATGGTGCGCGATTTTCAGTCGGTGATTGGCCGCGAACTCAAAGCTCAGATGCAGGAACGGGAAGGTCGATTGCCCGATGCGCTGGTGGCGTGCATCGGCGGCGGTTCTAACGCCCTGGGGCTGTTTCATCCGTT
>DAIUCA010000219.1:0-3188 GCA_036846405.1 Candidatus Competibacteraceae bacterium
CATGAGCGAAGCCAACACAGCGATTCCCGCCGTATCTCTGCGGTGTGCGGGACACGGTCGCGCCCATCGCGCCAACGAACTCGGCATGCGTCCCATGCAGGAGCGGGCCTACGAGCGGCGGGGCGAACAATATCTGCTCATCAAATCGCCGCCGGCCTCGGGCAAAAGCCGCGCATTGATGTTCATCGCCCTCGACAAGCTCCATCGCCAAGGTCTGAAGCAGGCGATTATCGCCGTCCCCGAACGGTCGATTGGCGCCAGTTTTCAGAATGAGCCGCTGACCCACCAGGGTTTTTGGGCGGATTGGTCGGTCTTGCCGAAATGGAATCTCTGCAACGCCCCCAGCAGCGACGACGGCAAGGTCAACGCCGTCCAGCAATTTCTGGATTCTGCCGAGCGGATTCTGATCTGCACCCACGCCACGCTGCGGTTTGCCGTGGAGCGTTTTGGGGTCGAGGCGTTCGACGACCGACTCCTCGCGGTGGACGAGTTTCACCATGTGTCGGCCAACCCCGACAACAAACTGGGCCAGCACCTGAGCCAGTTCATCGCACGGGATCGGGTGCACATCGTGGCCATGACCGGTTCCTACTTTCGCGGCGATGCGGTGGCGGTGCTCGCGCCCCAGGACGAGGCCCGCTTCGACACGGTCACCTACACCTACTACGAGCAGCTCAACGGGTACGAACATCTGAAGCAGCTGGATTTGGGCTACTTTTTCTACGCGGGCCAGTACGCCGACGACATTCTGAAGGTGCTGAATCCCGCCGAAAAAACCATCGTCCACATTCCGAATGTCAATTCCCGCGAGAGCACGAAGGACAAAATCCGCGAGGTGGAACACCTTATCGAGGCGTTGGGCGAGTGGCTGGGCACGGAGGAACCCACCGGCTTTCAACTCGTGAAGACGGCCACCGGGCGGGTGCTGCGGATTGCCGATTTAGTGAACGACGAACCCGGCAAACGAGATCGGGTGATGGCGGCGCTCAAAGACCCGGCCCAGAAGCAGAACCGCGATCACGTGGACATCATCGTTGCGCTGGGCATGGCCAAGGAGGGTTTCGATTGGATTTGGTGCGAACACGCCCTCACGGTGGGCTATCGCGCCAGTCTCACGGAGGTGGTGCAGATCATCGGGCGGGCCACGCGGGACGCGCCGGGCAAGACGCAGACGCGGTTCACCAATCTGATCGCCCAACCGGATGCTTCTGAAGAGAACGTAGCCGAGGCGGTCAACGACACCTTAAAAGCCATCGCCGCGTGTCTGTTGATGGAACAGGTGTTGGCGCCGCGCTTTGAGTTCACGCCAAAAACCGCGCCCCATCAGGCGGCTGTGGATTTTCACGAGGAAACGGGCGTGGTGCAGATTCAGGTGAAGGGGCTGGCCACGCCGACCACGCCGGAAGCCCGACGGATTTGCCTCGAAGATCTGAACGAGGTGATTGCGGCGTTTGTGCAGGACAACCGCAGTCTGGAACGGGGCCTGTTCGACGAAGAACTGCTGCCCGAGGAAATCACGCAGATTCGGCTGGGGAAAATCGTCAGAGACAAATTTCCGAATCTGGACGACGGCGATCGGGAAGCGGTGCGCCAACACGCCATTGCCGCCCTGACCCTGACTCAGCAGGGCAAGAAAATCGCGCTGGGCAGCGCACCGACAACCGCAGAACCGCTGGCGAACACGGCCCTCATCGACGGCATCAAGCGGTTTGCCATGGATGTGCGGGAGTTGGAAGTGGACCTCATCGACCGCATCAACCCCTTTGGCGAGGCCTACGCGATCCTTGCAAAAACGCTGAATGAGGCGAGTTTGGCCCAATTAAAGGCGCTGATTGGGGCGAAACGGGCAGATTTGTCGCCGCAAGAGGCGAAGGAATTGGCGCTGCGGGCGGCGCAATTCAAACGAGAGTTGGGACGGGTGCCCTCGGCCACATCGCCCGATGCCTGGGAGCGGCGGATGGCCGCAGGGGCGACGGCGTTCATGCGCTTCAGAAAGGAGGGCCGTTATGACGTTGCCGGATGAGGAGTTCGACGCCGACGCCTTGGCTGACGAACTGTCCGAGTTTGCGCCAGCAGAAAAGTCTGAAGGCCCCACACCGCGCGAAGAACGGATCATGGCGGGCTTTGAAGAGATTCAGAACTTTGTCGCCATCCACGGGCGCCGTCCCGAAAACCACGACGGTCGGGACATTTTCGAGCGACTGTACGCGGTGCGCCTGGAGCAGCTTCAGAAGTCAGCGGAATGCCGTGCGTTGATCGCCCATGTGGATCATCAACGCCTCCTGGAGGGGGAAGCCGTGGCGCTCTCTGAAGCGGCACCAGAACTGGATGACGAGGCCCTGGCCGCCGAATTGCGCGAGTTAGCCGACGAGACTGCGCCGTTAACCGAATTGCGTCATGTGCGGTCGGTAGCCCAGAAGCGTGCGGCGTGCGAGGTGGCCCAACGCCAAGCCTGTGCCGATTTCGCCCACTTCAAGCCGCTGTTTCAGCAGATGCAGACGGAATTGGAACGGGGCGTGCGCCGCACGGAGGGGATTCGGAAGGCGGCGGGTTTTCGGAAAACGGAGATCGCGGCGGGGCGCTTTTTCATTCTGGACGGGCTGACCGCGTATGTGGCCGCTGTGGGGACGCCGATTAAGGCGCCGAATGGCCAAAACGATGCGCGGCTGCGGGTGATTTTCTCCAATGGCACCGAAAGCGATTTGCTGTTGCGGTCGCTGCAACGGGCGCTCTACGACGACGAACACAGCCGTTTGGTGAGCGAACCGGATCTGGGGCCGCTGTTTGGCGGCGTAGCCGAACCCGAAGATCAGGCCAGTGGGACGATTTACGTGGCGAGGAGCTGCTCCACCGATCCCTTCATTGCGGCCAATCGGGCGTTGATTCACAAAATCGGCGTGACGGGGGGCGATGTACAGAAACGGCTGGCGAATACCGCAAGGGATCCGACGTTTCTGCTGGCGGATGTGGAATTGGTAGCGACTTACGAGCTATTCAATATTGATCGCACCAAGCTCGAAAATTTGATTCACCGAGTATTTGCGGGGGCACGGCTGGAAGTGGCGATTCAAGATCGGTTTGGCCAACCGGTGACGCCGCGAGAGTGGTTTCTCGTACCGCTAGAAGTGATTGACGAAGCGGTGGCGCGAATTCAGGACGGCACGATTGAGGCCCATCGCTACGATCCG
>DAIUCA010000220.1:0-3167 GCA_036846405.1 Candidatus Competibacteraceae bacterium
GGAAACAGGGTGCCGATGAACACGACGCTGACACTGGCCATGAGGAGTACGTTGTTTACGAGCAGGCCCATTTCCCGCGATACCAGGGTGAAGCTGCCGCCGGGTTGCAGCAGTGGGGCGCGCAGGGCCACCAGCAGCAAGGCGCCGCCGGTCATCACCACCAACAGGGCGAGGATGAACATGCCGCGGCTGGGATCGCTGGCGAAGGAATGCACCGAGGTGAGCACTCCGGAACGCACCAAGAACGCGCCGAGCAGGCTGAGCGAGAAGGTTAAGATGGCCAGGAGCACGGTCCACGCCTTAAACACACCGCGTTTTTCCGTGGCCGCGAGGGAATGCATGAGGGCGGTGCCGGCCAGCCAGGGCATAAACGAGGCGTTTTCTACCGGATCCCAGAACCACCAGCCCCCCCAACCCAGTTCGTAGTAGGCCCAAAAGCTGCCGAGCGAGATGCCGAGGGTGAGAAAACACCAGGCGGCGGTGGTCCAGGGGCGGGCATAGCGGGCCCAAGCGCTGTCGAGACGGCCCATCCAGAGGGCGGCGATCACGCAGGCGAAGGCCACGGCGAAGCCCACATAGCCCATGTAGAGCAGGGGCGGATGAAAGATCAGCCCCGGATCTTGGAGCAGCGGGTTCAGGTCTTGGCCTTCGATGGGGAAGAAGGGCAGCAGGCGGGTAAACGGGTTGGAGGTGAGCAGCACAAAGGCCAAGAAGCCGGCGTTGATGCCGCCGAGCACCGCGAGCACGCGGCCTCGGAGGGCGATGTGGATGCCGCGGCTGCCCAGGGCGAAGGCCGCACCCCAACCGGCCAAAATCGTCACCCACAGCAGCAGCGAGCCTTCATGGCCGCCCCACACGGCGGAGATTTGGTAGAACCAGGGCAATTGGGTGTTGCTGTTTTGGGCGATGTAGACGACGGAAAAATCGTTTTGCAGAAACGCGCCGCTCAAGCACAGGAGACTGATGAAGCAGAGAAGAAACTGGCCATAGGCCGCCGCGGGGGTGGTGTAGAACAGGGCGGGTTGCTGGCGCATGCTGCCCCAGAGGGGCAAGCCGAGTTGGAGCAGGCTCAGGCTAAAGGCCAGCCACAGGGCCAGGTGGCCGAGTTCGGGAAGGTGATCGATGGGCATGGGATCGGGGACTCGTGGTGGGCGCGGCGTCGAATCGGCGACGGCGCGGGGGAGAGAGCGGGGAGAACGCGCGGGGCGTCAGTTATTGGCGGTGACGGCGGGATTCGCGAGGGCGCGGTCGTGGGATTTACCCAATTCGGCGGCGAGCTCTGATGGCATGTAGTTTTCGTCGTGTTTGGCGAGCACTTCGGCGGCGTGGATCAGCCCGTCGTCGTGCAACTTGCCTCGGGCCACGATGCCCTGACCCTCGCGAAAGAGGTCCGGGAGAATGCCTTCAAACTGCACAGTGATTCGGCCGCCTTGGCTGTCGGACAGGTCGAAATACACCTTAAGACTGTCCGGATCGCGGCGAACGCTCTGTTCCACCACTAGGCCCCCCACGCGGATGACCTGATTGGGCGGCGCTTCGCCCTGGCGAATTTGGTGGGGCAGATAGAAGAGGTTGAGGTTTTGACCCAGGGCGTAGAGCACCAGGGCGGTGGTGCTGCCCACCCCGGCAAGTAGCCCCAAAATCAGCAGTAATCGACGACGACGGCGCGGGTGCATGGCTAAGGTTCTCCGGTGAATTCTGAAGGGGGTGTCGGGCGCTGGCGTTGTTGGAGTTGGCGGTGACGGCGCAGCGGCGCGACATACAAGTAAATGGCGAGGGCGGCGGCGATGGCGTAGGACGACCAGACAAAAACACCGTAGCCGCCCATGGCGATGAAATCCGCTAAGTTATTGAATTGAAACATGATTTACGGGTGCAACTTGCGTTCGAGGAGGAGATTGCGGGTGCGCAGCAAGACGGCGAGGGCCGCAAAGCAGCTACAGGCCAGCAGCATCCACAACAGGGGATAGAGCATGTCTGCCGCCATGGACGGTCTGCCAAATTTCAACAGCGTCGAGGGCTGATGGAGCGTGTACCACCAGTCCACGGAGTATTTGATGATGGGAATGTTGATGACGCCCACTAAGGCCAGGAGGGCGCTGGCCCGCTGGCCCTGTTCCGGGTCTTCGATGGCGTCTTGGAGCGCCAGATAGCCCAGATAGAGAAAGAACAAAATGAGCGTCGAGGTGAGCCGGGCGTCCCACACCCAGTAGGTGCCCCACATGGGTTTGCCCCACAACGCGCCGGTGACCAGGGCCAGGAGCGTGAACGCTGCCCCCACCGGGGCACAGCTCCGCGCCACGGCGGCGGGGACATTCACGTGCCAAATCAGATACATCGCGCCGCTCACCGCCATGGCCACATACAGCCCCATGCCGAGGGCGGCGGCGGGCACATGGATGAAAATGATGCGGTAGCTATCGCCCTGTTGGTAATCCGGCGGCGCGATGGCCAAGGCCCAAGGCAGCCCGATGAGCAGCAGCACCGCGGTGACCACGGTGAGTTTGGGGATGATCCAATCGGCGAAGGCCAGAAAGGCATTGGGCGAGGCCAGCCGATGGACCGCGTGGGGCAGCCAAAAGCGCGGGTTCAACAGCGAGTGAGAGGACATAACAGGCACAATCCAAAGCAGTCAGCAAAACGCTAACGCCATGCTACACAAGGCAAATTTCGCGGCAAAGTGAGCATAAATTGCGGAAAACCAGGGCCATTGATCGAGATTAAGCCCCAGGGAACCGCACCATGGGTCGATGGGGCGATTGGCACCATTCGCTCCACGAGCCGGCATACAGCCGCCCCCCCGAGAATCCCGCCGCGTCGAGGGCGAGCAGATGGTGACAGGCGGTCACCCCCGAGCCGCACATGACGACGGTTTGGGAGACGGCGCGGCCATCGAGCAGGGCGAGCCATTCTTCCCGCAGCTGGGCCGGCGACTTGAAGCGCCCCTCGTGGAGATTGTCCGTAAACGGTCGGTTGAGGGCGCCTGGAATGTGGCCCGCCACCGGGTCGAGGATTTCGTTTTGGCCCTGGAAGCGGTCGGCACCGCGGGCATCCACCAGGCAAATCGCCTGGCGGGCCAATTCGTCGGCCACGGCGTCGGCGGTCATCCAGGCGTGGGTGCGGGGCGACGGCACAAATTCCTTGGGAGATTGGTTTGCCGACACGAC
>DAIUCA010000221.1:0-3152 GCA_036846405.1 Candidatus Competibacteraceae bacterium
CACCGAGGAGATTTGGCAGCGGGTCACGCCGTTGGCGGCACACATCGGACGATCAACCGGCGAAACGATTTGTCGTCAGCCCTATCCCCAGGCGGACGCCGCCCGCATCCAACCGGACGCGGAAGCCGAAATCGAATGGCTCAAAGCGGCGCTGCTGGGCATTCGGCGGATTCGCGCCGAGATGAATTTGAATCCCAGCAGAGGGTTACCCGTGCTGTTGCAGGGCGGCGACGCGGTAGACCGCCAGCGGGTGACGCGCCAACAGGCGGCGTTGTTGCGGTTGGGCCGGCTCGACAGCCTCACGTGGCTCGCCGCCGACGAACCCGCGCCGGAAGCGGCCATGGCCTTGGTGGGCGAACTGAAATGGCTGATTCCCATGGCTGGCTTAATCGACAAGGCGGCGGAGGAAGCGCGGTTGATGCGAGAAATTGCGCGGTTGCAGGCCGACATCGAACGCATGGACAGCAAGCTCGCCAACGAGAGCTTTGTGGCGCGGGCGCCGGCAGAGGTCGTCGAAAAAGAACGGGAACGGCGGGAGAAAACCCGGGGCGAAGTCGAGCAACTCGACGCGCAGCTCGCCCAGATTCGGCGGCTGTAAAATGGCCAATTTCCAGACCCATTTGAGCGTCGCCGCCGGCGTATCCGGGGTGGTGGCGGTGAACTTGATGCTCACCGGCGCCGTGCCGCCGGGCCAGGTGATGACCTATTTCCTCATTGGCACCCTGGGCGGCCTCGCGCCGGATGTGGATTTGGCCCATTCCACCTCGTTTCGCATCGTGGCCCAGGCCCTGGGCGTGCTTGCGGGCTTTACCCTGGTGTTGAACGCGCCGGCGAGCTATTCCCTGGTGGAACTGCTGATTTTGTGGGGCTTGGCCTATGCAGCGGTGCGCTTTGGGCTGTTTCCGCTCCTGGCCCGCTCCACCTACCATCGGGGCATTGTCCATTCGATTCCGGCGGCGCTGTTTGCCGGGCTGCTCACCGTGGTGTTGACCCATCGTTTGGGCCAGGTCGCTCCACTGCACGCCTGGCTCTGCGGCTTTTTCATGACCCTGGGCTTTATCGTCCATCTGGTGCTCGACGAGCTGTACAGCGTCGATCTTTACAACCGCCGCATCAAACGCTCCTCGGGGACCGCGCTGCATTTCATCGAACCCAAACAGCCCCTGGCGACGGCCTATCTCTACGGCAGCCTCGTGGTGCTGTTTTTCATGGCGCCGTCGAGCGCGGCCTTTGTCAATCGGGTGATTTTTCTCGATGTCGCCCGCTGGGTGGCCCAACTCTGGCCCGACGGCCCCTGGTTTCGCGGCCTGGGGTTTAACTAACCGCGCGGTGGGCGGGACGCGACGCCTGTCGTCGAACGGTCACCGCCCTGGATTACGCTCCGTGCGATTCTGCCGACCACTAACCGAGGACGCGGTGATGAATACGAAGACAATCAACGGGTTATTGCGCATGACGACGGCGACGGTCATCGCGCTGTTACTGGCGGGCTGCGCAACGCCAACCCCCGGCCCTGAACCCACCTGCACCGGGCCCTGTGGGGCCATCGCCTACTCGGAACGGGTGCGCACGTGGGGCTTTAGCTGGAATGCGCCCAACGATGCCATCGCCCGCCAAAACGCGGTGGAACGCTGCCGCAGCGGCGACTGCGCCATCGTGGTGGAGTTTGGGCCGCGCCAATGCGCCGCCCTCGCCGTAAGCGCGTCCGGCTACGGCGTGGGCAGCGGCGACAACGCCCTCGTCGCCGAACAACAGGCCAAAACCGCGTGCAAACAGGCGGATTGCCTGCTGCAACCGGCGGAATGCAACACGGAAATCGTCGAAGACGCGCCGCCGCCACCGCCCCTGGTGGACGAACCGCCCGAAATGTCCCTCGCCCACTTCTGAAGGTATCCGCCATGACCCTAGCAACTGCTCCTCGGCGCGTGCTCGTGCTGCTCATCGACGGCCTCGGCGGCGAGGCTGTGCAGCAACACCGCGCCCATTTGCCCCACCTGTCGGCCCTCATCGACGACGGTTTGTGGGTGCAACGGGTGCCGCCGGCCCACTGCGCCACCTCTCTGCCCGGGCGCGCCCAGCTGTTGACCGGCCAATGCAGCGTCCACAACGGGGTGTACGCCAACAATCTGTGGGACGGCACCGGGTTTCGGTACGCCAGCCCGGACGATCTCACCGCGCCCACTGTGCTGGCGACGGCGAAACGCCAGGGGCTAACCGTGGCAAGCGTGGGGTTTGGCATGGCGAAACCCGAGGACGCGACCTACTTTCGCGGGCCGTGGTGGGCGGGCGAGATGATCCAGCGGGGGCGCGACGACCAACCCATCCCTGCGGGCGAGTCGTGGCGGCGCTGTGCCCTGCACGCCGACCCCACGTTGGCGGCGCTCGCGGCGCAGCAACCCGCCGACTTGTTGAACGTGCAGGACGGCGACCATGCCCATTACTGGCTGTCGGGCCTCACCAACGACACCACGTTGCTAGATCAGCTCGCGCATTTGCTGCAACACGCCCCGGATGTGGCCCTGGTGTGGGGGGAAATCGCCATCACCGACCCGCTGCTGCACCGTTACGGCGCGAATTCGCCCCAAGGCCGCTGGGCGTTGGCCACGGCGGACGCGCTGATTGGCCGTTTGCGGGCAAAAATGCGCGGTTGGGGCGACGACGTACACCTGGTCATCACCAGCGATCACGGTCACGGGGCCACCGCCACGGCGCTGTATCCCGCGTTTGTGCTCGATGAATCGACTGTATGGCAGGCGGAAGGCGCGTGGTTGTTCGTGGCGACGCCCACGGCGGCGGTGCGCGCGCGAGTGAGGGCCCAATTGCGCGATCTCGACGCCCGACCGGCGGCGCCGACCATGCTGCCGACGGCGTTGCACGACGAATTGAGCGTGTTTACCGCCCCGCCGGGCACCCATTTCGAGGCGCCGCCCACGGTGACGACGGCGTCGGGCCAACCGTTTTACCCGTCGAGCCATGGGTTTCTGCCCAACACCCCCAGCGACGACGCTTTTGCGGTGTTGTACGGCCCCCAGGTGCCGCGGGGCGTGGTGGCGCACAGCGCGCGGGGGGAACTCACCGCCGCGATTGCGCAGCTGGTGGGGGTGGATTGGGCGGCGATGCCCCGCGTGGATTGGCTGTCGTAAACTGGGCAA
>DAIUCA010000222.1:0-3131 GCA_036846405.1 Candidatus Competibacteraceae bacterium
CATCGCCGACCCGTCCGCCGAACAACCTATTGCCGATCCCCGAGCCGGTTTTTGGGATTTCGCCCTGGGGGCCACCGCCGACAGCTGGATCCTGACAGCCCGCCTGCGCCGCTGGCAGCCCCCGGACTGGCCCACCGTGTTCACCCAAGTCCATCGTTTACCTCGACCGCTCCCGTCGCCGTCGTGCGCAGCCCACTCTCCTGGATGAATCCCATGTCAACACTCGACCCCTTTGACGCGCCCCCCGCCGAGGCGACGAAACCCAACAGCTGGCAGCCCGAGCCCCTCGCCGTCGTCGGCATGGCCTGTCGGTTCCCCGACGCCCCCGATGTGGCGGCCTACTGGTCGCTGCTCTTGGCGAATCGCTCCACGGTGCGCCGCGTGCCCGCCGATCGCTGGTCGCCCACCACCGCCGATGCCGCCCGCACCCAAGGTGCCTGGCTCGACGGGGTGTACGACTTCGATGCGGGATTTTTTGGGCTCACCGCTGCCGACGCCGCCACCCTGGATCCCCAACAGCGCCTGTTACTGATGCTCGCGGTGCACGCGCTACAAGACGCCCGTCTGCCGCGAAAAATGTTGGCAAATCAACGGGTAGGCGTGTTTACCGCCCTTGGCCCCGACGACCACGCCTTAGCGACGCGGCGCCCCCTGGATGCCCTCGAAACCGCCGCCACGTGGGACGGCACTGCCGCCGAGCGCATGGCCCAGGCCATCGGCAGCCGCGGCCCAACCGTCAGCGTGGAGGCCGGCAGTGCGGGTGCCCTGGTGGCCCTGCATTTGGCGTCGAAAAGTCTGCTAGACGGGGAATCCGACCTGGTCCTCGTGGGCAGTGTGAGTCTCTTACTCGACGCCAGCAGCACGCTTGCCTTGAGCCAAACGGGTCGCATCAGTCCGGACGGCCACTGCAAGCCATTTTCGACCCAAGCCAACGGCTATGGCCGAGGAGAAGGCGGCGGCGTGCTGGTGCTCATGCGGTCGCAGGACGCCCAAGTCCAACGGCGGCGAATCTATGGGGTAATGCGGGCCAGTGCGGTCAATCACCGGGGGGTGAGTGGCCCGCTCACCCCGCCCCACGGGGCATCCCAAGCCGCGCTTATTCGCGATGCCCTCGCCCTCGCCCAGCTGCGGCCCGAGCACATCGACTATTTGGAAGCCCAGGGCCTGGGCGATCCCCTAGCAGACATGGCGGAACTCATCGCCGCCAAAACCGCCCTCGGCCATCCCCAACGGGTGTTGGCCCTCGGAGCGGTGTCATCGCAAATCAACCATTTGGATGCCGCTGCCGGCCTGGCCAGCGCAGTGAAGGTGCTGTTGGCGCTCCACCACGGGGTGTTGCCGCCCACCCAACTCGACGGCGATCCCCAAGCGCTCCTGGACGACCCGCAACTTGCCCTGGTGACCACGGTCATCGCCTGGCCGTCCGGCGACGCGCCCCGTCGCGCTGGCGTCAACGCCAGCAGCCATCAAGGCACCCAAGCCCACGTGATTTTTGAAGAAGCGCCACCGCCTCGGCCCATGAATCTGCTGTCGCCGCGACCGCTGCTGTTATTGCCCCTGTCGGCGCGGTCGGATGAGGCCCTCGCCCAGCTCACCGCTGACTACGACGCCACAATTGCCCACGCCTCGGCGCCGGCGGTGGCCTGTAGCGCGGCGCTCACCCGCGACCACGAACCCCGACGGCGCGTGGTTCTCGGCGACAGCGCCGCCGCGCTGCGCCATGCGCTCCACCAGCCCTACTTCTCCCAGGCTTCGGTGGAATCTCTGGCGTTCGTGTTCAGCGGCCAAGGATCCCAATACGCCGGCATGGGCCAGCAGCTCTACCACCACGAGCCGATATTCCGTCGCGAAATCAACGCCATGGTGGGCGTATTTCGGCCCCTGGTGGATGCTGATCTGCGGGAGGTGCTTTGGGGCGACCACACGGCGCAGCTCGACAACACCCGTTACACCCAACCGGCCCTATTTATGCTCGAAAGCGCTCTGGCCAAGCTCTGGATGCACTGGGGGGTGATTCCCCAGGTGGTGGCCGGTTACGGGGTGGGCGAACTCATCGCGGCGTATCTGGCCGGCGTGTTCTCCCTCACGGACGCCGCCCGCCTGGTCGCCACGCGGGGCGCGTTAATGCACGCCACCGAGCCCGGTGGCATGGCCACGGTGAAAGCCGAGCCGTCGATGGTAGAAATCTGGCTGGCTGACTTCCCCATGTTGCACCTGGCCGCCGTGGACAACGACCAGCAGTGCACCGTGGCCGGCCCATTGGAGGCGTTAGAACTTCTGGTTTTCGACGGGGAACAGCGGGGCATCTTTGTGAAACGCTGCGCCGTGGCCCATGCGTTTCAGTCGCCGCTGATGGCGCCCGCCGCCGCTACCTTCCGCGCCGTGGCCCAGACGGTGCGCTACGACTTTCCCCATTTCACCGTCATCAGCGGCGTCACCGGCAAGGCAGTTCACGGGGAACTCACCCACAGCGACTACTGGGTGGAGCAAATCACCCGTCCGATCCAGTGGTATGCCGTGGCCCAACAGCTCCACGCGGAGGCGGTGATCGAAATTGGCCCGCAACCCGTGCTCATTGGGGCCATGCGCGACCAAAACCGCGAGCGGCTCACCCTGCCGAGTCTTCGACGCCATCAGGACGATCTCCAAGTGATGTTGGAATCCCTCGGGCGCTATTACGCGGCGGGCGGCGCGGTGGATTGGGAGCGGTTTTATCAGCATCACCGCACGGCGCTGGTGGATTTGCCCCTCTATCCCTTCGCCCAACAGTCCTATCGCCCGACTTCCCCTGTGGCGCCAACCCCTGGGACGGCCACGATGACTTTGTTGGGCGAGCGCTGGGATAGCCCCATCACGGCCTGGCATCGGGTGTTCAGCCCCCAACAACCGCCCTATCTGGAAGACCTGCGCCAAGACCATCGGCCCCAGCTGTCGGTGGCGGTGTACGCCGCCTGGGCCGCCGAAGCCGCCTACGCGCTGGGCTACGGGGCGGTGACCCATTTGGCGGTGGTACACGCCCTGGTGCTGGTGGGCCCGGTGGCGGTTCACACCCATGCCGATGGGGACGGCGACGCGATGCGCCTGGTGATGCAAGCCAAGCGTGATGGCCAATGGCAGCCCCTGGCCATCGC
>DAIUCA010000223.1:0-3117 GCA_036846405.1 Candidatus Competibacteraceae bacterium
GCGTGGCGTCGGTGAGATCGGTGATTTCGACGGTAGACGGCAAATCCGCCGTCAATACAAAGCGGCGGTAGTTGTTGGAAAAGTACAGCTCCCCGCCGGGAGCGAGCCGCGCAAGCGCCAGGCGCAGCAGCGCTTCATGGTCCCGCTGGACGTCGAACACGCCGTCGAGTTTTTTGGAATTCGAGAAGGTGGGCGGGTCGATGAAGATGAGGTCGAAGTCGTCGCGACATTGGGCAAGCCACGCCATAGCGTCGGCGCACACCAGGCTGTGACGCGTCTCATCCAAGCCGTTGAGGCGAAAATTGCGTTGCGCCCACCCGGTGTAGGTGCGGGATAAATCCACGGTCACTGAATGGCGCGCGCCGCCCAAAGCCGCGTGGACCGTGGCGGTGCCGGTGTAGGCGAAGAGGTTCAAAAACCGCCGATCGGCCGCGATTTCCCCCAAGCGCAGGCGCATCGGGCGGTGGTCGAGAAACAGGCCGGTGTCCAAGTAATCGTGGAGATTCACCCAAAACCGCGCTTTGCCCTCGGCAACCACGAAAAACCGCCCCTCGACGCCCTGTTTTTGATACTGCGCGGCGCCCCGTTGGCGCTGGCGGGTTTTCCACACAATGCGGTCGGCATTCCACCCTAGGGCCGTCGGCAACACCCGCGCCGCCTCGCGCCGCCGATGGGCCGCTTTCTCCGAGTCGATGTGGGGCGGCGGCGCGTATTCCTGAACGCAAAGCCACGCGTCGTACACGTCGATGGCAAAGGCAAAGTTGGGCAAATCCCCGTCGTACAGCCGAAAGCAGGCCAGCCCCTGGCGCCGCGCCCATTTGCCCCAATGGCGGGCATTTTTCTGCACGCGCCGAGCAAATTCAGCGCCTTCGCCCGTCGAGAGGTCATCAAACGTCATTTTTTCTTGTGCTCACAAAAGGTTAGCGTCGTTGCCACGGTTGTGGCGCTGCCGCCACCTGGGGCGGCCCAGCGGTACTTTTTCACACCACAGTCAGCCACGGTTAAACTAACGACAGTTTAGTTCGCGCTACCAACCACTTCTTACAACGCAATAAATATCGGGTGATTTATGGCTGAACAACTGAACCGTCGGGATTTTCTCTCAGGAATAGCGGCCATCTCGGCGGGGCTGTTGTGTCCCGATGTGGTGAAAGCCGCGACCCAACGAGACCGCACGCTCGTGATGTATTGCCCCCATTTGGGCGAAATGTTCCGCACCGTGTATTGGACTCCCCGGGACGGTTACATCAGCGAATCCATGGCCCAAATCACCCACGCCTTCCGCGATCGCCACGACAATTCCATGACCCCCATCGACCCGCGACTCATCGACCAGCTGTTTTTCATCCAACAGCGCATCGCCCCCCGCGAACCGCTTCACCTGTTTAGCGGCTACCGCTCGCCCACGACGAACGCGCGGTTGCGCCGGTCGAGCAGTCGCGTGGCCCGCAACAGCTTCCACATGAAGGGCCAGGCCGCCGACATTCATCTCCCCCGCCATGCGACCGCCACCATCCGCAAGGCCGCCCTGTCCCTCAAAGCCGGCGGCGTGGGCTTTTATCCGGGATCGCGCTTTGTCCACATCGACAGCGGTCCGGTCCGCGCCTGGTAGCTTGCGACGCCCTGTTGTGCCGAAAACGGCGGTAGAAATACCGCCGTTTTTTCGTCTATCCCTCGGGAACTTGGAGGTCGTCATGGCTGTGAATCCCCCTACGCTACAAACCGATGATGTGGCCCTCATCCACCAGGCCCCCACCCTGGCGGGCTTGCAATTTCCCGCCGCGCCCGCGAATCAGCGGCCCTATCGCCGCTTTTTTCGGGTGGATGAACTCTGTCAAGACCCACCCCGAGTCATGCGCCGCGCCCTGGAAAATGTCGTCGCCGCCATCCATCAGCCCCATTGGCGGCTGGTGTATCTGTTGAGTGCCACGCCCCAAGGGGTTCAGCTCTATTTCGGCTTAGTGGATCTGGCCATCAATGCCGACGCCCCCCACGAGGCCCCGATCATTTTGGAATCGGCCTTTCGCGGCAATTTTGCCGGCGCCGACATTCAGGTGATGCCCGATGGCGCCTGGGAAAGCCAGCTGGCGCCTCTGCTCCAACAGTCGCGCCACCGGGGCGCCATCTGCGGCGTGCCCAGCGTGGATAACGATCAAGAGGATGCGGACAACAGCCAGGGGGTGGAACGGCTCGTGAACAGCCTTTTGGGGGAAACCTGGCAGCTGTTGCTGGTGGCCATGCCCCTGGCGGATGAGGCCATCCAACGCCAGGTGGAGGGGCTGTTTGAGCTGGCGACCGCGCTCCATCCGCTGATTCGCACCTCGGTACAGATCGGCCACAGCACCGGTGCGTCGGAAACGGTCACCCGCAGCCAAGGCACGAGTCTGAGCACGGCAAAAACCGATGGAACCAGTGCCGGCGAGGCCCAGAATCTCTCCAGCAGCAAAACGCAAAATACCGGCGATAACCACTCGACTACCCGCACGGATGGCACGAATACCGGCGATTCCAAGGCCATCGGCGAGAGTCGCGGTCAATCCACCACCGAGAGCCAGGAGCAGGTGGACAAGCGGGCCGAGGCGCTGGACCGCCTGATTCGCGAACAGCTGGTGCCTCGGGTGCAGTTGGGCCGCAGTCGTGGCTTTTTCGCCACGGCGATTTACGCCCTCGCGCCCCATCGGGCGGTGTTCGAGCGGCTTACCCGAGGGCTATTTGCCATTTTTCAAGATGCGGAATCGGCGTTTTCCCCCCTGCGCCTGGTGCCGCTGCCCGACCAGATCGCCCCTGATGCCCTGTTGACCACCTTTGCCGTCGCTAAAGACACCGCCGTGGCCCCGCTCCACGGGATGATTCACAGCCAAGCGCGCCAAGACGGCGCCTCGGGACGGTATCAAGTGGCCACCCTCCTCAACGGGGTGGAATTGGCCCAGTGGGGGGCGTTGCCCAGCCGAGAGCTGCCCGGGCTTTCTCTGCGGCGCAACGTGGAGTTTGCACTGAATCTGCCCCGCGACAGGGACGAGGCGCCCGCTGACCCGCTGGGCCATCTGATTCAGCATGGTCGGGTGCTGCGCCACAACGGCGTGGCGCTGTCTCGGGCCTTGCTGCGCAAACACCTGT
>DAIUCA010000224.1:0-2014 GCA_036846405.1 Candidatus Competibacteraceae bacterium
CGCTTGGCAACAGTTGAGTCTGCTGATTCCGAATCTGGCCGACGACAGCGTGCCGGTGGGACGGGACGAAGCTGACAATCGGGAAGTGCGCCGCTGGGGCACCCCCCGCAACTTCGATTTTCCGCCGAAAGATCATGTGGATTTGGGCGGTGCGGCCCTCGATTTCGCGGCGGCGACTCAACTGAGCGGGGCGCGATTTGCCGTGATGCACGGGCCGTTGGCGCGGCTTCATCGGGCGCTCGCCCAGTTCATGCTCGATCTGCACACCCAGCACCACGGCTATTCGGAAGTCTATGTGCCCTATCTGGTCCAGGCGGACGCGCTGCGCGGCACCGGCCAGTTGCCCAAGTTCGCTGCCGATCTCTTCGCTGTACCCCCTGCTGCCGATCCAGCCCAGCCGTCTGAATCTGCCCCTGGCGGTTTTTATCTGATTCCCACGGCTGAAGTGCCGCTCACCAATCTGGTGCGCGACCGCATCGTCGAAACGAGCGCGTTACCCCTGAAGTTCACGGCCCACACCCCCTGTTTTCGCAGCGAGGCCGGCTCCTATGGCCGCGACGTGCGGGGTCTGATTCGCCAGCATCAATTCGATAAGGTGGAACTGGTGCAGATCGTGGCGCCATCCGAATCCATGGCGGCCCTGGAACAACTGACGCAACACGCGGAAACCGTGCTGCAACAGCTCGAGTTGCCTTACCGCGTCATGCTGCTGTGCTCTGGCGACATGGGATTTGCGGCGGCGAAAACCTACGATCTGGAAGTCTGGTTGCCGGCCCAACAGCGCTATCGGGAGATTTCCTCGTGCAGCAACTGTGGAGATTTTCAAGCCCGTCGGCTGCAAGCCCGTTACCGCGAAGCGCAACAAAAACCCGAGCTACTCCACACCCTCAACGGTTCCGGATTGGCCGTGGGCCGCACCCTGGTGGCCCTGCTGGAGAACCATCAACAGACCGATGGCCGTGTCTGGATTCCCCCCGCCCTACGTCCTTACGTGGGCCAGGTCGATTATCTCGGGCCATTCTGAGCGGGGTTATCGCGATGGAATCTGCTTCTTCTCGTCTCTCCACGACGCCATCGGATATTGCCGCATGGCTTGCGGCTTTAACGCCGTTTTCCCTGCTCACGGCGGCGGAATGCGCCCAAGCGGCAGCGGCGATCACCGCCCGATCGTTTCCGCCCCAAACGGTACTGTTGTCGCCCATCCAGACCGCTGACCACCTGATTCTGATCGCCAATGGCCGTGTGCAGACCTACGATGAAGAAGAACTCGTGGGCGTATACGGTCCCCAGGAGGCGGTCGATTTCTGGGCGTTATTCGCGGACAACCGCCGCAGTCGTCACACCTTTCGGGTGCACGAAGCCCTCGACGCCTATCTATTGCCCTTCGCGACCCTCGACGCCCTGTGCCATCAGAACTTCGCATTCCATCGGGGCTGCGTTCAGACCGCGACGGCGCGCGTTGCCGAACTCAGCCGCCCCCAGCGTTCGGCTGACGACGCAGCTTTTGCTATGGCGAAGGTGGGCGATGCCTATTACCGCCCCCCGATTTTCATCGACGCCACCGCCTCAATTCACGACGCCGTGGCCCTCATGAAAGCCCACAAAATCAGCTCGCTACTCGTCAAAAAATCATTGCCCGACAAGCAGTTAGTAGGCGTGGTGAGCGATTCAGATGTGCGCGAACACGTGGTTTTACAGCGCAAGTCGGTGGACAGCCCGATTGGCGAGTTAGCGACCTACCAACTGGTGGGCTTGCAGAAACAGGATTTTCTATTCAATGCAAAAATCGCCATGAATCGCCATGGAGTGAAGCGTCTGGTGGTATTTGATCGCGGGGAAATCGACGGCATTCTCGATCAGATCGATCTCTTCAGTTACTTCTCGGATCACTCGCGGCTGATTGCAGTACAGGCGGCGCGGGCTACCACGGTGGACGAGCTGCAGCGGGCGTCTCAGGGCCTGATGACCATGGCGCCGCTCGTCGATGGGGTCGATGGCGCGGCCGATGCGGCCG
>DAIUCA010000224.1:2024-3106 GCA_036846405.1 Candidatus Competibacteraceae bacterium
GATGACCATGGTGCGTGGCCTGGCTGACAAGGGAATTCAGGTACGTCATCTCGCGGAAATGGTGACCGATCTGAATCGGAAGATTTTCCAAAAACTCTTTGAACTCATCGTGCCGCCGAAGCTGGCGGCGAACGCCTGTTTCATCGTCATGGGCAGCGAAGGGCGCGCCGAGCAGATTCTGAAAACCGACCAGGACAACGCGATGATTCTGCGGGATGGCTACGATCATCCTCGGTTGGAAGACATCGCCAATAAGCTCACCGAGACCCTGATTGCCTTTGGGTACCCGCCCTGCGACGGCAATATCATGGTGAGTAATCCGTTCTGGTGTCAGTCATTTCAGAATTTCAAACGGAATATCGACCGCTGGATTGACGACGGCACGGAAGAAGATTTGATGAATCTGGCGATTTTCTACGACGCGGCGAGTGTGGCGGGCGACGAGAATCTATTACGCGCGGCCAAGGGTTTTCTATTCAATCGGTTACAGGATCATCCGGGGTTTTATGCCCGCTTTGCGCGGCCCACCTTAGCGTTTCCGACGCCTTTAGGGTTCTTTGAGACCTTTAGCGTCGAGAAAAGCGGGGCGCATAAGAACCAACTCGACATTAAGAAAGGCGGCATTTTCCCCATCGTCCAGGGGGTGCGAAGCCTGGCGCTGGAGGCGCGGCTCGATGAGACGAACACCCTGGAACGCATTCAGACCTTGGAAAAATTAGGCAAGCTCGACAAGGACTTGGCCGCAGAACTGTCGGCGGCATACAGCTATTTGAGCAGTCTGCGGCTGTTGTCTGAACTGCGGCAATTTGCCCAGGAGGGCCATTACGACAACTACGTAATGCCCAGCCAGTTCAACAAGGTGGAGCGGGACGGTTTGCGGGACGCGCTCAAAACGGTGAATAGCTTTAAGAAGCTGATTACCCACCATTTTCGGCTCAACATGCTGGGTTAGCGCATAAAAACGGCGGCGTGGCCAAGGCCCGCGCCGCCGCCATTTGAAATGCGGCATTAATACAGCGAATTAACGCAGATAATTAAAGAGCGACAAATTCTGAATTTGGGTAAATGACAGCTGGGCCGCA
>DAIUCA010000225.1:0-706 GCA_036846405.1 Candidatus Competibacteraceae bacterium
CGCGCTGGCGAGCGCCGACCGCGACCTGAAGCTGCTGCAGACGATGCCCGAGATCGGCCGGAAGATGGCCGAGACGATCACGGTGACGCTGCGCGACAAGGTCGAGGCGTACCTCAACGCGCCGCGCTCGGTGGGGCCGAACGATCCGGATGTGGGGGGCCAAGGCACAGGGGGCGTCAACGCCGAACAGCCCCGACGGGCCCCACAATCCTGGAGCGACACCAACAGCGCCCCGCGCACGCCGCCGGCCTTTCCCCTGGGGTACACGGTGATCGGCCAACCCCATTGGGGCAGCACCCCCGGCCTGTGGCTCACGGGCAGTCAACTCGTCCACCGCCTGGCCTGGGTTTCCCTGTGGCATCAATGGTTTAGCCGTTGGTTAAAAGCCGATTCGCCCCTGTCGCTATTGGTGCTCGACCCCCATTTGCGCCTTGCGGCCCTGCCCCACGGACGCGAAACGCGGCTCCACGACCCCTCCCTCGCGTCCCTCGCCCTGCGCAGCTTGAACGTTCGTCTCAACAATCAAACCCGCACGATGCAAGCCTGGTCGGTGGTGATCGCGGTGGACAGCGCATCGGCGTCGAGGTTGGGACGCAGCAGATCCTCGAGTCGATCCTCGACTTCGTGTCGCAACGTGCGAAACGCGTCGGGCGCAGCCGGGGTGTCGTCGAGCCCGACGACCTGCGCGATCCGGTAGAGCTTTTCG
>DAIUCA010000225.1:716-3088 GCA_036846405.1 Candidatus Competibacteraceae bacterium
ATCAAACCCGCACGATGCAAGCCTGGTCGGTGGTGATCGCGGTGGACATGGACGACTGGCTCAATCGCTCCCGCTCCGGCCCTGCCCTGCGCGATGTCTTGAATCTCCTGCGCAAAACCCCCGCCCTATTCCTCGTGAGCGCCGAACAGCCCCTCATGGACGAACTCTGGCAAGACTTGCCGCGCCTTGTGTCCCGCCTAGATAACCGCGCCGACAGCGACCGCTGTTTGGGCGTGAGCGGCGCGATTGATCTCACCCAAGGCGACGGCTTGTTAGCGGCCAATAACGGCCCGTTGATCCGCGTCCATCACCCGGATTGGGGACAGTTACCGCCTTAAATGCCCGCCGGCGCCGTTTTCCTTTTCACTTCCAGAGGCTTCCCTCCATGTTCCAACTCCAAGCCCGCGGCTCGACCTGGCCACGCGAATTGTTGGCCGGCATCACGGTGTTTTTCACCGCGAGTTACATCCTGTTTCTCATCCCGCCCCTGTTGCAGAAGGCCGGTTTACCCGCCGACCACGGCGCAGCCCTCGTCGCCCTCGTGGCGGGGGTGGGCACCATCGCCATGGGGCTGTTCGCCAACCTGCCGTTCATCCTGGCCCCCGGCGTGGGCATGGCGGCCTACTTCGTCTTCGGCGGCGTCTTTGACATGGGGTTAACGTGGCAGGCCGTCATGACTGGCGCCTTCGTGGCGAGTCTGACCATCGCTGTGCTCACCCTCCTGGGCCTGCGGGACTTTCTCGTGGACGCCTTTCCCACCTCGGTCAAACTCGCGGCCATGAGCGGCGTCGGCCTGTTTTTAACCTTCATCGGCTTTCAAAACGCCGGCCTGGTGGTGGATTCCCCGGCCACCCTGGTCGCGCTCGGCTCGATGAAAAGTCCCTCGGTGTTGCTGACGTTTTTCGGGATCATTTTTACCGGCGTCCTCATGGCGCGACGGGTACCGGCCGCCATTTTGCTCGGCATCCTGGCGACGACAGCGCTGGCGCTCGTCTTGGGGGTCGCCACCCTCCCGCCCCTCGCGGCGCTGGTGGCCATGCCGACGCTGCCCGCCTTTGACGCAAGCCAGCTCCAGCTCGACGTGCTCACGCAAACCGCCGTGTGGAGCGTCATCGTGGGCTTTTTCTTCCTGAGTTTGCTGGACAGCGCCGGCTCGTTTTGTGCCTTAGGCCGCTTGGGTGGCCTGGTAGATGAGGACAACCGCGTGTTTGGCGCGACCAAAACCTACTTTTGGAACAGCCTGGGCGGTGCTTTCAGCGGCGCGGCGGGGACGAGTCCCAGCACCACATTTATCGAATCGGCGGTGGCGTTGCAGGCCGGCGGGCGCACCGGTCTCACGGCCATCGTCGCCGGGCTACTGTTCCTCGGCGCCATGTTTTGCGTCCCCTTACTGGGCGCGATTCCCGCCGTTGCCACTGCGCCGGCGCTTATCATTACCGGTGCGATGATGATGCGCGGCATTACCGACATGGAATGGACGGAAATTGAAGACAATATCCCCGCGTTCCTGACTTTAGCGAGTATGGCGTTCACTTTTAACATTGCCCACGGCATTGCGTTGGGAATCATTGCCCATAATCTGATTTACCTATTCAGCAGTCGGCGCGAGGAACTCACCCTGTCGTCGATGGTGCTCACCGCGATTTTGGGGATGTATCTTGCGGTGTATCTCTAGTTTTCGCGGTGACGCGCGGATACACGAGGTCGCGTCATGATTGTCTATCGCAAAACCGGCCTGGGTAAGCAGACGCTGCAAATGGCCAACGCGCCGTTAGCGCTTGCGGAACGGGCCATTTTGGTGGTGATTAACGGCCAACTCACCGTCGATGAACTCGTGCACCGCTACAGCAAATTGGGCGCGATCGCCGACATTTTGGTGGCGCTAGAAAGTCGCGGGTTAATCGAAGTCGATCAGGCCCAAGGAAAAATGAGTGAGGCAGACTTTTTGGCCTTGCGAGATGAACTCGCCGAGTTAGTGACCCAGCGATTTGGGTTTATGGCGGGGCCACTGGTAGCGCAGGTGAAAAGCTGTGGCGACCACTCGGCCTTGGTGAAATGCGCTGAGCATTGCCGCGACGTGATCCGCGAATCCCAAAGTCCCCGCAAGGCGGCGCTGTTTTGGGAGCTCGCTAAACAGTGTTTGCGGATATGACGGGGCAAGTTTAGTAGGGCGGGAACAGTCGTCGTACGCCGTGAAGCAACACGACGAGCAGTAAAAACAGATTGCGGACCACGAGGGCCGGCCAACGGCCCAGGGTCAGCAGGGGAAACCAATAGCCCACCCCGAGGGTGAAGAAGAACCGGAGGGTTTGGGTGGGCACGGTCCACAGCAGGAATCGGGGCACGCGCCACAGGAGAGAAATCCACGAAGG
>DAIUCA010000226.1:0-3077 GCA_036846405.1 Candidatus Competibacteraceae bacterium
GGGCCAATTGTCCGTGGACAGCGTGCTCTCCCAGGGCAGTTGCTTCCGCTTTGCCCTGCCCATGATGGCCCTCGACGGGCCGCCGCCGCCCCTGTTTCCCACCGGCGAGCTGCTCGCGGCGGTGGCCCATCCCTTGGTGGGCGACGCGCTCGTTGAAGCGGCCCGCGTGCTGGGCTGGCGACTGACGCCGGTGTCCCTGTCGGCGCCGATCTTGGCCGAAGCTCCCCGCGCCCCGTGGCTGTTCACGGACCTCAGCATGCAAGACGGCGAGAGCCTGCCGCCCGCCGTGGGCCAGTGGCTCGCCAACGGCGGACGGGTGCTGTGGTTAAGCAATGACGCAAAACCCCAGGACCGCATCACCCCCCTGCGCAAACCCCTGCGCAGTAGCCATCTGCGGGCGGCGCTCAAGCCCGCGTCGGCGGGACAGGACGCCCTGCCCCAGTGGCAGGGACGGGTGTTGGTGGCGGAGGACAATCCCATCAACCAAAAGGTGGTGGCGCGCATGTTGGGGTTGCTGGGCCTAGAGGTGGAAACCGTGGACGACGGCCAACAGGCCCTCGACCGCCTGGCCCAACGGGACGGTCGGCCCATCGACCTGGTGCTCATGGATTTGCAAATGCCGCGACTCGACGGCCTCGCCGCCGCGCAACGCTGTCGGCAGCGGGGCGACGACCGGCCCATCGTGGCCCTCACGGCCAATGCCCTGGGCGATGACCGCGCTGCCTGTTTGGCGGCCGGTATGGACGATTACCTGGTGAAGCCCTTGTCTATTGAGGCGCTTATGGGGGTTTTACGACGTTGGCTACCGGCGCCGCCGCCCGCGCCGCCCGCCTGCGACGCTAACCGTTTGATTATCTGAATAAACTTGTCGTCGCTTCTGGTGGTCGTAAAGCCCACATTAATTTCTGCCGCCTGAGAGGATTTCCATGACGCCCACCCGCATTGAACCGGTTTACCGCATCGGCACCGTGTCTCGCTTGACCGGCATTGCCACGGTGACGTTGCGGATGTGGGAACGGCGGTACGGCGTCGTCGAACCCCAGCGCAATGGGGGCCAAAGTCGGCTGTACAGCCGCGAAGACATCGCCCGACTGACCCTCATCAAGCGTCTCGTGGATGGGGGCCACCCGATCAGTACCGTGGCCAATCTCACCCTCGAACAGCTCACAGAACGGGCCGCCTTAAACGATTTAGTAAATGTCGATGACACTCCAATGGTGCAGCGCGTGGCGGTGTTGGGCGCCGCCTTGCCGGTGTTGCTGGCCCAGGCCTTTGCCCCGACCGTCGATCAGCCGACGGAAGCCGTGTTGGTGGGGGTTGAAAGCGATATGACCCGCTTTGGCGACTTTATCGTGGCTCAAAAGCCCACGGTGATCGCGGTGGAATGGCCCACGCTCCACGAAGAGCAAGCCGATTTGGTGCTCGACTGGCTACAACAAAGCAGCGCCGAACGGGCGGTGGTGGTGTATGGCTTCGGGCGACGGAGCGTGGTGCAGCGGCTGCAACGCAGTGGGGTCATCGTGCTGCGGGCGCCCGTGGAAAGCCTCAGTTTGCGGCGGGCGGTGTTGGGCGAGGGCGCGCTGTCGCGAGAGCCCATGCAGTTTCACCTGCCCGACCTGGCTGAACGGCCGCCACCACCGCGATTTGACCTGCCCACCTTGAGTTACCTGGCGTCTGTCGTGTCGGCGGTGGAATGCGAATGTCCGCGACACCTGGCAGAACTCGTCACCAGCTTGCAGGGCTTTGAGCAGTACAGCGCGGAATGCGTCAACCGCAGTTCGGCCGACCGCGCCCTCCACGAATTTTTGCAGCTCACGTCCGGGCGGGCGCGGGCGCTGATGGAAGCGGCGTTGTTACAGGTCGCCCTTGCCGAGAACATCGAATTACCCGCCTCGGCAATCGACGACGCCCTCGATTTGGGACTTCAGCCCCGCAGCGCGGCCCGCAAGGCGTGACGAATCAACTCTTCGCGGCTCAGCTCGGCGGGGTCGAGTTGACCCACCAGGCGGGTCGCTTCGGGTAGGCGATAGCCGAGGGCGACCAGGGCTTGAATAGCCTCATCCACCGCGTTGTCGGGAGCCAGGGTCGAGACCGGCGGCGGCACGAGCAGAGCGGTCGGCGTCGCAAAGGACGCCAAGCGATCGCGCAATTCCACAATCAATCGTTCGGCCAGGCGCTTGCCTACCCCCGGCAAGCGCATGAGCGTGGCGCTGTCGCGGGTTTGAATGGCCTGTTCGAGGGCGGTGGCAGTTAAGCCCGACAAAATGACGAGGGCCAACTTGCCGCCGATGCCGTTCACCTTCACCAATTCCCGAAACAGCGCCCGCTCGTCCCGAGACAAGAAGCCGTAAAGCGTGGTTTGGTCGTCGCGCACCAGGACATGGGTGTGGAGCAGAACTTCTTGGCCCAGGGCCGGCAGTTGGCGATGGGTATTCGTGGCGGCTTCCAATTCGTAGCCCACCCCGTGCACGTCGAGCACCAGCATCGGTGGCGACTGCTCCACGAGGATGCCGCGCAAATGGGCCAGTGGCGTCATGGAGCCGGCGGTTCGGCGGATTCGGACGGCTCGCTCGGCGTCGGCGCAGCCGGGGGTTGGCGCGTCATCACCCGATTGCGCCCGCCGCTCTTCGCCAAATACAGCCCGTCGTCGGCGAGGCGAATGAGGCGATCCACCACGGCGTCGCCGTTGGGCACCAGCTCGGCGACCCCCAGACTCAGGGTGACCCATTCGCTGGCTTCCGACAGGGGATGGGGGATTTGGAGCTGCAACACGGCCAGGCGAACGCGTTCAGCCACTTCGACGGCGCCTTGCAGATGGGTGTTGGGCAAGATGACCGCCAACTCTTCGCCGCCGTAACGGGCCGCTAAATCGTTCTCGCGCCGCGCCGCCTGCTTGATGGCGCGGGCCACGGCTTTGAGACATTCGTCCCCCGCCTGATGGCCAAAGTGGTCGTTGTACCGTTTGAAGTAATCGATATCGCCCAGCACCAGGGCGACGGGAAAATCACGTGAGACGCTTTCGACCCGGTCGAGCAGATCATCAGCGACTCGCGCATGAAGGAAATCATGCGCTATAA
>DAIUCA010000227.1:0-2982 GCA_036846405.1 Candidatus Competibacteraceae bacterium
GGTGATTCGGCCGGTGGCCCCCAAGGATTTGGGCGATTTGCTCGCCCTCGCCGCCGAGGCCGGGGCGGGTATGACCAATTTGCCGGCGGACCCTGAGCGTCTGACCAACAAAATCGCCCAATCCGTCGCGAGCTTTGACGATCCGGAACACGATCCCCAAGACGCCCTGTACTTCTTCGTCCTCGAAGACCCGACGACGGCGCGGGTGGTGGGCACGGCGGGTTTGGTAACCGGGGTGGGTTATCGCCGTCCCTTCTACACCTTCCGGCGGCTCACCCTGGTGAACACCTCCCGCGAGCTGGACTGTCATCAGCCCCTCACCGTGCTCCAGATGGTGGACGATTTTCGCGGGGCCACCGAGCTGGGCATGTTGTATCTGGCGCCGCCCTATCGTCGGGATCATTTGGGGCGGTTTTTATCCAAAAGCCGCTTCGTGTTCATGGCCCAGCAGCCCGCGCGCTTTGGCGACCTGGTCATCGCCGAGCTGCGGGGCGTGGTGGACGACCAGGGCCATTCCCCCTTCTGGGCCGCCTTGGGCCAGCATTTTTTCCCCATGGACTATCGGCGGGCCGACTGGCTCAGCGCCCTGGGCCATCACCAGTTCATCGCCGATCTCATGCCCAAACACCCGATTTACACCTGTCTTTTGCCCCTCACGGCCCAAGCGGTCATCGGCCACACCCATCCCCACACGGCGCCGGCCCGGCGGCTCCTGGAGGGGGAAGGCTTTCGCTTCGAGGGCAGCGTGGACGTCTTCGACGCCGGCCCCACGGTGCAATGCCCCCTGAAGAACATCGCCACCCTGCGGGACTGTCGGGCGGTCACCGTGACCGCCGCTCTGGAGCCAGCGCCGTCGGGCGACCCCTTTATCGTGGCCCACGGCCCGCGCCTGGTGATGACGACGATTCAACGGACCGGCTTTCGCCAGGTGGGCCTGCCCTCGGCGGCGATTGCTGCATTGCACCTGGCCTTGGGAACGACGGTCTATATCGCGCCGTTGTAATCCTTGGGCATTATGTTTTGTCGTCTGATGGCGTTTATTTTTCGAGGTTAATCATGAGCTTACTCATCAGCGACCGCTGGGCGCCGGGCCAGGGGCCGGTGTTTGCGTCCCACGACCCGGCGACCCAAGGAATGGTGTGGCAGGGCGGCGCGGCGACGACGGCCCAGGTGAACGCGGCGGTGGCCGCCGCACGGGCCGCGGGGCCGGCCTGGCAACGGCGCACCTTTCGGGAACGGCTCGTCATCGCCCAGGGCTTTGCCGCCGAACTCGACGCCCATCGCCAAGAACTCGCCGCGCTCATCAGTCGGGAGGTGGGCAAGCCCCGGTGGGAATCGCTGACCGAAGTCGCCTCCATGGTGAACAAGGTGGCGATTTCCGCCGCCGCCTACGAGACGCGCACCGGCGAGTCAGAGGATCGGCTGGCGGACGCGGTGGCCCAGGTGCGCCATCGGCCCCATGGGGTCATGGCGGTGTTTGGGCCGTACAACTTTCCCGGTCACCTGCCCAATGGCCACCTGGTGCCGGCCCTGTTGGCGGGCAACACGGTGGTGTTTAAGCCCAGCGAGGCCGCTCCCGCCGTGGGGGAATGGGTCGTGCGGGCCTGGCAGCGGGCCGGATTGCCCAACGGGGTGTTGAATCTCGTCCAAGGGGGCCGCGCGGTGGGCGTGGCCTTGAGTCATGCCCCCATCGACGGCCTGTTGTTTACCGGCAGCTATCCCACGGGCGTCCAGTTGCATCGCCAATTTGCCGGGCGACCCGAGGTGATGTTGGCCCTAGAACTGGGCGGCAATAATCCCCTGGTGGCCTGGGGCGTGGCCGACTTGGACGCTGCTGCACTGCTCGTGGTCCAGTCGGCGTACCTAAGCGCCGGCCAGCGGTGTACCTGCGCCCGTCGGTTGATCGTGGATCAACACCAGGGGGCGCCGTTGGTGACGCGGCTGTTGGCCTGGCTCGACGGGCTACACATCGCCCCGTGGGACGCGGAACCGCCGCCGTTTTACGGCCCGGTGGTGCATCAGGCCGCAGCCACGCGCCTGTTGGCGCAACAACAGCGGTGGCTCGACGCCGGCGCGGTGCCCCTGCGGCCCATGAACCGCGTGTTCGGCGACGACCGCCCCTTCCTGTCGCCGGGATTGCTGGACATCACCAACGCCCAGCCCGACGCCGACCTGGCCGACGAGGAGATCTTTGGGCCCCTGCTGCTGGTGCAGCGGGTGCCCACCTTCGAGGCGGCCATCGCCACGGCCAATCGCACCCGCTTTGGCTTGAGCGCGGGGCTGTTGGCGGACAATCCCGATCTGTGGGCCCAGTTTTTGGCAGAGATTCGCGCCGGGGTGGTCAATTGGAACCGCCCGCTGACCGGCGCGAGCAGTCGGGCGCCCTTTGGCGGCGTGGGCGCGAGTGGCAATCATCGCCCGAGCGCCTATTACGCGGCGGATTACTGCGCCTATCCCCTGGCGTCGTTGATTGCCGAGCGGGCCACCGTGCCCGCGACGCTCCCCTTGGGGCTCACGCCGCCCCCCGACGCTGCCCCGGAGATCGCGCCATGACGCCCACCCGCGCCGCGACCGCCGACGACACCGAATGGCCCCTCAACACCTTCTCCCAGGAGGTTGAATTTCCTTTGGACGCGGTCCTCGACGAAGCCTTTTTCCCCGACGCCGCGCCGCCGCCGTCGGATGCCGTTACCGGAGGTGCTTGATGCCCGGCGATTGTTATCCCCCCGCCGTCGAGATGAATTTCGACGGCCTGGTGGGCCCAACCCACAATTACGCGGGGCTGTCCTTTGGCAATGTGGCCTCCATGACCCACGCCCACACCCCGTCCAATCCCAAGGCGGCGGCCAAGCAGGGGCTGGCGAAAGCCCAGTTTTTAATGGAACTCGGGGTGCCTCAGGCGATTTTGCCGCCCCACGAACGGCCCGATCTGGCCCTGTTGCGGCGCCTGGGCTTTCGCGGCAGCGAGGGCCACATCCTCGC
>DAIUCA010000228.1:0-2979 GCA_036846405.1 Candidatus Competibacteraceae bacterium
CCGTGTTGGCTGCCATTGGCGACAGCGCTTTTGGACGACAGTTTTTGGCCGAGCTGCAACCGCGTTTTGCCACCCAACCCGCCCTGCAACAGCGGCTATTGCAGGCGCTCCACGCGCGGTACAGCGAGAAAACCCGCGATTTGGCCACGCTGCGGCGGGCGTTTCGCGCCACCACAACCCTGTTGCCGCCGATTCCCAACGATGCCCCCTGGGAATGGCAATTGCTCAGTCACATGACGGCGATTCAGCGGGCCAACCACGACGGCGATCCCACGGGACTGCGCCAGACGGTGGCGGCGTACCAGGCCCTGCGGCAGCGGGCGAAAGCCGCTCATCAACCCCTCGAATGGCTGATCGAAGCGGATTTACACCTGGCGGTGCATTACGCCGACCAATTCCAGTTCGAAGCCGCCCTCGTCACCGCGCAAGACGCCCTCGACGATCCCCTGCTAGACGCGTTGCCCTCCCGCTGGCGCGGTCGGCTATTGAGCGCCATCGGCCAATACCAGGCCCTGCGGGGCGAGTGTCCCGAGGCGGCGGGCTATTTCGAGGCGGCGTTGGAATATCTACAAGACCCGTCGGTGCCCGCCGCCGACCGCCGCCGCGATCAGGAACAGACCGAGATTTATCGGGCGTTTAATGCCCTAGCCGGCGACTTGGATGAACTGGTGGCCTTTGCCCAATCCCTGTTGGGGCCAATCGACGCGGCCACCGGCGCCCAGTGGGCGTCGGATGGCTCCATCGAAACCCAATATCGCCACCATTTGCTGGCGCGGCTGCTGGTGGAGCACGAGGGATTTGCGGCCATGGAAACCGGCTATCTCGCGGCGCGTGACCTCTGGGACGGGGGCCATCCACAACATCCGTGGCCGTCTATTTGGGGCCATCGGGCCTTGCTCTTGTGGCCCTCGGCCATGGACGACGCGGCGTTGGTCGCCGTCATGGGGCGCCACTTCCGCACGGCGATTGCCCTCGCCGACCAACCCGACCATGGGGCCACCATGGCCCTCATCGGCGCCACCTGGGCCACCGTCGCCGCGTGCGTGCTCAGACCCGACAATTACGTCGATACGGCCCGGCGGTTTTTAGCGAAAACCCAGTCGCTCCCGGGCATGCAAGCGGCCGTGGCCACGCTCACGACGATTCTGCAAGACCCGCAGCCCACGCGGGTCTGGGACGCGTTGGATTGTCTGCCGTTTAACTATCGTTGATGGCCCAGGGAAAGGCGGGCGGCACTCATCCTGTGACGGTCCGCCCCGCAAAATCCGTCAACGAAAAGCCGGCGAATCCTTCTGTCGTGGTCAAGCGGTCGTCTTGCAGCAGGCGCAAGGCCACCGCCTCGCCCAATTGCAGCCCCGCCGCGCCATCGCTGCGCCAATGAACCCCCGCCGTGTCCCGTCCAAACGCCATATTCGCCGCCAACTTGTGCAGTTCGCCGCCCACAGAAAGCGGTTCCCCCGAGTAGGGCACTCGCCGTAACCCGTCGGCGGCGGCCACTAGCGGGTTCGGCAGCACAAATTGCGCGTCGAAACACGCCTTCAGCACGGTGACGCAGGCGCCGGCAATCGCCGCATGGCCCGCCGGATAGGCCGGATGGGTCGGACAGCCCTCCGGATAGACCTGCGATAACAGATAGCTCCCCTGTCGCTGATGCACCCGCGCCAACACCGCAGCGTTCAACAGGGTGTCGGGGAGCGGATAGGTTGCTGCACCCGTGCGCTGTTGATGCACCCGCGCGCCATACGCCTCGGGCCGCAGCCGCCGATGCACGCCCCACTTCTGAAACCACGCTGCTTTGAGCGCCGCCTGACCCGCGCGACTCAACAAATCCAGAATCGCCGGGCCGCCAAAGGTCACGAACCCGCCCTGATTGCGCCTCCGTTTGTAGGGATTGTGGGTCGTGAGCGCCGCCGTGCCGTAGCTCAGCAGAATTAGCGCCGCGTTCTGATAGGCCTGAATGCTGAAATCTCGGTGGACGTATTCGGCGAGATCGCGATTCGTCGCCAGAAAACGCGGCTCCCCCAGCCGCGCGGTCGTCGTGGGCGGCTGGCCGTTCTGGTTCGCGAGCCACGCGGCAAAATCGGTCAAGTGATCGTCGCCCACCGCCGGCGCGGCTGACCGCTGGGTCAGGGTCATCGCGCCCATGGGAACGTCCTGAACGAGGAATTGGGAGATGAACGGCCCCTGCAACTCGCCTGCGGTGGTGCCCCGAAACAGGGTGTTCGGCGTGACGCGCCGCGGCCCGCGATAGGCGGCTTGGCGATCCAAATCCGCCGCCGCCGCCCCGATGTCCGCGTGATCCTCGTAATGGGCAAAGGGCACATCGCGGGTCACGGCCCGCCAATACAGCTCGATCATCTCCACGGCGGTCGCGTCGCTCGCCAAGGCCGGGGGCGCGGGCAAGGCAAAATCCTGGGGATCGCCGCCTTCCAGACAAAACGCCAAGGCCCCTTGAGGATTGGCCAGGGGCACGGTACCGCCCAGGGGAATTGCGTCGAAATGGGCCTCGCGGCGGGTGGTCAGGGCGCGTTTTAACGCCTGATAGGCCGCCGGCTGCCCGTGGCCGCGCGCGTCGTGGGGCAGGGCTTTGGTGAAACTGCCGATGAAATTGGGATAACGGGCGTCATCGCCGTTATCGGCGTGCGCGGGCATGGGCGCCGATGACAGTCGTTGGGCCGCTTCAACGCGCATCCGATAGGCTCGATCGCGGCGCGTCTGTATTTGCGGCGGTACGGCGGCCGTCGCCGTCGTCGCCAGGGCGACGGTGGGCGTGGCGAGGAGAAAATCGCGGCGATTCATAAAGTTAGCGCTCTGGGGACGACAGGCTGGGCAGATCGGGAAACAGTTCGGTCCAGAGCATCGCCAAGGTGGTGCGCGTCTCATCCGCGGTTTCCATGAGGGATTCCTGCGCGTGCTGCTCAACCTCGCCATGGGCCATCGTGTTGCGGATGGCGCTTAATCGCCAAAGCGGCGGTTGTT
>DAIUCA010000229.1:0-2951 GCA_036846405.1 Candidatus Competibacteraceae bacterium
CCGAGTAAATCTCCCCGCGCTGCAACCCGCCCCGCCGCCACCGGGCGGGCGTTTTCCCAGCAATTGGCGCGACAGCTGGCGAAAAGTGGCCGCTGTAGCCGGCGCGAAGCGGAACTCTGGGTGCGCGACGGGCGGGTCACCGTGGACGACGTGCGCTGTACCGATCCCCTGCGCTGCGTGACGGCCCACGCCCGCCTCGCGGTAGACGGCGTGCCCATCACGGCAGCCGCTCGGGTGTATTGGATGCTCAACAAGCCCCGGGGCCTGCTCACCACCCGCTGGGACGATCAGGGTCGCGACACGGTATTTCGCTGTTTTGCCGTCGAATTTTTGCAACAACACTCGGCCTTGGCCCCCGTGGGACGGCTCGATCAGGCGAGCGAAGGGCTGTTGCTGTTTACCAACGACTCGGTTTGGGCGGCGGCGATTCTCGATCCCCAAGGCCATTGCGAGAAGATGTACCGCGTGCAAGTGAGTCCGCCGCCGTCGCCCGCCCAGTGGCAGGCCCTGGTGGACGGCGTCACCGTGGACGGCGACCGCTTGACGGCTCGGCGGGTGACCGTGATTCGCGCGAATGCGGTGACCGCCTGGCTCGACATCGCCCTCGGCGAGGGGAAAAACCGCCAGATTCGGCGGATGACCGGGGCGGTGGGCTTGACCGTGCGGCGGTTAATCCGCATCGCCATCGGGCCTTTGGCCCTGGGGGAGCTGCCCAAGGGCACGGCGCGGGCGCTGACCCCCGCCGAACGAGACGCCTTGGGACCATCCCGCGCCGCCCCAACGACAAACTAATCTCTATACTCGCGGCCCTTCTCTGGCGTTACGCCACTTTTTTTGAGGAAATCCGTCATGCAATCCCCCCGCGACCGTGCGAATGCGCTCCGCGCCCTGGCGATGGATGCCGTGCAACAGGCGAATTCTGGTCATCCCGGCGCCCCCATGGGCATGGCCGACTTCGCCGAGGTGCTGTGGAATCGGTTTTTGTCCCACAACCCCCACCATCCCCGCTGGATTAACCGCGATCGCGTGGTGCTCTCTAACGGCCATGCGTCCATGTTGCTCTACGGCCTGCTGCACCTGAGCGGCTATGACCTGCCCCTCGAACAGCTCAAGCAATTTCGCCAGCTCCACAGCCAAACCCCAGGCCATCCGGAATTGGGCGAAACCGCGGGCGTAGAAACCACCACCGGACCGTTGGGTCAGGGCGTGGCCAACGGTGTGGGCTTTGCCCTGGCCGAACAGCTCCTCGCGGCGGAGTACAACCGCCCAGATCACGCGGTGATCGACCATTTCACCTATGTGTTGGCGGGCGATGGCTGTTTGATGGAAGGCATCAGCCACGAAGCCTGTTCCCTCGCGGGGACTTTGGGGCTAGGCAAACTCATCGTGCTCTACGACGACAACGGCATTTCCATCGACGGCGCAGTGGATCACTGGTTTGCGGATGACACAAAACAGCGATTCATCGCCTATCGCTGGCAGGTGATCGGCCCCATCGACGGCCACGATGCCCACGCGGTCGAAACCGCCCTCACGGAAGCCCGTGCCGAGCTTTCCCAACCCACGCTCATCATTTGCAAAACGCTGATCGGCTATGGCTCGCCTAATAAGGCCGGCACGGCGGATACCCACGGGGCGCCCTTGGGCGCGGCGGAAATTGCGGCCACCCGCGAGGCCTTGGGTTGGTCGCACCCGCCGTTTCACATTCCCGCCGAAACCTACGCCGCGTGGGACGCGAAAGCCGCCGGTGAAGCGCGAGAAAACGAATGGAATCAACGGTTTGCGCGATACGCGGCTGCCTATCCCGACCTGGCGGCGACCCTGGAACGGCGGCTGCGGGACGAGCGCCCCGCCGCCTTGGCCGACGCCATCCAGCAACTGGCCATCGCCTGGCAACTGAAGCCGCCCACCCTGGCCACGCGGGTCGCATCCCAACAGGTGTTGGCGGCGATTGGCCCCACGTTGCCGGAATTGTTTGGCGGTTCGGCGGATTTAAGCGGCTCCAATGGCACCCTGTGGAAAGGCTGCCCCGTGGTGACCCCCGAGCTATTGCAGGGCCAGTACCTCTCCTACGGGGTGCGCGAGTTCGCCATGGCCGCGATGCAAAACGGCTTGGCGCTCCATGGGGGCTTCATTCCCTACGGCGGCACGTTTCTGGTGTTCTCGGATTACGCCCGCAATGCCATTCGCCTGAGCGCCCTCATGGGCTGTCGCAGCATTTTTGTGTTGACCCACGATTCCATTGCGTTGGGCGAGGCCGGCCCCACACACCAGCCGGTCGAGCATCTTTGGAGCCTGCGGTTGATTCCCCGCCTGCGGGTGTGGCGCCCGGCGGATGCGCGAGAAACCCTCGCCGCCTGGGACGCCGCCATCGCCCACGACGGCCCGAGCTGTCTGGTGCTCACCCGCCAAAACCTCGCGCCGTTGCCCAGCGACCACCTGTCCCTCGACGCCCTCAAAGCGGGCGGTTACGTGGTGGGCGAATGGGGGCCGGGCGACGCGCTGGACGGTTTGTTGATTGCCACCGGATCGGAAGTCGCCCTAGCACTGGCGGCCGCTAGCCTCCTAGCGAGTCGCGGCCAACGGGTGCGGGTGGTGTCGCTGCCCTGCGTGGAAGCCTTTGAAGCCCAGTCGGCCAACCTGCGCGACGCCGTGTTGCCGCCGACGGTGACGCGGCGCGTGGTGATCGAGGTCGGCGTGACGCGGCCCTGGCGCGACTATGCCGGCCTCGAGGGCAAAATCATCGGTTTGGACGATTTTGGGGCGTCGGCCCCGGGAAACGTGCTGCTCGAACATTTCGGCTTCACGCCGGCGGCGGTGGTTGCGGCGTTTGATGCGATCCCCGGGTAGGGGCGACCGCAAGGGTCGCCCGTACGTGGCGGAACGGCATCACCCGACCCGACGCGATTCGCGGGATGGGGTCGCCCGTACGTGGCGGAACGGCATCACCC
>DAIUCA010000230.1:0-2948 GCA_036846405.1 Candidatus Competibacteraceae bacterium
ATACCGCGCGAAAGCCGCGTTGAAATCCTTGTAAAACTCGCGAGTGGGATCGTAGGAAACATTGAGCAGCGTAATGTCGGCCTGCGCACGAACCGTTGGTATACCCAAAGCGGTTAGTAGGGAAATCCCTCCTAAAATCTGAAGGAAGAGCCGTTTTTGATAACTGAAATTCATAAAGAATCTCATATAAATAACCAAGAGATTGGCAAAGTACCTCCTGAATGTTTTATTTATCAATGAATAAAGTTTTGAAAAATCATAAATAAAAATTATATAAAGATTTTTAATAAAACTCGCGACGGCAAGGCTAATTTGGACACAAGGGTCGTCGCTTGGGAGGGTGTGCCGCCCACCATGGAAAACATCGCCACGGGACGGTATTCCCTGGTGCGCACCCAGTTTGTGTACATCAAGCGGCCGCGCCTGGCGCAGGTACCGATGCTGCCGTTATTGATCGACGAGCTGGTGAGCGAGGCCGCCATGGGCGAAACCGGCTATTTCGTCGAAGCGGGCATCGTGCCCCTGCCTTCGGCAGAGCGGGCGGCTCTGCGGCAACGGGTGGGTGATTTGCCCGAGTTTTCCCAATAAACGGGGTTTGTCGCGCGGTTGTGCGGCAAAGGCCGTTTTTCGGTGAAAAGGCGGAAAAATAAGGGAAACTGCAGGGCGTCGGGATGAGCGGTTTTTTAATTACACCGTCAAAAAATCCGATTAGCATCAAACAGTTCCCGACGTCTGGAGGGTTTTCCATGTACGAATTAGATCAGCGCATTTTGCGGACCGACGTGTCGGGGATGCCCCTCGAATGGGTGGGGTATCAGGAAGCGGTGCGGCTTTATCACGCCGAACAGGTCGCCTACACCTGCGGCTCCCTGCTGTACTGGGTCCACGGGGGCACCAATGCCATTACCGGTAAGCAGAGTAAGATTGCCATCCATTCCATCATCGCCACCGAGGGCAGTTCTTACGCCCATTTGCGCACCCATCGGGGCTATGTGCCGCCCCTGTCGAATCCGGCCCTCTTTCGGCGCGATTTCCACGTTTGTTTGTACTGTGGTGGCAGTTTTCGCCCATCAGACCTGTCCCGCGACCACGTGAAACCGCTGGTGCAGGGCGGTAAGGACGAATGGACCAATGTGGTTACGGCTTGCCGTCGCTGTAATCATTACAAGGGCGGACGCACCCCGGAACAGGCCGCCCTAGAATTACTCGCCGTGCCGTTTGCGCCCAATCACGCCGAGTACATTTTTTTGCAGGGACGGCGGATTTTGGCCGACCAAATGGAATTTTTACGCGCCCACTTTCCCCGCAGTAGCCCGCTCCACGAGCGTCTCCAGCGGCTGAGCTAGGCGCCAGAGATTCTTGGTTTTCGCCATGTAAATCTGCACGCAGTCTAAATCGGCGATTAGAATCGACCCCACTTTCGATCAATCGCCGCAGAGGGCATCCATGGATCGCTACACATTGCAACGGGCTGGCCTACGGGTGACGCCCACGCGCCTTGAAGTGCTGCAACTCCTGGGCGAAGAACCGGGCCGCCATTGGAGCCCCGAAGACATTCACCACACCCTCAGCACGCGCCACGGCAAAGCCACACTTTCCACGGTGTACCGCGTGCTCACCGACTTAGAAGGGGTGGGCCTGGTGAAACGCCACCATTTTTACGGCGACGGCTCCGTGTTCGAGCTTAATGAGGTCAATCACGATCATTTGATCTGCGAGAAATGCGGCGAAGTCGTGGAATTCGCCGATTTGGCCCTCGAAGAACGGCTCCAATCCATCGCCCAAAATCTCGGATTTCAGCTCACCGAACGGGCCTTGCACCTGCGGGGCCGCTGCACCCCGGAACGCTGCAAATCCAAGTGCAAATCGCCGTCTTAACGTCGGTTGTTCTCAAAAACCCCCCCCAAAGCGACGGCGACACCGCGCCCATTTCCCTGGATCGCGTAGAGGGCTTGCTGTTGGGTACGGCGGTGGGCGATAGCTTGGGCTTGCCCACCGAAGGGCTGTCGCCACGCCGTCGGGCGCGGCTGTTTCCCGGCCCCTGGCGCCAACAGCTGCTGCCCCGCTGGGGCATGGTGAGCGACGACACGGACCACACCGTTTTCGTCTTTGAGGCGCTGTTGGCGAGCGATTCCCCCCGCCGCTGCCGCGCCGTGTTGGCGGGCAAACTGCGCGGTTGGCTGCTCACCCTGCCGCCGGGCATCGGCTGGGGCACCCTGCGGGGGATTCTGAAACTGTGGCTGTGGATTCCGCCGCCCTATTCGGCGGTGTATTCGGCGGGCAATGGCCCTGCCATGCGCGCGGCGCCCTTCGGCATGGTGCGAGAACGCAGGCAACTCGCTGATTTTGTGCACCATTCTACGATTTTGACCCACCGCGATCCTCGGGCGGAAGTCGCCGCCCAAGCCATCGCCTTGTGCGCGTTTATTGCCCTGCGTCGGGCAGATAGTGCGCCGCCGCCGACGGATTTGGCCGACCAACTCGCCGCCCTCGCCCCCCAAGACCAGGAATGGCAACAGTGTGTGGCGCATCTGCGCCGAGGCTGGCACAGCAGCCAACCGGTGGAACAGGTGGCGCGGCTCCTGGTGAGTCGTCACAGCGACCGAGGCGTCAGCGGTTATGCCTATCACAGCGTCCCGGTGGCGATTTATAGCTGGCGACGCCATTGGCGAGACTTTGAAACTGCTTTGACCGCCGCCCTAGATTGCGGCGGCGACACGGACACGGTGGGCGCCATGACCGGCGCGCTCGCGGGGGCGTTGGTGGGCGCGGCCCGCATCCCGCCCCTGTGGATCGCGGAGCTGCGGGACTTTCCCCACGGGGTGCGCTATCTGCGGGGCCTGGCGCGGCGGGTCCTCGATCATCACTACACGCCGCCGCCTTCGTGGATTTCCCTCCTGTGGCGCGTGCCCCGATTCCTGCTGTGGACCGTGCCCACCCAAACCCTC
>DAIUCA010000231.1:0-2915 GCA_036846405.1 Candidatus Competibacteraceae bacterium
CAGGAATTTCGCCCTATACAACAGCAATTCATCCAGTTTGGCCGCTAAGGTCATCACCACCCCATCCACGCGATTGGCGAAATCCTTCGATTCCGTGCGCAGGATCTCTTCAAAAGGCTCGATGACCTTGCGGTCGTAATCCACATCGCGCCGCACGTCTTCCAGCGCGTTTTCGATCCGCTCCGTCAATTCCCGAAACACCTCGTCCACCTGCTGGCGGACAATTTCCCGAAAACTGCGCTTAAACATGGTGTTTAAGCCATCGACAATCTGCATCTCGATTTCAAAGTGATAGGGGTATTTGCGCAGCTCGCGGGTGGAAATAATGTGCTGATAAATCTGATAAGCGTCGGTTTCGCTGCCTTTGGTGATCTTTTCCCGCAGCTGGTTGACGAGTTTTTCCGTGTGGCGATTCAGAATCGCGCTGCGTTTTGTCGCGATTTCATCGCACATCTGCCGCAACAATTGACCAATCGCCTCTCGCCGCTGGCGCGATAACTCATCGACGCGTTTGAGCACGGTTTCTTTCTGCTCACGGCCCAATTCCCGTTCGATTTTGTCCTCATCTTGATCTTTCAGACGGCGCAGGTGGTGGACAATGGGATCGCTGAAGTTCTGACGGGTGTTGTCGTAAGCCGACCGCAGGGTGGTGAGTCGTAAATGCTCGTTGAGAAAACTCAGCACCTGTCGCTGCAATTCTCCCAGGTTGCTTTCCCGCAGGGCCGCCTCGTGACTGCTGTTGTAAATGGCCGGTAAAGCCTTGTCGTAATCCGCAAAATGCTTTTCCAGGGAAACAGGGGCAAGTTCGGTCTTTTTGAGGCGAATCTGGGCGAGTAATCCGTGTAATGCGTTGGTGCGAAAATGCTGATAATTGCTCGAAATCCCGAATTCACGCATTTTCTGTTCAAAATCCACCGAAGTTTGTTCTTTTTGCTGTTGAGACAAGGCATCCCAACGGTTCAGCACCCAGAAGGTTTTTTCCGTGACGCGGGCGTCGCCTTGCTGAAAGGTCTCCATGATCTCGATTTCGTCTTTATCGAACAGGCGGGTGGCCATCAGCACGAAGACGACTGCATGGGCCTCCTCGCGGATGAACCGAAAGGTGATGTCTCGATGCCGCGGGTTGGGCACGCTCACCCCGGGCAAATCCACGAGCACCGTGTCTGAAGGAATCTGGTCATGGCGAATCCGCAGCACCACCCGATCCAGCACAATCGCTTCGTTTTCATCGCAGATTTTGTCTTGGGCTTCTTTGATCGAGACTCGAATGATCTTGCCCCGCGACTCCCCATCGTGACGGCGATCGTGGTAGCTCTGAAACTGTTTCACCAGTTGATTCAAGCGCCCTTCCCTCGCCAGGGGCTTAATCCGTTCCATTAATTCGGGAAACGGCAGGTTCTTTAACTCGGGCAGTCGGGTTAAACGCACCACCTCCTCTCGGTACAGATCGCCCAGTTCGCGAAACTCATCGCCGCTCAAGTAATGCAGCTCGGCATATTCCTGGGTGGAGTCGGTGGGGCTGAGCGTCTTCACAAATGTGGGCACGGCGGTGGTGATTTTGGTGGATTCGGGCAGTAGGTAACGGCCCAAAAAGGCGTTCACCAAGGACGATTTGCCGGCGCTAAAACCCCCCACAAAGGCCACCGACAGATCCGCCTGCCGCAGCCGCGAGCTTTCCCGATCCAGCCATTCCATTTTGCGGCTCACCTCCAGAGGAATCTCTTTGATGAATCCGGGTTCGCGGGATTTAAGCTCGTCTCGGAGGGTTCTTAATTGGTCGATTTTTTCGACCAGGGTTTTACGGGCGTTCTGATAATGCTGAGAATCCATGGGGCGGATCTCCATCGGAAAGGGGCGGGCAAGGTAATCCACGTCCTCCACGAGGGGAATTCCGCAAGTCTCTCGCCCGCGATCTCTTCCTAAAGCCATTTACACCACCAAAGGCGCTTCAAAGTCGATGGCGCGAAATTGACCGTATTCCTGGACATCGCTGCCGCGTCCCTCGCCCAGGCGATAGATCCGCAGACAATCCAGATGGTGGTCGATGGTGCCGGTCAACAGCCGTTCCAGTTCGGCCCGCTGCAGGGGGTTCACCTGGCATTCAAACACGGATTTCTGCACCCGTTGGCCAAAGCGCAGACAGATTTTGGCCACATGGCGCAACCGGCGCCGTCCCTCCAGGGTTTCCGTATTCACGTCGTAGCAGATCAATAACCGCATTCCCTGTCCTCCTCTGGACGATGGTTCGGAAGTCCGCCGATTCGGATGAGTAAATCAGAATCAGCGAATCAGAAACGGCACATAGCGTTCCAGATCGCCGCGAATGGCCCGCGCCAGTAGCCGAGCTTGCACCAAAATCGCCACGCCCAAGGGCATTTTTTCAGAAAACAGCGGATGGGAAATCAGCTCTTGCTTGCGTTCTTGATAGGCGGTGATCGCCGTTTTGCGGCCATCCCCCTGCAACAGCACCGCGCCGCCCTCGCAGAACTCAAAATCCCGCCGCTTTAACTGGCCACGATTGATGAGAGCGAGGGCCAGGCGCTCGCCCACATGACGAAATTCCTCGACTAAATCCAAAGCCAGAGCGGCTCGCCCCGGGCGCAGGGCGTGGAGAAAGCCCACCTGGGGATCCAGCCCCGCAGCTTCGCAGGCAGAACGACAGTCGTTCATCAGCAGCGCGTAGAAAAACGACAGCAGGGCGTTTACCGGATCGCGGGGCGGTCGGCGGTTTCGCCCAGTGATCTGAAACAGCGCGCGGGCGTCTTCGCGAATCAGATGGGGAAAATGGGCAAAGAAGTGGTGGGCAGCATCGCCTTCTAGCCCACGAATCTGTTCCAGATCGCCCATGGCCGGCAGCCGTCGCACCGCCGCCGCCAGGTGGGTGGACGCCCCCAGGAGGGCCGTGCGCGTGGGGG
>DAIUCA010000232.1:0-2904 GCA_036846405.1 Candidatus Competibacteraceae bacterium
GGGGGTGGATTGGGCGGCGATGCCCCGCGTGGATTGGCTGTCGTAAACTGGGCAACGCGCGTCGGCAGCGGGCATCGGTGATAATTTGCCGGTCAACTCACCGCCGCCGACTGCCACGCCCTCAAACGCCATGCCCTACCTCTTCAACACCGTCGGTCTGATTGGAAAATACGGCGATCCGAGCATCGCCCCGCTGGTCCATCAAATCGCGCGGTTTCTCAAAAAACGCGATTTGCGGCTGCTCCTCGAAGAAGAAACCGCCCAATTGATTCAGGAACGGGGGCTACCCGTGGGCAATCGGCGGCTGTTGGCGCGGCATTGCGACCTGGTGATCGTCCTCGGGGGCGATGGCACCTTTCTCAATGCCGCCCGTTCGTTCGTGGATTTTCGCGTGCCCCTGCTGGGGGTGAACCTGGGCCGCCTGGGCTTTCTCGCGGACATTTCGCCCACCAACGACCTGGACGGCGCCCTGCACGAGATTTTTACCGGCCAGTTCAAAGAGGAAGAACGGGGCTTGCTCCACGTGGAAGTCCGTCGGGACGGCCAGGCGATCACCCAAGCCGATGCCCTCAACGACGTGGTGATCCACAAGCGGGAAATGGCGCGGATGATCGAGGTGGATACCTACATCGACGACGTGTTTTTGAATGCCTACTGGGCGGACGGCCTCATCATCGCCACGCCCACCGGTTCCACGGCCTACGCCCTGTCCGGCGGCGGGCCGATTGTCCATCCGTCCCTGGACGCGGTGTTGGTGGTGCCCATCTGCCCCCACACCCTGTCTCACCGACCGATTTTGCTGAACGCCAACCGCGAAATCGCGGTGCAGCTCCGTTCCCACAACACGGCGGAAACGATCATCACCTGTGATGGCCAAATTACGCTCAATTTAGCCGTGGGAGACCGCATCGTGATTCGCCAAAAACGCCGCAAATTGCGCCTTATCCAGCCCCTCAAACACGACTATTTCCAGGTGTTGCGGGCCAAGCTGGGTTGGGGTGCGCAAAGCACCAACGACACCTAACCCGCCCCATGCTGCGCTACCTGCAAATCCGCGATTACACCTTGATTGCGGCGGCGGAATTGGAGTTTGCCGACGGCTTTACGGCGGTAACCGGCGAAACCGGCGCGGGCAAATCCCTGATTCTCGACGCCCTCGCCACGCTCCTGGGGGAACGGGCCGACCCGGAGGTGATTCGCTCTGGGGCCGCTCAAGCGGACATCACAGCAGTGTTCGATCTGCGGCGGCTGCCCCACACCCGAGCGTGGCTGGCGGAACGGGATTTGGCGACGGCGAATGACGATTGCCAATTGCGCCGCGTGATTGCTGCGCAGGGTCGGTCGCGGGCGTACGTGAACGGCGTAAATCAACCGCTGCACGTGGTGAAACAGTTGGCCGAACAGCTCGTGACCCTTCACGGGCAACACGCGTCGCAACAGCTGTTGGAGCGGGACTATCAACGGCAGTTGTTGGACGCATTGGCGGACGATGGCGCGTTGGCGGCCCAGGTAACGGCGGCCTTTCGTGCGTGGCGCCAGGCGGAACAGGACTGTGCGGCCTTCGACACCCAGCAGCAGCAGCGGGACGAGCGCCTCGCGATGCTGGATGCGGCGCTGGCGCGGTTTCGCGCGGTGGACGTGCGGACGGGCGAACTCGACGAGTTGGTGGCCGAACAGCGGCGGTTGACCCACGGGGGACGGCTGTTCACCGGCGGCCAGCGGCTGTTGCAGCGGCTTGATGAGGAAATGCGCCAGAAGCTCACCCAATGTCAGCGGGATTTAGCGCCGTTGCAGGGCTTGGATGCGGCGTTTTTGCCCATCGCCGAGCTGGTGGAGGAGGCGCGCATCCAGCTCGAAGAGGCGGCCCAGGCGGTGGAACGGTATTTGGGGACGCTCGATTTGGATCATCGGCGGCTGGCGTGGGTAGAAACGCGCTTGAGCGACATCGAGCGGTTGGCGCGCCAGGAACGGTTGTCTGCCGAGGTTTTGGGGGAGCGCCAAGCGGCGTTGGCGGCGGAATACGGGTTGTTGAGCCAAGACAGCGACCAGCGGGAAGCCCTGGACATGGCCCGCGACCAGGCGTGGGCGCAATACGACGAGTTAGCGACGGCGCTCACGCGTCAGCGCCAGGCGACGGCGGCGCGGTTTGTGGCCCAGGTGACCGCCGGGCTGCGGGATTTGGGGATGCAACAGGCGCAATTCGCCGTGGAACTGGGCGAAACCGTCGGCCCGACGGCGACCGGTCGAGAACAGGTGGCGTTTTTCATCGCCGCCAATCCGGGCCAGCCGCCGCGCCCTTTAGCCAAAGTGGCGTCTGGCGGCGAGCTGTCGCGGATTGCCCTTGCCATTCAAGTGAATGCCAAAGACAGCGGCGCGGGCCTGCGGGTGTTCGACGAAATCGACGCAGGCATTGGCGGGGCGGTGGCGGCGGTGATGGGCCGTCAACTGCGCCAGCTGGGGACGATGGGCCAGGTGCTGTGCGTCACCCATTTGGCTCAGGTGGCGGCGTGTAGCCACCAGCATTTGCGGGTGACCAAGCGGGTGGCGGCGCAGACGACGGTGTCCGAATGGACGTGGTTATCCCCCCCCGAGCGGGTAGCGGAGCTAGCGCGGATGCTGGGGGGCGTAGAAGTCACCACCGCCACGCGGAACCATGCACAGGAGCTGCTTTTCCATTCCACTACTACCGACATTAAATAAAGAAAGAACAAATATCATGAATTTCTTACGATTACGGTGGGCAATACTGGTAATGCTAGTCGTGATGAGTGGGTCTGCGGGCGCAGATCTGCTGCTTATCATTCAAAGTTATCATCGAGAATACGAGTGGGATGCGCATTACAGTCAAGGAATTCAGAAAACTCTGCCGAATTACGACTTTGCGGCGTTTGAACTCGACACCAA
>DAIUCA010000233.1:0-2896 GCA_036846405.1 Candidatus Competibacteraceae bacterium
AGGACCAGAGGGGGGCCGCATCAAGGTAAAAGCCATGGTGACGCGTCGCGTCGGGCGGGGGGTAGCCTTCACGCCCTTCCACTTTGGCGGTCATTTCCAAGGTCGCGATCTGCGGGCGAACTACCCGGCGGGTGCGGATCCGGTCGTACTCGGCGAGTCATGCAACATCGCCTTCACCTATGGCTACGACTCGGTAACGGCCATGCAGGAAACCAAATGTTCCCTCTGCCGCATTTTGCCGGCGTAACCCAGAACCCCAACAGAATCAGGAGATTAATCCCATGGCCCGAATGAAATTTCTCTGCGACGCCGACCGCTGTATTGAGTGCAATGGCTGTGTGACCGCCTGCAAAAATGAGCACGAAGTCCCGTGGGGCATGAATCGTCGCCGCGTGGTCACGCTGAACGATGGTCAACCCGGCGAAAAGTCGATTTCCGTCGCCTGTATGCACTGTTCTGATGCGCCGTGTATGGCGGTTTGTCCCACCGATTGCTTTTCCCAAACCAAAGACGGCGTGGTGTTACACGACAAAGACCTCTGCATCGGCTGCGGCTACTGCTTTTTCGCCTGCCCGTTTGGCGCCCCCCAATATCCGCAACAGGAAGCCTTTGGCGTGCGCGGCAAGATGGACAAATGCACGTTCTGCGCGGGTGGTCCAGAAACCGACGCGACGGCCATGAAAGCGAAATACGGCACAGATCGTCTGAGCGAAGGCAAATTGCCGATTTGTGCGGAGATGTGTTCCACCAAGGCGCTGATTGCCGGCGACGGCGCCGAAGTTGCCGACATCTACCGCGAACGGGTGATCAATCGCGGCGGTCGGCCCCAAACCTGGGGCTGGGACAAGGCGTATTCCTCATGAAAATCGCGCTGCTCATGCTGGGGTTAACGGTGTTCTGGATGACACCGTCGTTAGCCGATACCGAGACAGATGCCGCAAAAGCGTCTAATGGCTGGACGGTGGCTGACAATCAGAATGCGTTGAATCCCCGTTCAGAACTGTGGCGCGGGGTGCGTCAGGGCGAAGCGGGCTATTCGGCGTTGCATCAGGCGGGCGACGAACGGGGCGTGCTTATCGAAGCCCAAGGAGAAACCTGGCGGCAACTGCGGCAAAATTGGCTGGTGGCGTACAGCGGCTGGCTGTTATTAGCGGTGGTCGTGGCTATCGGCGGGTTTTATCTGATCGTCGGAAGCGTGAAGCTCGAACAGGGGCGCAGCGGCCAAACCGTGTTGCGTTGGGGCGTGGTGTCGCGGTTTGTCCATTGGTATACGGCCATTCTCTTTCTGGTGTTGGCCGCGACCGGGTTGTCGTTACTGCTGGGACGAACCCTGTTTTTGCCGATCATTGGCAAAGAAGCCTTCGCGATGTATGCGTTCTGGGCCAAAGAATTTCACAACTATCTGGGGCCGTTTTTCAGTCTGGGCGTCCTCGGCATGGCGTTGCTGTGGATGCGCGACAATATCTTTAATCCCAAGGAAGACATGAGCTGGCTGTTGGCGGGGGGGGGCATTATTGGTCATGGTCATCCTTCTGCCGGGCGGTTCAATTTTGGCGAAAAAACGTGGTATTGGATGGTGCTGCTGGTGGGCGGGGTGGTCATTGCGACGGGTCTGATTCTCAACTTTCCTCTATTCGGATTGACGCGCAATGACATGCAGATTACCCATCTGATCCATACGGTGCTGGCAGTCGGTCTTACCGCAGCCTCTTTAGGCCATATTTACATGGGAACGGTGGGTTCTGAAGGCTCGTTTGAGTCGATGGTGAACGGCAAGGTCGATGTGAACTGGGCAAAACAACACCATGATCTGTGGTATGCAAAATTGCCCCAGGCCTCAGAAGACGCCTCATCCGCTGAACCATTGATTGCCACAAAGCACGCTTTGCCTTGGCGCTAACTCATCGCATCATTTGATTTGCTGGCGTCACCGTTTAGATGACGCCGTGTTTTCTCTAATATCCACTAACCAGAGGAGTTAAGCCTATGAATCCCACGATCGTGCGGGAAATGCAGTGCACCCACGTAGAGTTTTTGCGGGAATTGCCGGCTGCGGTGGGCAATCGCCCGTTTGAAATTATCGGCGATAAGGTGATTGTCCATGACGGCAAGCGCGAGATTCAGATTCTGATCCGCGACGAACCGATTAAACACCTCGGCTCGCTGCATCTGCCGATGGAAGAAATCACCTTCAAGTTCATCGACTATACGGAAGAAGAAGCCCGCGCCCTGTTGGTCGAGTTTGATCATCACATCATGCGTTGCGGCGGTTAAGCCGAGCGTTTACCACGTGCCGACATTCGGCATCGAGACCCACGGTTCGGCGGGCGGCAATGGGTCGCTCCGCTGGAGTAGCTCGATGGAAATACCGTCGGGCGATTTGATAAACGCCATATAACCATCCCGAGGCGGTCGATGAATGACGACGCCTTGATCCATTAACCGCTGGCATAGGACATAAATGTCGTCCACGCGATAGGCCAAATGGCCAAAATTGCGCCCGCCAGTGTATTCCTCGTCATCCCAATTGAAGGTCAGCTCGATAAGAGGGGCTTTACGTTCTTTTGCGAGTTCGACATCGCCGGGGGCAGCCAAAAATACCAGCGTAAATCGGCCTTTTTCGTTCTGGTATCGGCGCGTTTCGACCATACCAAGTTGGTCGCAATAGAAGTTAAGGGAAGCGTCTAAGTCGCGGACGCGCACCATGGTGTGGAGATATTCCATCACTGCCTCGTGGGTTGAACAATTACCCGCCAATAGACAAGTAAAGTCGGCAAATTGCCTAATGCGAGTTGCTTAACTTATTTGAGAATCAGCAATGCTCCGAGCCGTCCCGCAATCTGGCGATCACACTTGGAACGGGTGGATTTTAATGGGTTTATTTATTCCCATGTAT
>DAIUCA010000234.1:0-2889 GCA_036846405.1 Candidatus Competibacteraceae bacterium
GATCGCGCTGGTCAGCGCCTTCACCGAACTCGGTACGCCGCTGATGCTCGGCTTCGACCAAATTACGCCGGTGCAGATTTTCCATGGCTTGTCGGATCTGCAGTCGAACCCTTTGCCCTTGGCCTTGGTGGTGGCGTACGGCTCAAAGGGATTCGCCAACTGGGGCGAAAACCCCGGGCCGTCGTCGGTAATGCGCCATTCGACTCCCGCGCCGTAGGCCCGACTGCGCAGGGTGACCCGCTGGCCTCGCCCGTCTTGCACGGCTTCGACCGCGTTTTTGACCAGGTTATTGAGCACTTGACGCAGTTTGTTGGCATCGGCTTCTAAGGGCGGCGCCTGGAGGTCGAGCACCAGGTCGATGCCCTGGTCGCGACAGCTTTCGCGGAATAAATCGGCGACTTCGCGGATCAGTTCGTCGCCGTCGATGGGGTGGAAATGCAGCCGACTCGGGCGGGCGTATTGGTTGAAATCGTCCACCATGTCTTTGAGGGCCTGCACCTGCTGGATGATCACGTGGGTCGTGCGCTCCAACAGCGCCTGTTGCTCCGTCTGGAGCTGGGGCAACAGCTTGTGGCGCAGCCGCTCGGCGCTCAGTTGGATCGGCGTGAGGGGATTTTTAATTTCGTGGGCCAGTCGCCGCGCCACCTCGGCCCAGGCGGCGTCCCGCTGGGCCTGCACCAGCGCCGTCACCTCGTCAAACACAATGACCGTGCCACTCGCGACCGTGCCATTGGCCGTCATCGCGCCCAAATCGCTGCCCATGGTCGCCCCTATGCCCAGCTGCACCACGCTCGCGGGCAATGCCCGACTGCGCAACAGCAAAATCCGTCGGCCCGCGCCGCCAAATAGCACGACTTCCCGCAGGCCCCCCTCGGACGGCAACGGCTCCTGATCGAGGGTCGCGAGCACCTGCACCGCCTGGAAAAAAGGCGCCAGCGCGGGGGTTTGTTGGCTGAGTTCGGTGCTGGTTTGCCCGATCACCTCCGCGAGAGATCGGCCCAATAGCTGTTCTGCGGCGGGATTGAGTCCACTCACGACGCCGCGCCCATCTAGGGTCAGTACCCCGGAGGACAGTTGGGTTAACACGGTTTCGAGATAGGCCCGCTGGCGTTCGAGCTGCCGTTGGCTGCGGGCCGACGCCTCCCGCGCCACCGCGAGGGATTGCACCATTTCGTTAAATGACATGACGAGAAAGCTGAGTTCGTCCCGACGCTGGGGCAGGTTGACGAGGCGCTCGTAGCGGCCCGCCGCCACGGCGCGGGTGCCTTCGGCGAGTTCGCGGATGGGGCGCACCAGCCGTTGGGCGGCGTAGAGCGCCGCGTAACAGGCGGTGAGCACACTCGTGAGCACCACCAGCGATAACGTGAGGGAAAAGCTGGTTTTCAGGGGTTGTCGCAAAAATTGCCGTTGCCGATAGCCGTCGTGGGCCTGCTGGACGCTTTGGGCCAGGGTCATGAGCTGTTGGGGCACGGGAAATTGGCCTTGCAACAGCCCCTGGCGCTGGGGCAACGCCGTCAGCGTGCGAATCGCAAAGCCCCCCACCACGGGTTCGAGGGCCACGTAATTCTGTCCGCGCAGCACCTGTTCCACGGCGGCAGCGGCGGGAAAATCCACCCAACGTTGGTCGTCCGGGGCCACCGCCGTAGTCACTGCCACCCCGCCGTCGAGGCGAAACACCGTGAGTTCGTCGGCGCCACTGTCTTGGAGCGCGGCCTCCAAATCGTAGGGCGGTTGCAGCAGTTCGCTCACCCGATGGCTTTGGCGCAGGGCATCCCGCATGGGCAAATCCAAGGCCACACGGCTGAGTTGCAGGGCGTTTTGCAGCCCCTCTTCGATGTCCACCGCAAACCAACTGTCGATGCCGCGCTGTAAAAATCCGAGGGCGAATTGGTACACCACGGCCACCGGCACGAGGGAAATCACCAGGAAAATCAACACCATGCGCAGGGTGAGCCGCGTGCCCGGCACTCGGCGGCGCAGGCGAGTGAACAGGTGATACAGGCTGTGGCCGATGAGGGCGGCGAGCACCAACAACCCGCCGGAGGTCACGCCCAACAGCCAGCCCTGCCATTGCCCAAACTGTTCGGAGTTTTCCGTCGCCCGACTCAACAGAAATAACGTGAGCAACTGCACGATGAACAACAGCAGCACGGCGTAAAGCCGCCAGCGGGGCGAAGGCGTCAGAGTTGCCATTGATACCACTCGCTTTCGAGCTGCCAGTCGCTGGAAAACAGGCTGTTGGTGCGCAACGGCCCGGGGAGCGCGGTAAGGTCTAAACGCGTGCGCAGTCGCCCGTTGTAACGTTCGCCCACGGCAAGGGTGGGCAGGACAAGGGGCAGATCCCGCAGGTCACCCAGGCCCCGCAACGCAGCAGTTAAGTCGTTGAAACTGCGGACTATTTTGGCATTCGTGTTAGTGACCACAAAGCGGGTGGTGAGACTGTCGTAAGCCAGTCGGCGCCGTTCTTGGTGGGTCAAAATCGACTCGTCCCACAGCCAATTCCGCTGCCGCCGAATATCGATGTCGATGATGACGGTGAGCGGTACGCCGTTAGCGAGGGCGTCTTCGGCGACGGCGCTGAGGCGAAAATCCAGGCGGGCGTTGAGGAGATAACTGCCGTTGTGCAGGCGCGTGGACGCGGTGATGACTGTGAAACTCGCCCCGTGGGCGAAGCCGATCCACAGGAAGAGAAGCGCTGCGTTAACCCTTCGCGAGGAGCGCGTAAAAAAAGCCATCCGCCTGGCCCTCGCTGGGGAAAATTTGCCAACCCGCCGGCGTGGGTCGCCCCACCGATAGGGCCATGGGCTGGAGATGGGCCGTGGGTTCGTTGCCTAAAAAGGCCGCGACGACCGCCGTATTTTCTGCCGCCAACACGGAGCAGGTGGCGTA
>DAIUCA010000235.1:0-2888 GCA_036846405.1 Candidatus Competibacteraceae bacterium
GGGTGGTGAGCGGGGCGGATTGGACGAGGGCAGCAGCCACGGCGGCCAGTTTGTCCCGCGCCTCGCCAACGGTGCGGGCCACGATCGCCACCCGCACCGGATGGCCATCCGCCTGCTCTGGCGGGTGATCGCCCCACGACTGTTGCCGCCAACGGTGGGCGAGGGCCAGAAGGTCATCCCGCCCGACGGCATCGACCAGAACGCGGCGAGCGGTCTCCAAAAGGGGGTTGAGGGCGTCGGCGTCGGCGGCGCTGGCCAACAACAGCACCGGCGCATCGGCGGGGGGAATCACCGCCGGGGCGGGCGGCGCGGGGACAAAGGGCGATTCTCGCCATTCTTCCAGCAGCACATGGGTGTTGATGCCGCCAAAGCCGAAGGCGTTAACCCCGGCGCGGCGGGGGCCACGGCCCTGAATCCACGGTCGGGGCGCGGTGTTGAGATACACCGGGGCATCGGCGGCCCAATCCCGCCGAGGCGTCGCACAAATCGTCGGCGGCAACACCCGCTGATGAAGCGCAAGCGCCACTTTCAGCAGCCCGGCCATGCCAGCGGCGGGAATGCAATGGCCCACGTTGGCCTTTACCGCCCCCAACGCCACGGTGGGTCGCCGTACCCGGGGGCCGAACACCTGGCGAATCGCTTGGAGTTCGGTGGTATCCCCCAGGGGAATGCCGGTGCCATGGGCTTCCAGGAGCGCCACGGTGGCGGGATCGACGCCGCTTTGGCGGTAGGCCCGGGCCATGGCGAGGGTTTCGCCCGCCACGTTGGGCGCCATCACCCCCTTGCCGCGACCGTCAGAGGCCTGGCCCACTTCGCGAATCACCGCGTAAATGCGCCGCCCCTGGGCGAGGGCGTCGGGCAGCCGCTGCAACACCACCACGCCGCCGCCTTCCCCCAAAAGCGTGCCGCTGGCGCCGTCGCTAAACGGGGCGAGCTGCCCCTGGGGCGACAGCGCCCCCAAGGCGCAGAACACCGCGTACACCAGGGGGCTGGTGGTGGTGTTGATGCCGCCGGCGAGCATCACATCGGCGCGGCCCAGGCGGAGTTCGTCCATGGCGTGGCTCAAGGCGAGGAAACTCGACGCACAGGCCCCGTCCACCAGGTAATTCGGTCCCCGAAGATCGAAGCGATTGGCGATGCGGCCGGTCATCACGTTGGGCACCAGGCCCGGCAGAGTGTCGGCGGTGAGGGGCGGGAGCGTCGCCCGCAACTGGGCCTCGATGGCCCGAGCGTGGCGGCGGCGATCTTCGGGGGCGGCCTGGCGGTGGGCGGCGGCGGCGAGGGATTGGGCCAGCAGCGGGGCAAACCACCCGTGGGCGGCGCCGGTGGCGTTGGCTCGATGGAAATGGATGCCATGGCCGAGGATGAGCCCGGTGGTTTCCGTGGGCAGGTCGGCGGTGGGCAAGCGGCGGTGGGGATCGAGGAAGCCCGCGTCGGCGAGGGCAGCGGCCACCAGGGCCAGGGCGTGGAATTGGTCGGGTTCGGCGCCGTCCACGGCGGCGGGCATCACGCCCCAGGCGGTGGGATCAAAGCGGGACAGTTCCCGCAGAAAGCCGCCCTGTTGGGTGTAGAGCCGCCCCATGTCCTGGGGACCTTGCCAATCGGCGAGCCAGGCGGCGTCGTCCCCGCCCCAATCGGCCAGGGGATCGCCGATGGCGCAGTGATTCGCCAGGAGCTGGGTCCAAAAGCGGGAGAGATCGGGCGCGTCGGCGAACAGGGCGCTCATGCCCACGAGGGCGATGGGAACGTCAGGGGCAGCGGTCATGGGCAAGCGTCATCAGGGCGAAACACGGTCATCACCATAAAAGACGCGGCCTGAATGGCAGGGCAAAAAAATGGCCCTGAACCAGGGCCGATGGCGCAACACGCAACAACGACTAGCGGGGCGGCGTTTGACAGTGTTGGAGGGCGACCCGCAGATGGGCCACTTGGGACGGGCGGCATTGGCGCTCGGCGCGGCGCAACTGGCTTTGGAGTGCCCGCTGGAGTTCGCGCAGGCCCTCTGGACAGTTCACGAGGAACGCCCCTTCTTCGAGGGCCACAATGGACGGCAGGTGGTGAAGGCGGGCTAAGGCGTCGATGGTGGTGGGATCGACGCCGCACAGCCCTTCGCAATCTTCGTAAGACAACATGGTGAATGCTCCTCAGCAGGTGGGGTGGGTTACCGCCTGGGGGGGAAGCGGTGGTTGGGTCATGCGCTAGCGTCTTTTTTTGAAGTAATACTCCATTGAAACCCCCATTCCCGCTGCACTGCGCCATGGTGAGGAACCTTACGGCGGTGCCATCGTCAGGCTGAGGGCGGCAACTCGCCGCACCAATCCTCATCCTTGGGAGTGTCATTCATGCACATCAGCGCCAGTAACCAGCTCAAAGGCACCGTAGAAGCCCTCACAAAAGGCACGCTAAATACGGAAGTCCTCGTGGCCCTGGACGGCGGTGGCCAACTCGCCGCCCTCATCACCCAACACAGCGTCGAGCGCCTGGGTTTAACCGAGGGTCAGCGGGTGTTGGCCCTTGTGAAAGCCTCATCGCCGCTGCTGATGGTGGGCGACGCCAAGGTGAGCGCCCGCAATGCCTTGAGCGGCGTGGTCGCCGAAGTGGACAAGGGCTGTCTCAACAGCAGCGTGACCCTGCATGTGAACGGCAAGCCGTTTGTGGTGCAAATCACCAAAGCCAGCGTGGATCACCTGGGTTTAGCGGTCGGCCAAACGGCGACCGTGTTGATTAAAGCTAGCCAGGTGCTCATCGCCACCGAGTAGCTGGCGAATCCTGACGCACCGAATCCCACGGCAGCCGCCCGCGCTGCCGTTTTTTTTGCGGTCTCACGGGGCGTTCCATTTCCTGAAAAACCGAGCGTGTTTATGGGTCTTGCCCCTTGTTTATTCGGG
>DAIUCA010000236.1:0-2884 GCA_036846405.1 Candidatus Competibacteraceae bacterium
CCTGGTGCACCGGATTGTGACTGTCCGCCACTTCATGGGCGGCGCCGACGGCCGCCCGTCCCGACGAAATATGCAGCCGCGTGTCGTCGTGGCTGTCCGCTGGGGCCGGATGGGGAAGTTGCCAAGGCAATTGCTGGAAAAACGCCTGACAAGACGCGGGATTGGCGTGGGGCGTGGCGGGCGCTAACCCCCGCGGTAGCGGGGCAGGCGACGGCGTGACCGCCCCACGCCAGGGCAGGGATCGAAAAAAGGCGGCGGCGTTGTGGGCACTGTCGGCGGGGCGGGCGACCGGGGCCGTCGCCATCACCTCATTCGCCCCCTCGGCGCGGCGGGCGGCATCGAGCCACTGGCGCAGGGCCGCTAGGGCCTGGGGCTGACCCGCGTCGGCGGCGTCGAGGAGCGCAAAGGCTTGGGACCATTCCAGGGTCATCGTCGATTACTCCTCAAAGTGGCTGATGATTTCGCTGGCATTGGCCCCTTCCTGACGCCAAAACTCCGCCGCGTTGACCCGTTTCTCGTCGCCAATCAAGAACTTACACACATCGTGGCCCATGGAATAACACTGCAACTCGATGCTTTCCCGTTCCCGCCGCTCGTACACCGACATGACCCCGGCAAACAGTCCGGCGTACAAATGGCAGACCGGTTTGCCCAGGAGCTGCATGGACTTGGCGACGGCGGAATTGCGAATCTCCACCACCACCAGGCCCTTGTCGGCAAAGCTCAAATCTAAAGACCAGGCCCCAAAGCCGGTCATGGTGAGCGGCCACCACCAGCTTTCAAACACAAAGCGTTTATTCATTTGCCACACATCGAGCTTGCCGCCGCCGAACTCCTGGCGCATGCGGTCGTTAAACCGCTTCATGTCTTGGATGCCCCAGGCCTTACCGCATTTGTACATAAGCAGGGCGCCGGCGCCGCCCACCTCCTCTTCCATCCCCAAATGCAGGCCGTTGATGAACGCTTCATCGACCTTGGCGGCCCGTTGGCCGTCCCGCAGAAAAATCGCGCCGCTGCTGGGGTCGCTGCGGAAAAACTCTTCCGGGTGGAAATAGTTGTGATAGTGGGCAAAGCCCCCGACCACGGGGGAAATCGAGGTGTATTCGGTCATGGGGAGACTCTATGAACGGGTGGTGATTTCATCATTCTTGGGAACTTATGCCGAGGGCAATCCGCCCCCGGTGTCTTTGAGCTGCATTAGGGCGCTGCGGGTGATGATTTTGTTGGCGTCCACCAGGACGCGGCCCGTAATGGGATGAAGAATCGGCTCAGCGGTGCGTTGACCCACTAAGCGCTCCAACTCATCAACCGATTCCACATACAGCCCCCGAGGTAACGTGATTTGTAGCCCATCGCCGATCACCTTGGCTTGACAGGCTAAGCGGCTGTGGGCTTGGGCGCCCGTCAGCACCGCGAGGGTGAGCTGTTCCCTGGTCGTAGGCGGCGACAGGCTTTGGGGATTGCGGGTGATCATCACGTGACAGGTGGCACAGAGTCCCCGCCCCTTGCAGAGCATTTTGATCTGCACCTCCCGGGCGATGAGCGCATCCAGCAGCCGACTGTGGGTGTCGACGCTCATGTCGGCCAGGCCGACGGTTTGAAAGGCAATGGTTTTCATCGAAGCCACTGAAGCGATTGCAACACCTGATCGACCGCTTGGCGTTCGGCTTGGCTCCATCCGCGCCGCCAGGTTTTTTGCCGCAGTCCGTGGCGAATGGCAGCGATTTGGGTGAGGGGCGATTGGGTTTCGTCTAGCCACGCTGCGGTGGTGGCGACGTCGGCGTCGCCGCTGCCTAACGCCATTAAACGGCGCAACACAAATTGTTGTTCGGGATGGCGCGGGACGTCGCGGGCCAGGGTGTCGTGGGTTTGATAGAGCCGCGCGACCCACCGCAGGCGAGGCAGATGGGGGGTGTAACGCTGCCACAGGCCTTTTAACGGCTCGGGCAGCACCGTGGCGAGGCGGTCTAAATCGGCGGCGGCGGCGTCAAGAGATGGTTGCGCCGCCAGCCATTGGATGAGTTGACCGTCGAGGGACGGGTCGTTGGGGGAGGTGGCAGGGTCGTCTAGCCCACCGAGGGCGAGCTGTCCTAGCCAGTCCCGCAGAGCGTGTTGTGCTGCGGGGGGACAGGGCGGGGGGGGCGCCGCAAATAGGCGTCGGGGCCGCGTGGGCCAGGGAAATTGCTGCGCAGCGGCCACCGCCGCAGTGGTGAGCGCGAATTGCGCCGCCGTGGGGCAGGGCGCGCCCCCGATGAGGGCGGCCATGTGATCGGTGGCCTTGGAATAGCCCATCTGGTCGATGGTTAAGGTCCATAGACGCCGCCTCCACAGGCCGCGCACCTCGGGACAGTCGCCAAAGAGCACGTCGAGGGCCTGGTCGCCGGTGAGTTCCATTTCCCGCAGCCGACTGAGCTGTTGGAGCCGCTCGCCGAGCTGTTGGCTGCGGTGGGTGAATCGCTGCCACGCCGACGGCGACAACTGCGATGCAAAGGCGTGGTGAATCTGGGTCCACTGGCGCAGCCAAGAATCGCGGGTTTCCTCGGCCAGCATCGGGCTATCGAACAGCAGGGAGGTCAGCAGCGCCGCCCCCGGCAGGGGGGCATCGTCCCGCACCAGCGCCGTCGCCAAAAGGCCGCTCAGAAGCTGGCGCCATTGCTGATCCCGCGCTTGGGTGTCGGCAAACACCAACGACGATGCCATCAACACTTCCCGCACAAAGGGCGCGTATTCCTCCAGGTCATCGACGACGGCGGCAAGTTGGCTGCTCCAACGGAGCCATAAAGGCCGCTGATGGAGGCTGAGCTGGGGCCAGAGCACCATGTCGGCCTGAGCCACCAGGCGCAGCCACGCCCGGCGATCGCCACTGCTCTGGTGAAGCCAGGGC
>DAIUCA010000237.1:0-2266 GCA_036846405.1 Candidatus Competibacteraceae bacterium
TAGCCAGTGGCCTCGTGGGTTTTGGGCTGTGGTTCACGGCGACCGACGGGGCGGGATTGGGCCTTGTCTGGGGACTGTACTGCGCGACGGTGGGCAGCGCGGCGGTGTGGGGTGTGCGCACCGGATTGTCTTCAGACGCACCCATCGCCTTTCCCCGTTTAGCCGGTCAACGGCCGTAAAACGCGGCCCTGGCGCAGGCCATTACGGGCGATTGCTGGGCAACCGCTCCACGTCGACGGCAACGCTCAACTGATGTTCGCCGCCGCCAAAGATGATGCCCTTCAGGGGCGGGACATCGCCGTAATCCCGGCCCCAGGCGGTAGTGACGTAATGGATGTTGGGTTGTTGATCGTTGGTGGGATCGAAATCGAGCCAGCCCACCGGGGGCACATAGGCCGCAAACCACGCATGAGAGGCGTCGGCCCCCTGCAATTTGACCTGGCCTGGCGGCGGCAACGTCTCCAAATAACCGCTCACATACCGCGCCGACAGGCCCACGCTCCGCAAACAGGCAATCGCCAGGTGGGCAAAGTCCTGACACACCCCGCGCCGTTGGTCGAGCACCTGTTCCAGGGGGGTGACCACCGAGGTGGCCAAGGGATCGTATTGAAAGTCGGCGTAAATGCGGTGGGTGAGATCGAGGAGCGCATCCCACAGGGGCCGTTGGGGCGGAAACGACGGCGCCGCGTAGTGAAACACCCGTTCGCGCATGCCATGGCTCAGATAAATCAGCGGGGAATCCAACACAAAATCCCGAGCTTCCAAGCCCTCGGGGGAACGGTCTTCCGGGAGGGCATCGCGGATGCTTTCCCAGGGGGCATGGCCCGCGACGCTCTGTTCCAGGGGCGTGACTTCCACCTCGCTGGTGGCGGTGACCGTGAGCAGCTTGTGGGGCAATTGCACCGCAAAATGGCTGGTGCGGTTGCCGTACGCATCCGTGCGTTCCTGTTGCCAGGCGGGTTGGGGCGAGATTTGGAGCCGACAGTCCAAACAGCGTTGGTGCAGCGTGTGGCGCGGCAAGAGATACGCCTGGTTGTGGCTCATGCTCACAAAGTCGCTGTAGTGGTACTGGGTGACATGCTTGATGCGATAGCGCATTACAGGGCCTGTTCCTTGCGGTAGCGGACGAGGAGCTGCGGCTGGTCCGCGTGGCTGAAATAGCTACCGGTGATGGCGTCTGACAGCAGGGGCATGAGCTTTTTCAAATGGCTCAACAACTCGGCGAGTCGGGTGCGTTGGTTGGCATCGCTGGTGGCTAACTCGTTGCTGCTCACGAGGCGAATGCGGGCGAGGGCTTCAAGGGCTAAGCGGCGTTCCGAGGCGCTAAAGGGCGCGTCGTTGTTTTGCAGGGGTAATTGTTGGATGGCGTTAAACAGCTCGGCCAGTTGGTAGGCGAGGGCGCGGGGATTGGTTTCGTCGTGGATGAGTAACACGAGGAATCCTTGGATATGGGGTTGGGTGCGAAAGCGCCGGCGATAGGCCATGAGGCTATCGGTGATTTTGAGGAGCTGTTCCAAGAGAAACGCGTCGTCGGGTCGCAGGGGGGTGAGCAGCTCGTCGAAGAGTTCGATGAGATACACGGCCCGTTCGAGGCGCCGACCGATCATCAGAAAATGCCAGCCCTGACCGTGAACCATGCTGTCTTGCATGAGGCCGGTGAACGCCGCAAAGCGGGTGAGGGCGCGGTGAAGCTCTTCCACCAGGTCGCTGAGGGCCATGTGGGGATGGCTGTACAAGGCGTTGAATTGGTCTTCGAGTTCGCTAAACACCCGCCAGACATCCGGCGAAATGCGGTCTCGCACCGAACGCATGGTGTAACTCAAGCCGTTAAAAATCGCCGCGAGACTGCCCAAGCGCCGGCGGTCGATGGTGAGGGTACGGAGCTCCTGGTCGGCCACCGTGTGCGGGTTAAAAAAGCCGGGGCGGCTGTCGGTGACCCGAGTCACCGCCTGGAGCAACGCGCGCCGACAGCTGGCGTAGGTCTCGCGGCCATCGCTTTCCACCAGATCGCTCATCACCGTGCGCAGCAACCGCAGGGTGCCTTCGGCCCGTTCCGTGTAACGCCCCAGCCAAAAGAGATTTTCGGCCACCCGCGAGGGCAATTCGCCCCGTTCCATGGCGTAAAACGGCCCCTGATCCACCGAGGGCACCAGGGTGAGATGCCGTTCGGGTTCGGAGGCCAGCACCCACACGTCCTTGCTCAAGCCCCGGGCGGCGGCGGGAAACGGCCCACCGCTCACCCGTGCTAAGGCACCGGGCATGGCTT
>DAIUCA010000237.1:2276-2878 GCA_036846405.1 Candidatus Competibacteraceae bacterium
TTTTCGACCGCTACGCGAAAGGGTGATCTGATCGTCGAGTTCGCCCGAGCCGACTTGGTAACCGCCGCGACCGTCGGCAATGAGAAAGCTCCGGAGAGTGAGCGGGGCCGCGTGTAGCCGTTGGTGCATGAGCACCGGAGCCGTGGCGCGGGCCACCAGTTCTTGGGCCACATAGCGGTAGGGCTGGTGGCAAATGCGTTCCCGCCACTGGCGCAGTTGGTGGCTTGAGAGGGTGCCGCCCCACACGGCGTGGCCGTCGCCTCGGGTGGTGGGCCGCAGGAGCAGTTGGTCCAGGTGGTCGAGGACGAAATCTCGGTGGCTTTTGCAGCCACACCAGTAGCTGGCCGGGCTGTTGAGGTGCAGCGGCTGTCCTAAAAAATGCTGGGCCAGCTGGGGGAGAAACGCCATCCAGGCGGGGTTTTCCAGCACGCCGCTCCCCAGGGGATTCACCACGGCCACCTGCTGGCTGCGCACCGCCTGTACCAGACCGGCTGGGCCACAAAAGCCGTCGGGACGCAGCTCCAGGGGATCGCAAAAACAGTCGTCCGCGAGGCGCAAAATCACGTCCACCGGCTGGAGGCCGTCGAGGGTTTTTAAGGCGA
>DAIUCA010000238.1:0-2875 GCA_036846405.1 Candidatus Competibacteraceae bacterium
GTTAATGGCAGGGTCGCATAGAAAACGGGTTGTTGGTGTAATGCAAGCCAGGGCTGTAATGCCGTTGAAATAGCCGATTCTTGGGCTAATTCGGGCGATGCGAGGCCGGGAAAATAGTTAAATGCGAGTGCTAATGTGCCCCCTAATCCGAGGGCAATAGGCCCAATTAATAATGCCCCCGTTAACCAGGGAAATAATCGCAACAAGAATTAGCGTCCTGTACCATAACGGCGTTGCCATTCGCGCTCTAATTCAGTCATCCACGAGGGGTGTAATTCGGGGATTATTTTGCCTAACTCCGCCCGCGTTAATGTCGCTAACCCACCGTCTAATTCGGCAAATCGTTTTTGGTATTCTGCGGATAATTTTTGCGGGTCGAGAACCGTTAAATCGCCCCAGTAATCGGGGTTTTGTTTGCGCACCTGTGCGGTCGGCGATAACAAAAAATTAGCCACCACCATGGCCGCTTCTTTGGATTGGGCATTAGCGGGAATCGCGACAAAATGGGTATTGCCGATGGTGCCCTGCTTCAAAATAAACGTGCGAATGGAATTGGGTAATTCGCCCGCCTTAATTGCGGCGGTCGCCTCGGGGGGATGAAATGACAATGCCATGCTTATTTCGCCATCGGCGAGGAGCTGTCGAGCTGCCGGGCCGTTTGCGGGAAATACTCGACCCTGGCCCCACAGTTGCGGATGCAGGGCATCGAGATAATCCCACAGCGGCGCGGTAACCTGCTGAAACTGCTCGTTATTTTCGACAGCCCGATACAGCGTATCGGGATGCGTTGTGAGTTCAACCAGGGCCTGTTTGAGGAACGTGGAACCGAGGAAGTTGGGGATTTGCGGATAGGCGAAACGACCGGGATTGGCCGTCGCCCAAGTGAATAGTTGGGCGATCGAATGGGGCGGCACCTCGACGAATTCGCGGTCGTACATAAAAACAATTTGCGCCATGCCCCAGGGCATTTCTAAACCATCTACGGGAATGGTGAAATCAAATGACACGGTGGGTTGGCTAAAATCAATCAGTGGGTAATGGGGCAATTTGTCGGTCCACGGGCCAAATAACAGATCTTCCCGTTTTAAGGCGGCAAAGTTTTCGCCATTAATCCACATTAAATCCACGCGGCCATCGGTTAATCGGCCCGCCGCTTTTTCGGCGATTAACTGGGTAACGGTTTCGGCTAAATCGGTGATTTTAACGTGCACTAATTGGATGCCGAATTCGGCATTCACTTCTTGGCTAACCCAAGCAATAAATTGATTAATGCGAGAGTCACCCGCCCAGGCGTGCCAATACACCGTTTGTCCCCGCGCTTTTGTGGTGATTTTAGCCCATTCGTCTGCCTGAGCACTGGGCTTTTCCGCCGCCCATGCCGCGAGCGACAGGGTTAATCCACAAAGCAGCCATAAAAATCGCATTATTCAAACTCCAGAAATACCGATTTGGGAGAAAGTAATTTGGTTAATTCGTTGCGCTCGCGCCATTCGGAAAACATGCGTTCGATGGTCGCCGCTTCTAAATAATGGGCGACGCGATTAGCCACGTGTTGGATGAGCTGTTGATCGCTTAATTCGGATGCCCAATTTTCCGTTTGCGCGGCCATAAGCGGCGTTTGCGATTGCACGCGCCATTTGATGCACCAACTCAAGGCCCACAGCCCCATGATGCGCCGCCAATACAGCAGGTTGACCGGCATGAAATCCAGTTTCATTTGCCCCAACCAGCGGTCGTAAAACGCCGCCACCTGATCCGGCGACAGGGCCGCGTGGCATTGGGCATCCCACGTGGTGGAGGTGTAAATCGTGGCGTGGGCCAAATCTGCCCCCGGGGCGCCATACCGCATTTTTTCTAAATCCACCAAATAGGCTCGGTCGTCCCACCGTAGGAAATTGCCCGAATGGGCATCAAACGCCGTCAAACAGGCAGTTTCTGGCGCGATAGGGGCATTTTTCAGCGACGCCCACTCGTGATTAAGCAGCCGCCGCGTCGCCAGCGTGAGGTCGGCTTGCGGCGCAAAGTGCATGTGCCACGCGATTTCCTGGAGCGCGGCTTGGCGATGATCCGACGGATCCAGCAACGGCGGTCGCGCCGCGCGCGGCGGCACCGACAGCCGATGCAGATTCGCCAATGCCGTCGCCATGAGGTCTAAATCTCGTTGCAAATCAATAGGTTCACCGTCGATGTAACCGACGATGAGGGCGCCCAGGGGTAAAGCGTCGTTTGGCGCGAGTTGCCCAAAAAATGGCGGCGTGTGGCCACTGGCTTGGGCGCGCTGGAAGCACGCCGCCTGGTATTGGAGATTGTCCTCCGGGGGGAGATTGAGCTGGCTTTGCTTGGGAATGCGCAGCAGATAGGGCGTGTTGCCCAGGCGCACGTGGTCGTGGGCGAGGCCCTTGTCGGGCAGCGCGACCCAATCTCCATGCCAGTTCGGAAACTGGGCCATTAGGGTCGGCGTGAGGGGCGCGAGCTGGTCGAGGTGAATCATGGCGAATCTCAAAGCCTTCTCTGAACGGGGCGATTCGTCCGCCGTTTGTTCAAGGTCGCCGCCATGGGGCAATGGTCATGTTTTAGCAGATTTATGGCGGCGGAATGCGCGAGCGGCAGATCAGCGTGTACGCCTGGATGAGCGCGACGGTTTGGGCGGTGGCGGCGGCAATCTGGGCCTCGCTCGCCGCCACCGCAGTCAACCGATCCGGGTGGTAACGGGCGATTTGGCGACGGTAAGCCAGGGTAATCGCCGACGATGGCGCGTCGGGCGGCATTTCCAACAGCGCGTAGGCCGCTTGCAGTTCGGGCAAGAGCGGCGGTGGTGGTTCGCGGGGCGGGTCTCGATGACGCGGCGGCGGCTCGCGGGGCGGGTCTCGATGAC
>DAIUCA010000239.1:0-2872 GCA_036846405.1 Candidatus Competibacteraceae bacterium
CGCTTTGTGATGGGATCGCCCGACGGCAGTGCCCCGATGGGCGAGGTGAAAACCTCGGGAGGCTATGCCCGCAAGCCCTACAGCGAACCAGAGCGCGAGCGCAACGAAACGCCGCATCTGGTGACCCTCGCGACGCCCTTTGGCCTAGGCGTGACCGCCGTGCGCTTTGTCCATTACGACGCCTTTTGCGCGGCCACCGGGCGCGCGTTGCCCGAGGACGAGGGATGGGGCCGAGGCGATCGGCCGGCCATCAACGTGAGCGGGTTAGATGCCATGGCCTATTGCGACTGGCTCACGGCACAAACCGGTCATCGCTATCGGCTGCCCACGGAAGCCGAATGGGAATACGCCTGCCGCGCGGGCACCACCACGGCGTTTTGGTGGGGCAACGGCATCACCACCGACCAGGCGAATTACAACGGCAGCTTTGGCTACGACGGCGGCCCCACCGGCGCCGAGCGGGAATGCACCTTGCCGGTCATGACCTTCGCCCCCAATCCCTGGGGGCTGTACCAGATGCACGGCAACATTTTGGAGTGGTGCAGCTCGGCCTTCGCCAAACACTACGACGGGCGAGAAACGGTCCCGGTGGCCCACGACGACCCGAGCGAGCGGGTGTTGCGGGGCGGTTCGTGGAATACCTACGCCAGCGACCTGCGTTCGGCCTGTCGCGAATATCACCACGAGCCGGATTACGCGACGGATCAGCTGGGTTTTCGCGTGCTGCGGGAACTGCCGTAACGCGGGATGGCAGCGGCGCGAATCGCCCTAAAACTTGTGTCGTTGCGCCCCGCCGAGACCGTGGACTAAGTTGAATTTCGCGCGGCGTCAACGCGCAAAATTCACTAAAAAACATCGGTTTGCGGCCCAAAAGACCCCGGGGAGATGCCACCTTGTCCACCGCCGTTTTCGACCTCTTGCAACCGTTGCCGCGCGTCCACTGCGTGGGCCAAGTCGCCCTGGCGGCCCTCATGGACCAGCAGCCCCTGGTGCTCGTGCTGTTTACGGGACTTACCAATCCCCGACCCGAAGCCTTTGATGTGGCGGTCGTCGTCCGCGAGCTGCTGCAACAGCATCCCACCGTTCATCTCGCCCTCGTGACCCACGACGAGGCGCCGCTGATCCAGCAATTCGACGTGATCGTCATGCCGACCCTGCTGTGGCTGGTGCGCGGCGCCCCGCTGGAACGGCTTACCCGTATCCGCGATTGGGGCGATTACGCCCGCGTTACCCAACGCTGTTTGGCGCAGCTGGCGGCGGTGGTAAGCCCATGACCGAGATTCCCCTCCACTGGGTGGGGCGCACCCCCACGACGACGCCTCCCGAAGATCGGCTCCAGCTCCTGGGCCTGTCGCCCACAAGTCATCTCCGCGCCCTCAAGCCCCCCGTGTGGACGCCCACCCTGGCGGCCCTCGCGACCCAAATCGCCGCCGACCTCGTCGCGGCACACACCGCCGCGGCCCTGTCGCCGGCAGCGGATTTTCCGCCGCCCATTCCCCTGGATTCCCTGTCCCCCGAGGAACACGCCCTGTTGGTCGGGTTTCTCGGCGAGGGCGAGGTCACGGCCCATTGTCTTCAGAGCCACCATCGGGCCGTGGAATCGTTGCTGCCCGGGGTGTGGCGGGTAGCAACCCCCCAGGAATCGTGGCTCGAAGTGGGGGAGATTCCCCACTTTGTGCGCCAGTCGGCCCGCCGCCTCGCCACGCCGCCGGTGTTGCCGCCGCCGCCCCCGGGCTTGATGAACGCGCCGTCGCTGTTGGCGGAGATTTACGCCAAGGCCCAGGCCCATCGCTGGGGCGAGGCCAACGCCGTCATGACCCTGTCCCTGTTTCCCCTCAACGAGGCGGACGCGGCCTATCTGCCGGTGGCCTTGGGGGAAATTGGCTTGGAATTGCAGTCTCGGGGCTTTGGCCACTGTCGCCTGGTGGCGACCGCTACGCCCCGCTGTTGGGCAGTGCAGTATCTCAACGCCATGGGCATCGTGATTCTCGACACCCTGGAAATCGGCGATGTGCCCACGGCGGCGGTGGCGGCGGCGGAAGACTTCGCCGACTCGGCCACGCGGCTCCAGGAAATCATCGAGGCCTACGCATGAGCTTCGAGAATCTGGGCGACTTTCGCGGGCTGCCCCCCACGGACAAGCCGGAATGCGGGGTGTGTTGGTATGTGTACCAGCCGGCGGTGGGCGATCCGGTGTGGCAAATCCCCCCGAATACCCCGTTTAGCGCCCTGCCCAACCATTGGTGCTGTCCCCAGTGCGATGGCCCTAAATCCCAATTCATCGCCTTATCCCCCGAGCGTGACCGAGGTCATTGGGAACAACGGGGCGCGGATTTCGAGCGCGCTACCCAAAAAGCCGCCCAAGTCCTCGCCGATGACCCGATCTCAAATCCCCGCTTGACCGTGGAACTGTGCGGCTTTCGGCCCTGGCCCCCCGCCGACTCGAGCGCTGATGAGGCCGCCGCGCCGACCTCGATTTCGGAAACTTTCATCGTGGGCGGCGTGATTACCCCCACCTTTATCAATCTGGTGCGATTGCCCATGACGCCCACCTCGGCGCGGGTGGGCGAGACGGTGCGTTATCGGTTTCCCTCCGGGGAATACGATTTTTTGAGCGCGTCGCTGCCCGTCGTGGGGGGCTTCCATACCCTGTCGCTGTTTTCGCCGGTGCACGAGTTTGAAGACATGGCGGCGGCCCGCTTGGCCTGCACGGCGGCGTTGGAAGCCCTGTTGACCCCACCGCCCGCCGCACCCGCGCCGCTTTCCCCCAGTCGCCGCACCTTCTTGGGGGGTTGATGCACCTCCCGCCGCCGTGACCGCCATTCACCTGCACCTGACCTCGGAGGCGAATCGCTTGGCCGTCGCCCTCCAC
>DAIUCA010000240.1:0-674 GCA_036846405.1 Candidatus Competibacteraceae bacterium
CCTACGGCAACCGCAACATTCAGGGCCTGGCCCGCGATCCGGTCACGCAGGTGATCTGGATGCACGAGCACGGCCCCATGGGCGGCGATGAGCTGAATCGCGTGCAGGCGGGGGCGAATTACGGCTGGCCTCGGGTGACCCACGGCATCGACTACGACGGCACGGTGATCAGTCCCCACCGACAACTGCCGGGGCTTGCCGACCCGTCCCACGTGTGGATTCCGTCGATTGCCGTGTCGGGTTTGGCGGTATATCGGGGCGAACTGTTGCCCACGTGGAACGGCGATCTCTTGGTCGGCGCCTTGCGCGGCCAAACCCTGGTGCGCCTGGTGGTGGACGACAACCAACAGATCATCAAAGAAGAACGGCGGTTTTCGGGACAGTTAGGCCGCATCCGCGAGGTGCGCGTGGGGCCCAACGGGCGGATTTATGTGTTGAACGACGCCCCCAACGGGCGGCTGTGGGAAATCGCCCCCCGCGTTGGCGATTAGCGCCGCGAGGTCGTGAGATTGGGGGTGGCGAGGCCGCTGTCGCGCAGAAACTGCTGGCGGCTGGTTTCGTCGGGAATGTGGGCGCTTAACCGCTCTGCCAACACGCTCGCTAGGGAGGTTTTCGCGAGTTCATTGCGCACCAACACCCGCGCAATCGGCCCCATGTGCACCATCAACGCCTGT
>DAIUCA010000240.1:684-2824 GCA_036846405.1 Candidatus Competibacteraceae bacterium
GGGTGGCGGTGCCCATGAAGCGGGTGCGCTCCTGGGCGTTGGGAATGTGCTGGGCCAACCGCTCTTTGAACGCCTCCACCGTGGTGCTGTGGACGAGGGCCGCTTTGACGTAATGCCGCGCAATGGGGCCCACATGGCTCATCAACTGGTCTTGCAGCGCGTTCACCGTGTTGGGATCCAGGGGCGTGGCGCCGGGCAGCGCGGAAATCGCCTGGCTGGTGGAGGACAGGGCCTCCTGATGGCCTTCCAACGCGGACTTCAGCACATAGCCAAAGGCCTTAGCGCTGGGAAACCGCGCGGCCGGATCGCGCTGAATCGCCTTGCGCACCACCGCCCGCAGGGCCGACGGCACGCTGTGGGGCACATCCGGCAGCGGCGTGTGCATCACCTGGTACATGAGGGCGGCGGCGTTGTCGGCGCGGTAGGGCAAGTGGCCGCATAACAGCTCAAACAGCACCACCCCCGCCGCGTACAGATCGGTGACTGGGGTGGGAAGCTCGCCGGTAAACTGTTCGGGCGCCATGTAACTCGGGGTGCCGATGGTGTGTTGGGTCTGCGACTGGCTGTTGCTGAGACTCGCCACCCCAAAATCCGCGACTTTCAGCCGTCCATTGGCCTGCAACATGAGGTTGGCGGGCTTGATGTCTCGGTGGATCACCCCCTGACCATGGGCACAGTCGAGGGCGGCGAGCAGCTGCATCATGACCACGCGCACCACGGCGAGGCTGACCGACTGGCCGTCCCGCAGCCGCCGACTGAGCGGCTCGCCACTCACAAATTCCATCACGAGAAACGGCGTGCCCTCCGCCTCGCCGGAATCGTGAACCGCCACGATGTTCGGGTGGTTACAGCGGCCGGCGGCGCGAATCTCCCGGCGAAAGCGGGCCAGAAATTCCTCGCTGCCTTCCCCACGGGCCAGTTCGCGGTGAATGGTTTTGAGGGCCACGGTGCGTTCGATCACCGGGTCATAGGCGCGATACACCACGCCCATGCCGCCCCGACCCAATTCCTGGTCCAGGCGGTATTTGCCGAGAAATCGCGGGGCGTGGGGACTCATCACGGTGGCGTCGTCAGTCATGGCGTCGAGAACTCGGTCGAGGAAGTCGGGAGAAAATTACGGCTTTTCCAAGAGTTTTAGGGCGTTTTCTAGGCTGCGGCGCATGCGATTAAACGCGACGGATAGCTGGCTGATTTCGTCCTTGCCGTGCTTGACATATTCGGGGATTTCAAAGTGACCCAAGCTCACCGCGTCGGCCACTTGGGCCATTTGGGTCACCGGCCGAATCACGATGCCGCTCAACAGCAGGTTCAACACCACCACCAGGCCGGTGAACACCAGGGCCAACACGCCGAGCAATCCCCAGAAAATCTCCATGGCCCGATTCACCGGCACCGTCATGGGCACGGTGACCACCTGGGCGCCGATGATTTCGTTGAGTTGCCACCCAAAGCCGTTTTGGCTGCCGTAAATCGCCAGCATCGTGGCGGGGGCGGCTTCTGGGCGGCTGTGACAGGCCAAACAGCTTTCTTGGGTGATTTGAATGGGGCGGGCCAGGTGAAGCTGCCGTCCCGTCGGGGTATCTCGTTCCACCACCACCTCCTGGAGGGCGGGGTTGTTGCGAAAGGATTGAATGATGTCGGCTTCCCAATCGGTGGCCCGATCCCGCAGGTTGGTGGGATTCAGCGCGGCTTCTTTGTAGGTGTAGTGGGCGTAGTCCGGGTTGCTCTCCCGCAGGGATTGGAAATTGGTGGCGGCGGCGTAGGCGGCAACGGTCTGCGGTAAAAAGGTTTCTTGGGCCTGGGGGGCACTCATCAATAGAGGCCGCAGCTCGCGGGCGGTGTAATTGCGGATGCTTAAGGCGTTTTCCATCATCAATTGGGCCTTGTCGACGACGGTCAAGCGGGCGTGGTGGTGCAGCAGGCCATAGCCCAGGGCCGCAGAGAACGCGAGGCCCAGGGCGGCGGCCACCAGGAGTAACAGGTTGAATTTGAGGCGTAGGGACATAAAAGCAGCTCCGAATGGGGGTGGTGGCAAGGCGGCGAGATGCCGTGGCCAAAATCCTAACCGCGACCCGCGGCAAAATCGCGTTAATCCCACCCACCGAAAAAGTCCCTTTTGTCTCAATCAGTTAGCGCCGCG
>DAIUCA010000241.1:0-2821 GCA_036846405.1 Candidatus Competibacteraceae bacterium
CACCGCAGAGAATCACCGATTGGGGGAAAGCGCGGGGCCGTTGGGGATAGTCGGCGCGGAGCTGGCGCAGCAGAGACATTAATGTGTCGCCGATGAGCGCATCGACACTCGTCCAGCAGCAAAATCAATGGCTGCTCGCTGTTCAGACTCCACTTCTCGAGCAGTCCCTGAAGCACGCCAAGAGCCCCCCCGAGTTTCCCGCAGTGCGGCGTGCCAGTCGTGTAGCCGCAGTTCCCCGATCTGCAATTCAGCCGCCGCACTGTTCGCGATGGCTTGCACTACGTTCGTCATACCCAAAACCACATCCTCCCGCACCGCCTGGGCGCTCTCGATGTTGGTGTACACCGCTCGGTAGCGGCCTTCCTGGTTCAGATACGCCATCAGGGCCAGCAGATACGTAGTTTTGCTGCTCTGGCGGGGCGTGTGGAGCAGGAAGTATTTCTTCTGGGCGATCATCGTGGTGATTTCGTCCAGATTCCACCGCTCGAGTGGGGCGAAACCGTAGTGATCTTCGGGCTGCGCGGGGCCTTCGGTGGTGAAAAAGCGCATGGCAGATTCTCTTCGGTCGATGGCTGACCTTGTCACATCCGCCGAAGCGAATTTACTGCAGAAGCTCATCGCAGGTGCGGCAAACATCCCCATCAGCGGGTCATTCCTCTGTTTCCCGTAGCTTTTGCGTCTAATGGCCTGCTTTTTGCTATCTTCGACTAGGTTTCATGTCCCATCCCCCCGCCGACTCCCTCCAACAGGCCGATGTTTTCATGCGCCAACAGCGTTATGCCGACGCCTTGCCGCTCCTCGAAACCTTCACGGTTGATCATCCCCACCAGGCCGATGCCTTCCACAATCGCAGTTACGCCCTCGAAAATTGGGGCAGCTCCCCGAGGCCCTGGGCTGCTCTGGCCGCGCCTTCGCGCTCAATCCCCAATTTGCGGAAGCTCTGACGAATCAAGGCAATGTGTTGTTTGCGCTGCCATTCCTGGCGTGCGCCGCATCAGCATTCAATACCAACACGGCCTCGAACAGTTGCAATCCTTACCGCAAGGAATAGTTGTCGAAGTCTTACCAGGATTCAACGACCGCCCCGATGACTTCATCGACACCGCTGCCGTCATGCACTGCGTCGATCTTGTGCTCACCATGGACAGTGCGCCGGCCCATCTCGCAGGCGCCTTGGGCGTACCGATCAAGCGTTTCCGCCCCTTGTCGCCAAGACATTGCTGGGGCTCGCCACCGAATCGTTAGCCCCTTGGCAACATCGCTTGGAATTGGGGATTTTGCATTTGGAGACGGGACAGCTTGTGGAGGAGACCGAGCGGTGTTTTCGCCAAGTGACCGCCCTGCCCGAAGCATCAGCGGAGAGTTACCAACTCCATGGCGGCACCCTCACGGGGCTGGGACAGGTGGCGGCGAAAACCGCTTACGACGCGGCGATTCACCGACTCCCCGCGTTGGCCAGTGCGTTTTACGAACGCGGTCAGTTACACGCGGCGATGAAACAGCTCGTCGCCGCTCGTGCCGACTGCGAAACCGCCTGTCGGCTGTCGCCCCGATCGGCGGAGTACTGGCTCGAATTGGGCAACAGCTACAAAACTCTCGTCCTTCAGCCCCGCCATCTGTTTGCGTATCTCAACCGCACGGCGCTGTATGTGGATTGCGGGCAGTTCGACGCCGCCCAGGCGGATTACGATGAAGGCGATTGCCGTGGCCCCCGATAATCCCCATGGCTTTTACGGTCTGGGTGCGCTGTTTCATCGGCGCGGCGACCAGGAATTGGCCCTCGCCCATCTGGACGGCGCGCTGCTGCTGGCCCCGAAGATGGCCTACGACTGGCTCTCGAAAGGCGAACTCGATGTTGAATTTGTAAGGTGTCGGCGACGGCGTGGCGCGATTACGAAGCCCGTCATCAACTCACCCTAGCAGCCCGTCGGGGCGGGGGCCGACGCTGCTGCGGTGGTGACGCCGAGGCGATCGACCCGGGCGGCGGGGATGACTAGTCGCCGCTAAAGAGCCAGTAGGTAAGCCCACCGGCGGCCACCACGGCCACCACCGGCGCAGCGACGACGGCAGCGGTTGTGCCCACGGCGGCCCCGATGTAGGTGCCGGTTTGGGCGGCTTCGCAGGCCTGTTGGTCAATGCAGTCGGAATAAACCACTTCGTTCATCGCGTAGGCCGTGCCCAACGCGATCGCCCCTGCCGTGAGGGTAACGCCGCCATCCGCCGCCAACAGCGCCGAGGCCGTCGAGCCGCCATCCGCCACCGCGATGAATCCGCTTGCCTTGGCTGTTGGGACGGGAAGCACGCCGATGGCACCGATGACTTCCTGAGGCAGCCGAAACTCTTGGCATCCACTGCGGTTTTTCATGCGCGTGCGGGCGTCGCTCGAATTCGGCGCCGACACGGTAGTCATGGTCTCTTCCGTGCAAATCTTTGCCTCTGGCGGGGCCTCGAGCTTAGTAGTCACTTTCGTGGAGGTGCATTGCTTCGTGTAGGTACTGCCTTCGGGGCCTTGTTCGCGCTCTTCCGTGCATTCCTGGTGGCTGTAAATCGCGGTGGAATTGGCAAAAGCAGTTTGACTGGACAGAACCGCCAGGACAGCGGCACTGAGGACGAGTTGATTCACGACTTTCATCCGATGATCCTCCAAAATTGTGGGGGTAATGCCCCAAGGGATGGGTAAGGAAAAGTGGTTTTAGGGAAACGGTAAGGCGGCGATTACTCGCCGCTAAACAGCCAGTAGGTAACTCCGCCCACCGCCACAACCGCGGCAACGGGGGCGGCGAGCACGGTGATTGCGCCAGCTGCCATCGCGCTGCTCACG
>DAIUCA010000242.1:0-2798 GCA_036846405.1 Candidatus Competibacteraceae bacterium
ACGACGCCATGATCCAGACCGTCCGCGGCTCGGGGTATCGCTTCTCGACCCGCCTGTAACCTGTCGCAACACCGCGACCAGAGGCGGTTTATTCCATGAAATGGCAAGTGTGGCGTCCCGCGCTCTATCGCAGCGCGGGCCTATTGTTGTTGGCCATGGGGCTGGGCGGCTTGCTGGGCGAGCCGTCTCGGGGCTTGGCGCTGATGAGCCTGGCGCTGTTGGGCTGGCATGGGCTGCACCTGTTTCGCTTTCTCAACCAACTCACCGAACAGCGGCCCTATCGCTGGCCCCTGTGGCTGCCTGTGGACGTGGTGCGGTGGCTGACGCCGGCGCGGGACAGCGTGTGGGCCCTGATCGACAACGACTATCAGCGGCTGCGCAGCCAAAGCCGCAAGCGCAAACGCAAGCGCACCCGCCTGTTGCGCCAGTTTCGGGATGCGGCCATGTCCCTGCCGGACGCCGTCGTGGTGCTCGACGGCGACGACACCGTGCAATGGCTCAATCCCCAAGCCACGACCTTATTGGGCCTCGCGGAACAGGATGTGGGCCGTCCCATCACGGCCTTGTTGCGCCAACCGAACTTTGTGAATTACCTGGCGCGGCGGGCGTATCACGAGTCCCTGGAGGTGGCTGGCCCCACCCACGACGACCGCCTGTTGAATCTGCGGCTCACGAATTACGGCAAAAAACAGAATCTGCTCATCGCGACGGACATTTCGCGGCTCCGACGCCTGGAACGCACCCGCCAGGACTTTGCCGCCAACATTTCCCACGAGCTGCGCACGCCGTTAACCGTCATCACCGGCTATCTGGAAACCCTCGTGGACAGCGACGCGCCCGAGTTACAGCCCTGGCAAGCGCCCTTGCAGCAGGCCCAGATTCAGGCCCACCGGATGCTGTTCATCATTCAAGACATGCTCTACCTGTCGCGGCTGGAAACCGAAGGCCAGTTGCCGCCCAACAAGCCCGTCGCGGTGCCGGGCATGGCCATGACCCTGGTGGAAGATGCCCAGGCCCTGAGCCAGGGCCGCCACGAATTCGAGGTGCATTTGGATGAGCACCTGTGGCTCCTGGGCGCGGAGGCGGAGCTCCGCAGCGCGTTTTCAAATCTGCTGTTTAACGCGGTGAACCACACGCCTCGGGGGTCGGTGATCGCTCTGGATTGGTACAGCGACGGCCTGGCGGTCTATTTCACCGTGCAGGACGACGGCGATGGCATCCCGCCCGAACACATTCCGCGACTCACCGAGCGGTTTTATCGCGTGGAACGGGGCCGTCCGCGGGAACGGGGCGGCACCGGCCTGGGCCTCGCCATCGTGAAATACGTGGTGCGCCGCCACGGGGGCGAGTTGCAGATTCACAGCGAAGTCGGCATCGGCAGCCGCTTTACGTGCGTGTTTCCCCTGAGTCGCCGTCTGGAACGGCCGCCCCAGGCGGTGATGGCGGCGTCGGCGGATTGAAGGCGAGACACCGCTGCTGCTGTTGGTCGTGGTGGTCGCGGGCCAAGGCGATGAGTTCGCACAACAAATCTCCGTAAGCCAGCCCGGACGCCGCCCACAGCTTGGGATACATGCTGATGGGGGTGAAACCCGGCAGGGTGTTGGCTTCCAGAATGAAAATCGCGTCGTCGTTGCGGCGCACGAGAAAATCCACCCGCGCCATGCCGAGACAATCCAAAGCCACGAAGGCCCGCGCCGCGTACTCCTGAAGGCGCTTCAGCACCTGGGCCGGCAGCACCGCCGGAATGAACAGTTGGGAGCGGTCGTCCAGATACTTGGCGGCGTAATCGTAAAACTCGTTGCACGGCACGATTTCGCCGGCCACCGACACCCGCACCGTCGCGTTGCCCAGCACGGCGAGTTCGATTTCCCGCGCGTTTTCAATGCCGGCTTCGATGACGAGCTTGCGGTCGTAGCGGGCGGCGTCGTCCATGGCGGCGGCGAACTCGCCCGCGTGATGCACCTTGTGAATGCCCACGCTGGAGCCGGCATTGGCCGGTTTGACGAACCAGGGGTAATCCAGGCGCCGCTCGCAGTCGGCCTGCACCGCCGCCGGATCGGCGGCCCATTGGTGGGCCATCACCACGCAGTAAGGCGCTTGGGGCAACTCGGCCTGGGCAAACGCCGCTTTCATGGCGGCTTTATCCATGCCGACGGCGGAACCGAGCACCCCCGAGCCCACATACGGAATCGCCGCCAGCTCGAACAGCCCCTGGAGCACGCCGTCCTCGCCCTGGGTGCCGTGGACGATGGAAAAAATCACGTCCAGGCGGGGGAGCGTTTGGGTGGGATCGTCCAGGTTCACGGGGGCCTGGTGGGGAATGGGCAGGAGCGCCACGCGAATCCATGGGTGTTGGGCGAGGTCGGCGGGGAGCGCGTCCGTGGGCGACCAATGCCAATGGCCGGTCGGGTCGATGTAGAGGGGCGTGACATCGAAGGTCTGGCGGTCGAGGGCGGCCAAGATGCCGCGGGCCGAGATGATGGAAACGGCGTGTTCGCAGGATTGGCCGCCGAACACGAGGCCCACCCGTAATTTTTGCGCCATGAGGGCGACTCCGCTGGGGGATGAAAAGGGGCGGGGAGCCTATCCCGACCCTTTTGGAGGGGCAATTTGGCGGTGAATCGGGCTACGGCTCCCGCACCACGCGAAAGCCGACGTTGGGATAACGCTGATTTCTGTCCACCGCACCGTTTCTTGTCGCCGAGCGCATCACAGACGCTGGATCACCATAAGAACCACCCTTCAGAACGCGATTGGTGGTGTTCTTCTCGTATGCACAGATATTAGCCCCGTCCGAA
>DAIUCA010000243.1:0-2745 GCA_036846405.1 Candidatus Competibacteraceae bacterium
TTCATCGTCAAAGAGCACCGCTCCGGATAACATGCCGAGACCGCCATAGGCGCCGGCGTTATTGATGCTGTTTGCGAACAGGCCGCCGCCGCCGCCGCCGCCAGTGGAGCCAAACATCCCGCCGCCGCCATCACCCAAGCCGCTCACAGCGCCACTGCCGCCGTTGGCGGCGTTGTTGGTGAACGCCACATCCTCGACGGTCACCGTGCCGTCGTAGACAAACAGCGCCCCGCCCAACCCGGCGCCGGCGCCGCCACGGCTCGAAGACCCGCCTTGGGCTTTGCCGTTGCTGAGATTGAGATTGCGCAGGGTGACCGTGCCGAATTTCACGAACAGCGGACGGAAATTGCCGCCACCGCTGATGGTGCGGCGGGTGCCGTCGCTCTGGATCGTGACGCTGGAGTTGATGAGCCGCTTCATCACCCCCGTGACCGTGACGTCGGTGGTGAGGGTGATGGTGTCGTTGTCGCAGCCGCCGCCGGGATGAACTCCAGGATGGGCAACCACCACATCTTTGTTGGCGGTTTTGATGGCCCAGCTGAGGGTGTTGTCCGTATTGCCCGTGCCGTTGTCGGTCGCGACGGTGACATCGCAGGTGACAGAACCGTTGGCGTGAACCAGGGGGCTGCTGAGGGCCAGGGCGACGGCCAGGGCGAGGCGACTGTGTTTGAAGGGGCGGGACTGGCTCATCGGAGCATTTCCTTGGTTGAGACGGGGGAAAGGGATCATGGCGTTGGGCGGGGTCATTCGTCGGCGTTGCGGCTCGGGGATGGGCGTTGGATTTCTTGAAGCAATGTGGAATTTAGGGCGTTGCGCAGGGTGGTAGTAGCGCAATTTGGGGTGCGCGGCAGGAAATGGACGGCGATCTGCTGGGCGGTGAGCACCGGCAGCAGGCGTTGCCACCGGGGCTTGGGCTGCCAATCTTCCCCCACAAACACCGCCTCCACGGCCAATCCGCGCAAGAAGTCGCTAAACGCCAGGGTGTCTTCCATGGAAATGGCCACCGGTAGAGCGCGGGTCACACAGCGCAGCGCGGCAATCAGCTCCAGACGTTGGGCGGCTGGCACCAAGGGAGGACGTCCTTTATTGGCGGGCAACGCCACGATCTCATCGTCGGGAATCCCCACGATCAGTTCCCGACAGGCGCTTGCTGCCCCTTCGAGATAGCGCAGGTGGCCCACATGCAGCAGGTCAAAACAGCCGGTGGCGTATCCCACCTGATACGGCACGGCTGACAAACCCAGATCAGTCATCGATGTTCTCCAAAATGGCGTCGGTTAGCCCCTGGTGTCGCAGATGGGCTGCCAGGGCACGGGCCCGGGCGGGTCGGCGGCTGAACAGGGCGTGGGCGAGGCGCAACAGGCCCAGGCTGATGAGAAACGGCGTCAAGCCGGTCAGGTTTTTGGCCATTACGACCGTATCGAAGGACGGGTCTGGGGTGCGCCAGTCCCCATAGACCGCCGTTAAATACCCTGCCCAGGGATGGGGAATCGGCACCTGACCGCATCCCCCCAGGGCGGTGGACTCTCGCGCCTCAAAGGGCGGACACCGCGCCTCCCGCAGCACGGCCCCCGACCCATCGCGCCAACGGATGACCCAACCGGTGGCCGTGGACGCGTACTGGGTCAAATCCACCGCCAGCCCGGTGGGCCGATGGCGCAGCGGCTGATAGCCCATCAGATTTTCGGAAAGATCGGCCGGTTGGAACAAACCGCTGGCAATCAGACGGGAGGCGACGGCTTCGACGGGCGCATCCAGCACGGCCAAATCCACGTCTTTATCGCTGATGAAAAAGTCGCCCTCCCGCGCCAGAGCCAAAAGGCTGCCCGACGACAGACACAGGGGCAGGCGCTGAGCCGCGATCAGCGATCCCAAATCGGCGATTACCTGGTGTTGTCGGCGGCGGGTCCAGGGGGCAGCTAGCGCTAAATCGCCTGATCCCTGGGGCTGAATCGCCGCCCGCGCCTCGGCAATCAGCGCCAGCGACTCCTGTTGACTCTCGGCAAAGCGGCCTTCTGCATGGCGGATGCCGCTCATCCACAGACGCAATTGCCAGCGCAACGCGGGGGGATTCGGGGGCAGTTGGGGCAGCAGATGGTCAATTGTTCGGGTCACCAAGTCGTAGCGCCCCAGCTGTTTAAACAGGGCGAACTGCGCGAGGAAATGTTCCAGGGGACAGCGCCCCACGAGCCGTTCAATCGCCTTGAGTTGGGCCAAGGCTTCTGAAAGATCGCCGGCCCGCAGGGCAATTCGATAGCTCAATTCGTGGAACGGCTGACCGTTATGGGGCAGGCCACTTGCCAACAGGGCCTCGCGGGCCGCGTCGATCTCCCCCTGGTACAGGGCGGTTTCGATGCCCCAATGCACCTGGGTGAGCATCGGCAAACGTTCGCCGAGGTCATCCCGCAGCGCCAATACCCGTTCGGGCTGTTCGCTGTGGAGGGCGGCCCGCAAAAACAACGACGCTCATTCCCCATGGGCGGGCGCTTGTTGCAGCCCCTGGGCAGCTTGCGTGCAGGCGTGGACGAATTCGCCCTGGGCCATCAGATTCTGGAGCTGTGCAGTGGTAGCGCAATTCATGGAGGTAATTTTTTCGCTCTCGTGGGGGGACTTGGCGGATAAGGTAATGTTCTGCCTGTAAATTTTTTGAGGATTCTGGCCCATGCGCTTTTTCACCACCGAAGGCCCCGCGCGGCCCGAACGCCATTACACCGTCTCCCCACTGACCCGCTGGAATCTGGAGGA
>DAIUCA010000244.1:0-2734 GCA_036846405.1 Candidatus Competibacteraceae bacterium
CTGCTCAAAGCGCTGAACAGCGTGACGCCGCCTACCACCGGCGGTTTTGGCGACATCTGGAAGAACATGCAGCAGTGGTCTACCGAGAAGCTCGAACAGGTGCAGCAGAACTTGGGCGGTTAACGCGCCTGGCTACCATTGGGCAGAAAAGCGGGGAAACCCGCTTTTTTTGTGCGCTGCAAAGCCCTTTTGTCGGGTTTTCTTTTAGACTCGCCGCCCTTTTTTTCAGCGACAGCTTCCATCATGACGGACGATTTCGACGCCCAAGCCCTGCATTACCACCGCTATCCCACGCCGGGCAAAATCCAAGTGCTTCCGAGCAAACCCCTGGCAAACCAACGGGATTTGGCCCTCGCCTACTCGCCGGGCGTGGCGGCGGCCTGTCGGGCGATCGTCGATGACCCCGGGTCGATCGCCGAATACACCGCCCGCGCCAATCTGGTCGCGGTTATCAGCAACGGCACCGCAGTGTTGGGGTTGGGTAACATCGGCCCGTTCGCGTCGAAACCCGTCATGGAAGGTAAGGGCGTGCTGTTTAAGAAGTTTGCCGGCATCGATGTGTTCGATATTGAGATTAACGAAGCCGATCCAGACAAACTCATCGAGATTATCGCCAGTCTGGAACCCACCTTTGGCGGTATTAATCTGGAAGATATTAAGGCGCCAGAATGCTTTGTCGTGGAACAGGCATTGCGGGAGCGGATGCACATTCCGGTATTTCACGACGACCAGCACGGCACGGCGATTATTGCCGGCGCGGCGATTCTGAATGCCCTGCGCCTGGTGGATAAATCGTTGAATGAAGTGCGGTTGGTGGCGTCTGGGGCGGGGGCGGCGGGCATTGCCTGTCTGGATATTCTGGTGAGTTTGGGATTGCCAAAAGAGAACATCATCGCCTGCGACAGCCGCGGAGTGATTTATCAAGGCCGCAACCAGGGGATGGACGGGCGCAAAGCCGATTACGCCGCCAAAACCAAGCACCGCACCATCGACGAGGCCATGAGCGGTGCCGATATTTTCTTGGGGGTTTCCGGCCCGAATTCCGTGTCGGCTGAGATGATTCAGAAAATGGCGAGTCGCCCCATCGTGCTGGCCCTCGCCAATCCGATTCCGGAAATCATGCCCAATGTGGTGAAAGCCGTGCGGCCCGACGCGATTGTCGCCACCGGACGGTCGGATTTTCCCAATCAAGTCAACAACGTGCTGTGTTTTCCCTACATGTTCCGTGGGGCGTTGGATGTGGGCGCCACCACCATCAACGAGGCGATGAAATTGGCCATGGTGAAAGCCCTTGCCGACATGGCGCTCACCCCGCCGGGCGAAGAGGTCACTGCCGCCTATAGCCAAGAATCGCTGCATTTTGGCCCGGAATATCTGATTCCCAAGCCCTTCGATAATCGGCTCATCGTGGAGCTGCCCCAGGCGGTGGCCCAAGCGGCTATGGCCAGCGGCGTGGCCACCCGCCCGATTACCGACATGGCGGCCTATCGCACCAAGCTCGAGTCGTTCGTGTTTCGGGCGGGTTTGGCCATGCGACCGGTCATCGACCGGGCCAAGGCCGCGCCCCAGCGGGTGGTGTACGCCGAGGGGGAAGAGGAGCGGGTGCTGCGGGCGGTGCAGGTGGTGGTGGACGAGGGCACGGCCTATCCCATCGTCATCGGCCAACGCAGCGTCATCGCCGAAGTCATTGAAAAAGAAGGGATTTCTCTGACCCTCGGTCGAGATTTCACCCTCATCGACCCCTTGGAAAATCCCCATTTCAACGACTGTTGGACGGCCTATCACCAGTGGCGGGAACGGTATGGGGTGGATCCGGCGACGGCGAAGATTCGGATGCGCACGCGGCCCACGGTGCTGGGGGCGACCCTGGTGCGTTTAGGACTGGCCGATGCGCTGCTGTGTGGCATTTCCGGCAGCTATTGGGATCATCTGCGCCATGTGAAAGAAACCCTGTTGACGGCGCCAAGCCAGCCGCCGCGCACCCTGGCGGCCATGAGTCTGCTCATGACGCCCAAGGGGACAATTTTTCTTACAGATACCAATGTGAATCCCGACCCGAACGCGGGGCAGATCGCCGACATTGCCTTGTTGGCGGCCCAAGCGATTCGCCGTTTTGGTCTGGTGCCCAAGGTGGCGCTGTTGTCCCACTCGAGCTTTGGCACGAGTCAAGCGAGTTCGGCGCGGAAAATGTCGGAAGCGCTGGGGCTGATTCGCCAGCGGGCCCCCGAACTCGAAGTCGAGGGGGAAATGCAGGCGGATGTGGCGTTGGATGAGGGCTTGCGCAAGCGGGTGTTTCCCCACTCAGCCTTGAGCGGCAACGCGAATCTGCTGGTGATGCCGAATCTGGACGCAGCACACATTGCGCTGAATCTGCTGCGGTCGATTGGCGACTGTGTGTCGGTGGGCCCGATGATTTTGGGCCTCGACTGGCCGGCCCACGTGATCAACAAAAACGCGCGCACGCGGCGGATCGTGAACATGAGCGCGGTGGCGGTGGTGGAAGCCCAGGAACGGGGGGCAAAATCTCGAGCGTGCTAAAACCCCCAGTAAACAAGCCCCTCGTCCAGACCAAATGAACGATCCCGCCTACAAGACGCTGTTTTCCCATCGGGAGATCATCGTCGATCTCTTACAGAATTATCTGAAGGTCCCGTGGGCGGGTGAGGTGGATTTCTCGACGCTGGAAAAGGTGAACGCCAGTTATAGCCTATCCAAACAATTTTGATTGTTCTAA
>DAIUCA010000245.1:0-2705 GCA_036846405.1 Candidatus Competibacteraceae bacterium
GTCCAGATCAGAATCCTTTCCCTCTGGGCAAAACTTTTGTGACGACACGCTCTAGGCGAATGTCGCGGCGCTTTAGCGCGGACGATCCAGGTTTTCACAAACGGCACACGTAGAGCTTGAGCTTCCCCACGGTGGCGTTGGCGACGATGTACTGACGGGATTCAGACGCGAAGGGCGTGGCCTCGATTTTGGCGTCTGTGAGTTTGATTCGCTTGGGCCTTGCACACATTTCGCACACAAAAGCGCGGCGAAAATGGCTCAAATCGACTGGGTAATTCAGTCAAAGACCCTAAAGAAACCTAAGCGGGTGATGGGAATCGAACCCACGCTATCAGCTTGGGAAGCTGAAGTTCTACCATTGAACTACACCCGCGAATCGGCAGCGGAACCTAGCGAGCTTTCCCGCCCTGGGCAAATAAAAAATCATTTATCTCGATTTCCAACATGCGTTCTAAGAACAAGCAAAAAAAGCAGATTTCGGCGTTCTCCCAGCAGTTGCACCATCGGTTTGTCATCCCCAATCACAGTGCATCCCTTTGTTTTCAAACGATTTTTGGCAATCAACAGCCGTTGAGTTTGGAGATTGGCTTTGGCAACGGCGAGGTGCTGCTGCATTCGGCACAACAGCAGCCCCACACCAATTTCATCGGCGTCGAGATTTATTCCGTCGGCATTCTGAATGCTTTGGCGGCGATGCACCGTGGGCCAACGCCCCCCAATCTGCGCCTCTTCCACGGCGACGCGCGGCTGTTTTATCTGCTCGTCGCCGACGAAAGTTTTAGCGAAATCCGCGTGTTGTATTCAGACCCCTGGAATAAGCATCGCCACCAATCTCGTCGCCTCATTGACGATGATTTTCTACGGGATTCCATCGGCAAACTCGCCGTCGGCGGTCGATTACTTATCAGAACCGACGTTCCCGACTATGGCCGCGACATCGCCCGCGCCATCCAACCCTTAGCCGCCATGGCCCCCGTCAAATGGGCGGCAGCAGACTTTGAACTGCCTTCCTCAAAATACGAGCGTCTGGGTAAATTGCGCCATCCAGACAGCTACAGCTTCATCATCGAGAAGCGTTCATCCCCCTTCTGAAACAAGGTTCCCCCGCCGTGCAATCCAAAAAAGCCCTCATCAGCGTCTACGACAAACAAGGCGTCATCGAACTCGCCACCGCGTTCCAGGCCCTGGACATCGAGATTCTCTCCAGCGGCGGCACCCACCAACTGCTCGTCGAACAGGGCATCCGCGCCACCGCCATCGCCGAGTACACCGGGTTTCCCGAGATGCTCGGCGGCAAGGTCAAAACGCTGCATCCGAAAATTCACGGCGGCTTGCTGGGTACACCCGACGAATTATCGGCCATCACCCACGCCGACATTCCGAAAATCGACTTTCTGATCGTGAATTTCTACGCCACGAATGCCGAATCCATCGTGCAATCCGACGCCGATGTCGCCGCGATTTTGCAGCAGATCGACATTGGCGGCCCCACCATGGTCCGCAGCGCCGCCAAGAACTTTGCCCACACCGTGGTGTTGACCTCGCCTGCCGACTATCCCGCGTTAATCGACGCGCTCGCCCAAGGCGGCGATCTGGATTATCTGCAGCGGCTGCAATTGGCTCAGAAAGCGTTTCAACACATCGCCCGTTATGACGCGGAAATCGTCGGCGAATTCGACAAAATCGCCGCGTTCAAATCGGCGACGCCGTCGCCGTTACCGCCGCAAATGCAGTTAATCGGCAATAAAATCATGGACTTACGCTATGGCGAAAATCCCCATCAGGCGGCGGCGTTGTATCAGCAGCCCCAGGGCCGCGACGATCTTCAGATTCTGAAAGGCGACATTTCGTTTAACAATCTGGTAGATGCCCACACGGCGTTTGACTGTGCGCGGCAGTTTGCGACGCCGACCTGCGCGATTGTGAAACACGCAACGCCCTGTGGTGTCGCGACCGCCGCAGACGACACCACCGCCTATCAGAACGCGCTCAAAACCGATCCCACCTCGGCATTTGGCGGCGTAATGGCCTTCAACTGTCCCGTCCAAGGATCGACGGCTCGGGCCTTGGGTACGCATTTTGTCGAACTCATCGTCGCGCCCGCCTTTTCCGATGAGGCACTGGCTGTTCTGCAAAGTCGCAAAAAGCTGAAATTGCTGCGTTATGTCGGCTCATGGGCGACCGTCGCGCCCTTAGAAGCGAAAACCCTGTTTCAGAATTATTTAGCGGTACAGCGCCAAGATCAGACGCCTACCCTGGTCGGGGCGACGCTCAAAACCGCCCACACGCTCACCGATGAAGACTGGCAAGCTCTTGATTTTGCATGGAAAATTGCCTTTGCCGCCAAATCCAACGCCATCGTGCTAGCCCACCAACAGATGACTGTGGGCATCGGTTCAGGACAGCCTAATCGCATCGGTTCTGCCAAAATCGCCGTAGAAAACGCGCAGCATTTTGGGCTGTCGTGCCAGGGGGCAGTGATGGCGTCGGATGGTTTTATTCCGTTCCGCGATCTCATCGATTACATCGCGGGTTTTGGCATCCGTGCCATCGTTCAGCCAGGCGGTTCCATGCGCGATGACGAGGTCATCGAAGCGGCCCAGTCCCTAGACATTGCGATGGTGTTTGCCCACCGCCGCCACTTCAAACACTAGAGCGTGTCGTCACGGAGGAGACTGAGGTAGATTTTGGTCCAAAATGACCTG
>DAIUCA010000246.1:0-2683 GCA_036846405.1 Candidatus Competibacteraceae bacterium
GGCGGCGCGGTTGGTTCCGCCACCACCGGCACAGGCGGCGCGGTTGGTTCCGCCACCACCGGCGGCGGAGGCGGAGGCGGTTCCGCAACAACCACCGGCGGAGGCGCGGGCGGTTCCGCCACGACCGGCGGGGGTGGCGCCGTCGGCGATGACAGGGCCGATACGACCAGGGCGATGGCTAAGCCCGCCACGATGCCGCCACCGATCAATAGAAACCGCTGACGACTCGCCTGCTCTTCTTGGCCCGCCGTCGCCGAATCCGTCAGCAGCAACGGCTTGGTGAGCGTGGCGTTGAGGTCGGCACGCGTGGGCGACGGCCGTGCGCGGCGCGGCGATTTGGGCGCGGATGCCCCGCGCACCCGACCGGTAGCGTTCAAGTCATCGCGCGGGGACATTTCTGGCGGAGGCACCGGCGGCTGACCAGAATTACCGGTAATGTCCGACAGCTGAAACACCGCCCGCTGGGCGTCCAAATCGCGGTGCAATTCGTCGAGGCGCTGCTGTTCGCGGGCAATGCGGGCAGCCAGGGTGTCGTCGTTGGCGTCGGCATCGGGGGGAGATTTGCGATCGACAGGATGTTCCATAAGGCCAATAAACACCGTTGCTGGGGGAATAGCCGCATTTTGCCGACCGCCTCGCCATCGCGACAACCGCCCAAAGCCCCCTGGCATCCGCCCGACAGACGGGTTATGTCCTGGGTTTTCGCCTCGGTGACTGCCCATGTCGATTCCGCCACTCGTCACAATTCCCGAACCCTTTCGCGCCCGCAAAATGCCCACCGCCGAACAGCGACTGATGGCCGATCTCTTGATTCATCAACGCTGGGCTGCGGTCGCCACCTTGAGCGCCGACGGCCAGCCGGAATGTTCCTTTGTGGGCTTTGTCCTGCGCCGCGAGGTGGCCACCGTGCTGCTGCATCTGAGCCAACTGTCGCCCCACACCCAAAACCTGCGCCAACACCCCCAATTGAGCTTGGGCATTACCCAACCCGAATGCCCAAACCAAGATCCCCAAACGTTGCCGCGGGTATCGCTCATTGGCACCGCGCGATTTATGGACAAAACCCTGGGGGAATACAGCACCTTGGCCGCCCATTACCGCGCCAAACTTCCCGAATCGGCCCAACTGTTTGAATTTGGCGACTTTTGTCTGGTGGAAATGGCCGTCGCAACCGCGCGGTTTGTGGGGGGCTTTGCCCGCGCCTACACCTTGGACAGTCGCGGGTTTGTCGCCGCCCTCAACGGCCCCGCGATCGCCGATGCGACAGACGACAGCGCAGCGGATGGCGCGCCGTCGGCGTGAATCGCGTCATCATTCACACGGATGGCGGCGCGAGTCCCAACCCCGGGCGAGGCGGCTACGGCGCGGTGCTTCAAGCGGGCGACCATCGCAAAGAACTCAGCGGCGGCTTTGCCCACACCACCAACAACCGCATGGAACTCATGGCGGCCATCGTCGCCCTCGAAGCCCTAAAACGCCCCTGCCAGGTGAAGCTCTACAGCGATTCCCAGTACGTGGTGAAGGCGTTTACCCAGGGTTGGGTGCATAACTGGGCGAAAAAAGACTGGCGACGGGACAAAAAACCCGTGCCCAACGCCGATTTGTGGCAGCGCCTGCTCCGCGCTGTCGGGTCGCATACGGTGGAATGGTGTTGGGTGAAGGGACATGCGGGGGTGTTGGAGAACGAACGGTGCGATCAACTGGCCCAACGGGCCTTGCAACAACCCGATCTCCCCGCCGACGAGGGCTACACCGATGCCGACCCCGACGTTTGACCAACCCTTTGCCCGTTTACCGACCGCGTGTTTCAGCGCGGTGACCCCGTATCTGCGCGGCGAACCCTATCTCATCGCCGCGAGTGGGCCGCTACAGCGGGATTTAGGCATCGACGACGACCTAAATTGGTGCGACGTGCTGCGCGGTGCGCCGTTGCCGGGGATGCAACCCATCGCGACGGTCTATGCGGGCCATCAATTTGGGCATTTCGTGCCGCAATTGGGCGACGGGCGGGCCGTGTTGCTCGGCGAACAGCGCACGGCAGACGGTCGGCGGATGGAATGGCAGCTCAAAGGCAGCGGCCGCACCCCCTATTCGCGCTTTGGCGACGGTTTTGCGGTGCTGCGATCGAGCATCCGCGAGTTTTTGGTGAGCGAAGCGATGGCCGCGCTCGGCATTGCCACCACCCGCGCCCTCGCTCTTGTCGGCAGCGACGCCCCAATTCAACGAGAAACCATCGAAACCGGCGCGGTGGTGCTGCGCATCGCGCCCACATTCGTGCGCTTTGGGCATTTCGAGTATTTCGCGGCGCGTAATCAGACGGACGTGCTGCGCGCCATCGCCGATTTTGTGGTGGATGGCCATTTGCCGACCGCACGAACCGACGCTGACACGCCCGCCGAGGTTTATGGCCGATTGTATCGCCACGCGGTGGAACAGACCGCCGCGATGGTGGCCGCGTGGCAGGCGGTGGGGTTTGTCCACGGGGTGATGAACACGGACAACATGTCGATTTTGGGCCTCACGGTGGACTACGGCCCCTACGCCTTTCTCGATGAATTTCAAGCGGATGCGGTGTTTAACCATTCCGACGAGGGCGGGCGCTACGCCTATAACCAGCAACCGCGGGTGGCCCATTGGAACCTGGCTTGTTTGGGGCGGGCGCTGGTGGGGTTGGTCGAACCGG
>DAIUCA010000247.1:0-2638 GCA_036846405.1 Candidatus Competibacteraceae bacterium
GGTGGACGACCACACGCCGTTGCCCCTAAGGCTGCTGAATTATTTGACGGCGCTGCAACACGCGAATCACGACGGCGACCCGGTGCGCATTCGGGACGCGGCCCAGCAATACCTTCAGCTGCGAGGCGCGTTTAAGGCCCATCACCGAGAACTCTGCGTCGAAGCGGATTTACACCTGGCGGTGCATTACGCCGACCAGTTTCAATTCGACCACGCCTTCGTCACGGTGCAAGACGCCCTCGACGACCCGCTGTTGGCGGCGTTGCCGATTCAGTGGAAAGGGCGGTTGTTCAGCGCGGCGGGCCAGTACCAGGCCATGCGGGGCGAGGCCCTGGAGGCCGAGTGTTATTTCGATGCCGCGCTGGAACATTTTGCCGACGAGACCATTCCGGCGGCAGAACAGGCCGGCGATCGCGCCCAAACCGGCACCTATCGGGCGTTTAACGCCCTCGACGGCGATTTGGATGAGTTGTTGTTTGTGGCTGGCGAACTTCTGGGGCCGCTCACCGCCGGGGCCGGCGCCCAATGGGCGAAGGACGCTGCCATCGCCACCCAATATCACCACCACTTTTTGCTGCGGTTGCTGGTGGAAAACGGCGGCTTAACCGACCTGCGCACGGCGTACTTGAACCATTGCGACCAATGGGGCGGCGACCATCCCCAACACCCTTGGCCGTCTATTTGGGGCCATCGGGCGCTGTTGCTCCATCTCCATGTGGATCCCAGCGATTCCCTCGATACGGCGGTGCATAGCTGTTTGATGCGGGCGGTGCAGCTCGCCGACCAACCCGGTCATGGGGCCACCATGGCGCTCATCGGCGCCACCTGGGCCTGCGTGGCGGTGTGTTTATTCAACCAGGACGGCGACCGCGACACGGCACAACGGTTGTTAACCTGCGCCCGCGTGCTGCGGGGTGCTGGCGCGGCCATCGAAACCCTCACCGCCGTACTCGCCGCGCCGACGCCCAATGGTCTGTGGGATGCGTTGAGCGGGTTGCCGTTTAACTATCGTTGAGCCAAATCGCCGTCGGCACGGCCTTTTTCGGCAAGCCGACGGGTCACTGATCGCCCCTGTTTCCCCAAGGATTGTTCCCATGACCCAAGACACCCCGCCGCCCCGCGAATATGACCCCGAACTGCTTCAGGACGAGGCCGCACGACCCCAAATCATCGCCGAACTCAAAGGCCAATGGTGGCAGGGGGTGATCGCCCAACTGCTGCCCTCGGCGGATAACCCCACCTTCGGATTTCTCGAACAGGCCCATTTCTCCGAAAACCCGTTTTTCATGGCAAACCAACTCGCCCGACCGCTCAAAGTGGGCCAGCGGGTCGAATTCGAGGTGGCCGTCAACTTCAATCCGAAAAAAGCCGCTTGGGGCTTCACCATGGCCCGGGGCAAGGTGCTCGCCGAACCCGATCTGCCCCATTGGGTCACCCTGTGGCCTATCTGGTCGAACCGCTGGATCGCCGGCGCCATTTCTGGTTATCAGCCCACCGCCGCCCAGTTCGATGACCTGGCAGCGGAAGGTTTTGAGATCCGTCGGCTGCGCACCTGGCAGCCGACCCTCGACGAGGCCCGTCGTCTCCAAAAGGCGCAAACCCTGATCAAACAGCTCATCGACGCCGAGTTATCGGATTCGGTGCTGCTGGAGCAGCTCGGCATCGTGCTCGCGGGGAAAGCCGCTGTTTGGGGCGATGTGCGCCAGTTGGCGGAGGGTTATCTGCGCTTTCAAGCCTGGCTGCGCCCGTTAAGCGCTGGCCCCACCAACAGGCCCACGGTCAAACTGAAATCCCCAAAATCACCAAAACAACGTTCGGCCAAACCCCTCGGGGCCTTGGAGGAACACCCGCGCGCGCAGCCCTTGGCAACCGCGCCCGCGGATTTCGCAGCGTTTCTCGCTCAAGGGGACGATTTCACCGTGTATCTGGATGAAAACTGGTGCCCGCGGGAAACCGAGGCTGTGGGACAAACGGCGGGCGTCATGGCCGGGGTGATTTGTCGCGGACGACCCGATGTCCCTGGGCCGCTGCCCGCCATCGACCCCCAAGACCCCAGGGCAACCCATGAGGCCTTGAAGGCCTTCTGGGCCTGTCCAGACGTCATGCCGTTCATCTTTTACCGACGGTTTGCCGACGAAGACCCCCTGGGGGTTCCCCCCTACGACCCGCTGTTCAAAGCCGCTGTGAAACTGCTGTTGGGGTGGTTGTTGCGGCCGACGACGCCGAAAAATCTTTGGATTTATCCGAAAGCCACGGGCAAACCGCCGAAAGTCAAGGGCGAACACCTCCAAGGCGAAGACCAAACAGCCTATTTCCGCGGTGTGTTGGAAAGCGACCCGTCTCGCCGCTTCGACCCTTGGCGTTTACAGGAACTGCGCTGGTGCCATCCCGACATGAACCCCCTGCCCTACGCCACGCTGCTTGCCGATCTCGCCCTCGAACACAACGAACAGTATCTGAGCAATGGCGCGTTCCCCCGATTCAACACCCTGTCGGGCTACTTGCCGTTTTCCCTGGAACTGGTGCCCCGCTTGGAGCGTTTGGCCCATCTCGATGAGCTGCGCGACTTCGGCGACCTGCTCGCCGTGTTGGCTGCCATTGGCGACAGCGCTTTTGGACGACAGTTTTTGGCCGAGCT
>DAIUCA010000248.1:0-2606 GCA_036846405.1 Candidatus Competibacteraceae bacterium
TTCGGCGTCGATGCCGTCGATGCACACATTAATGATATGCGGCACCCGAGGCGCGTGTTCGCCGTTGCAGTGAACGCCGTCGAGGGCCGTTTGCAACCGCGCCAGCAGATGGGTTGTGAGTTGTTGACAGTGATCGTAAAGGGCCGCGCGTCGTTGGTCAGCCAGTTCGCACGCCAGGCCCAGCGCACTCAACAGCGGCGTGGGCAGGGTGCCCGGGCGCAGCCCCTGTTCCTGGCCGCCGCCAAACATCAGGGGTGCGATGCGGGCTTTGGGCAGTCGGCGCACGAATAAGGCACCAACACCGACGGGCCCATAAATTTTGTGGCTCGACACACTCAACAAATCCACCGGCAGGGTGTTTACGTCCAGGGGGAGCTTGCCGACCGCTTGGGCCGCGTCCACGTGCAGTAGGGCCCCATGGGATTTCACCCGATCGGCGATGGCGTCGAGGGGCTGAATGACCCCGGTTTCGTTATTCACCGCCATCACCGACACCAAAATCGTCTCAGGGCGGAGCGCGTCGCGGAGGGCGTCGAGGGATAGCAAGCCGTTGCGGTCCACCGGGAGCACCGTGAGGGTCGCGCCTTGGCTCGCCAAAAATTTCAGGGGATCGAGAACGGCTTTGTGTTCGGTTTGCACGGTAATGACATGCTTACCACGCTTACTGTGGGCAAAAAATGCACCTTGTAAGGCGAGGTTGTTGGATTCTGTTGCACCGCTAGTAAAGATTATTTCCCGAGGATCGGCGTGCAGTAAGGAAGCGACCTGCTGGCGGGCTTGGGCCACGGTGGCGGCGGCTTGGCGGCCGTAACCGTGGGTCATAGCACCGGCATTACCCCAATTCTGTTCCCAATGGCTTACGAGACATTGCCGCACCTGGGGGTCTAGCGGTGTGGTAGCGGCGTAATCAAAGTAATGATCGAGGGAAATCGGCGATGAAGTGGGCAATAACTCCATGTAATCCTCATTTCCCTGGAGGGCATTACTGGGCAGAATTGGAGGCGCTTTGACTGCTTTGGAAACCATTATTGCTGCTGCGGCGCAAACTGCGGCGTTGGTTGTCGGCTAATGCCAGCACAGCGGGGCGTTCGACAAATTGGGCCAGTGTAATGCCTTTAAGGAAGCAGAAGATTTGCTTGCTGAGATCGGTCCACAGCTCGTGGGTCAGGCAGCGCTGGCCGTCGTGGCAATTTTCCTTACCGGCACAGCGGGTCGCATCGACCTTCTCATCTACGGCAGTAATGATGTCCGCAATGCTGATGTCGCTGGCGGGCCGCGACAAGCGATAACCGCCGCCGGGGCCGCGCACGCCTTCCACTAATTCATGGCGGCGGAGCCGGGCAAACAATTGCTCCAAGTACGACAGGGAAATGCCTTGATTCTGGGAGATTTCCGCCAGCGTGACCGGCCCGTTCCGGTCGTGAATCGCCAAATCCATCATGGCGGTCACGGCGTAGCGGCCTTTAGTTGATAGTTTCATCGGGGGTAACTCCTTGGCTGCAAAGGGGGAATAGAAACCGCATAAATCGAATCTAGTATGCCCCACTAAAACAATCAACTATTTAGCCGCACAAAACCTATTGGCGTTTGCCCTTGATATTGTTGGAAAAATTGATGGCCCTGTCCTAGACAGTACTGTAGCCATTTATACAAAAAGCGATTGGCTTGCCACCGAGATTGCAGCTGGCTGCTGTCTTGTTCCACGAGGAGAAAGGGTTCCCGGTGACGCGGTGTACAGGACAGTACCTCGGCCAATCTCGCATCGTGGTAAATGCGCACGCGCAGGTTGGGTTGCAGCAGGGGCTGGTCGTTGCGACAAAACCGATACGTCAGGACGCATTCCGAGGTGTAGCGAAAGCGTTCGAGGACTTGTAAATGCAGATCGAGACCCTGAGGAATGCGCGAGACGATGTGGGCGGGGGCGGCGGGCAATTCCGCCGTTAATCGGCGCATGAGGATGTAATTTTGTTCGTACAAATCCATGAGCCGCGCGAAATTCGCGGTGTTTCTGCGGGAATCAATGCCCTGGCAAGCCATTTAGCGGTCTCCCTCAAATGGGCGGTTTCTTTTATCGTTCGCGTTTGTTCGCGGCGGTTTCGGGGGGATTTGCGGCATGTTGACGATCCGTTGGCAAACGGTGAATGGGTCACGCATCGCTAACCTCAGAAGTATTCGGCATCAAAACACCTCCCCACGAATGCGCAGATTTACCCTGTTTTGCTCACAAATCGAGGAAGTTCGCCTTGCAAGAACCTTATGTAGTCGCCTTTGAAACCTTGGGTATGAACGACGTAGAGCACGTGGGCGGTAAAAACGCGTCCCTGGGCGAAATGATCAGCCACCTCACCGCCAAAGGCGTCCGCGTGCCCACGGGGGTGGCGACCACCGCCCATGCCTTTCGCCATTTTCTCGCTACCAATGCCCTGCCCACGCGCATCGCCCAGGCGCTTCAAGGATTAAACGTGGACGACGTGGCGACGCTTACCCGCGTGGGCCAACAGATTCGCCAATGGGTGCTCGATGCGCCCCTGCCCCCCGAGCTCGACGCCGCCCTGCGCACCGCCTACGCCGACCTCACCCAAGGCCAGCCGGTCGCCGTCGCCGTG
>DAIUCA010000249.1:0-2491 GCA_036846405.1 Candidatus Competibacteraceae bacterium
TGGGCAAAGGCTAGCCATTTCGTCCCCAGTTAATGCGGCAATTTATTTGCGTTCTATCGCTTGTTATTATTTCGCCGCCAAAAAACTTCGGGGAAACAACCATGACCACCATTCGCCAAGCCGATTTCATTCAATCCATCGCCGACAGTCTGCAATTCATCAGTTACTACCATCCGGTGGATTACATTCAGAGTCTGGCGAGTGCCTACGAGCGGGAAGCCTCGCCCGCCGCCAAAGACGCCATGGCGCAGATTCTGATCAACTCGCGGATGTGCGCCGAAGGCCATCGGCCCATTTGTCAGGACACGGGCATCGTCACCGTATTTCTGAAAGTCGGCATGAATGTCCGTTGGGACGCCACCTTGAGCGTCGAAGAGATGGTCAACGAAGGCGTTCGCCAGGCATATCTCCATCCGGATAACAAGTTGCGGGCGTCGATTCTGAAAGACCCGGCCGGGGCGCGCATCAACACGAAAGACAACACCCCTGCGGTGATTCATTACGAGCTCGTTCCCGGCGATGAGCTGGACGTACATGTGGCAGCGAAGGGCGGCGGTTCTGAAAACAAGTCGAAGTTCGTGATGCTGAATCCGTCGGATTCCATCGTCGATTGGGTACTGAAAACCGTGCCGACCATGGGGGCAGGCTGGTGTCCCCCGGGAATGCTCGGCATCGGCATCGGCGGCACGGCGGAAAAAGCCATGGTGATGGCAAAGGAATCCCTCATGGATCCCATCGACATTCAAGATCTGAGGGAGCGCGGTCCCCAGAATCGCGCCGAAGAACTCCGCTTGGAGCTATACGAGAAGGTGAACGCCCTGGGCATCGGCGCCCAAGGTTTGGGGGGACTCACCACGGTTCTGGATGTGAAAATTAAGGAATATCCCACCCACGCGGCGAGTCTGCCGGTGGCGATGATTCCGAACTGCGCCGCCACCCGCCACGCCCATTTCGTGCTGAATGGCAGCGGCCCCGCCGAGTTGGAGATTCCGAATCTGGACCTTTGGCCCACCCTCGCTTACGACACCAGTAAGGGCAAACGGGTGTTTTTGGATCGGGTTACCCAAGAGGAGGTGGCCAGTTGGCAGCCCGGCGACGTGATTCTGCTCAACGGCAAGCTGTTGACCGGTCGCGATGCCGCCCACAAACGCATGATCGACATGCTCGATCGGGGCGAATCGCTGCCGGTCGATTTCACCAACCGCTTTATCTATTACGTGGGCCCGGTAGATCCGGTGCGCGATGAGGTCGTCGGCCCCGCCGGGCCTACCACCGCCACCCGCATGGATAAATTTACCCGCCAACTGCTGGCGGCCTCTGGGCTGTTGGGCATGGTGGGGAAAGCCGAGCGCGGTCCCCTCGCCATCGACGCCATTCGCGATCACAAAGCCGTGTATCTGATGGCCGTGGGCGGCGCGGCGTATCTGGTATCGAAGGCCATTAAAGGTGCTCAGGTGGTGGCGTTCGCCGATTTGGGCATGGAAGCGATTTACGAATTCGACGTGGTGGATATGCCGGTGACCGTGGCGGTGGATGTGAATGGCGTGTCGGTCCACAACACCGGACCGGCCGAGTGGCGGGGCAAAATCGGCCAGATTCCGGTGACCGTCGCTTAAATTGTTCCCAGGCCATGGCCGACGGCAGTCCTTCGCGGGGCTGCCGTTTTTCGTTTAGCGCACCAGCTGATTTAGCTCGAACAACGGCAGCAGCACCGCCAACACGATGGTCAGCACCACGCCGCCCATGACGAGAATCAGCAGCGGCTCAAACAGCCCCAATAAGGCCGCCATCCGCGTTTCGCTGTCCCGTTCCAGTTGGACGGCGGCCCGTTCTAGCAGCTGTTCCAGACGACCACTCGCCTCGCCGCTGGCGATGAGCTGCAACGCCATGGGCGGCAACGCGCTGTGGTGGAGGGCGTTGGCGAGGCTGCGGCCCTGGCGCACCTGTTCCACCGCCGCCGACAGCGGTGCGCGCACCGCGTCGTTGGCCACCACGGTCGCCGCGATGGCCAAGCTGTCGAGCATTGGCACGCCGCTCCCCAACAAAATGCTCAGGGTGCGGGTGTAACGGGCGCCGTCGAGACTGCGCAGCAGCGTCCCCACCACCGGCAGTCGCAACAACATGCCCTGTAGCCGTTGTCGCGGGGTCGGTTGCCGCAACAGCCAACGACCGAGCGCCACCGTCGCGCCGCCGACCACCGCCAGACTCAAACCGTGGTTGCGCAGGCCGTCGCTCACGGCAATCAGCGCCCGCGTCAACAGGGGCAGCTCCTGTTTGAGACTCGCAAACACCTGAACCACCTGGGGCACCACATAGGCGAGCAGCCCGACGACGATCGCTACCGCCACCACCGTGAGCAGCGCGGGGTAAAACAGCGCCAACAACACCTTTTGTTGAAGGGCTTGACGGCTTTCCGTGTAGTCGGCGAGGCGTTCGAGCACCGGCGCCAAGTGACCCGACTGTTCGCCGGCCGCCACCGTGGCGCGGTAGA
>DAIUCA010000250.1:0-2491 GCA_036846405.1 Candidatus Competibacteraceae bacterium
CCACCAGGCGCAGCACCAGCGACACCGGCCGTTTTTCCCAGGCGGCCCGTTGGCATTCCCGCTCTAGGTAATCGTTAAACCGCCGGCGATTCGCCAGCCCCGTGAGTTCGTCGGTAATCGCCAGGCGTTCGAGCTGCTGATTGGTTTCTAAAATGGCCCGTTCTAAGCGACTGCGCTCGGCGATTTCCGCCTGGAGCCGATGGTTTTGCTCGGCTAAATCCCGCATGGCCTTGCTCAGGGTCACATGGGTTTTTACGCGCACGAGCACTTCGAGTTCTTGAAAGGGCTTGGTGATGTAATCGACGCCACCGCTGGCGAACGCGCGGGCCTTGTCGTGAATCTCGCTCAAAGCGCTTAAAAAAATCACCGGAATATGCTTGCAGCGCACGTCGAGTTTCAGGCGGTCGCACACTTGGTACCCGTTCAGGCCGGGCATGTGAATGTCTAACAACACCAAATCCGGCTGTTCTCGTTGGGCCAGTTGCAGCGCCATTTCCCCGTTTTCCGCGCGCACCACCTCGTAATCTTCGTCGAGCAAAATGGCTTCGAGGAGATCTAAATTGTCTGGGTTGTCATCGACGATGAGCAGACGAGGCGAGTTGTTCATGGGATGGGGAGCCGCCAAAGTAAAAAGCATAGACAAGGCAAAACGTCCGACAGAATTTCCCAGGCAATCCCGATTGTCTATCACGGGAATCGGTGATTAGCCTGGTTCTCCCTCGACATTATCCCATGAGGCTGTCATGGACATTCGCTATACCCACGTTTTGACTATCGTTCCCCACGACGACACCCGCCACGCCATTGCCGCGCGCGCCAAGGAAATCGCCCAGCGCCACGATGCGCAATTGAGTCTCGCCCATGTGGTGGAAACCCTCAATTTGGCCGCAGGCTACGAGTTGATGCCGCTGTTGCCCGAGTCCCCCATGGATGCGGAACGGCAAGCTGCCGAGGCGTTGCTCACCCAAGTGGCCAGCTCGCTGGGGCTGCAAGACTGTCCCCGCTACACGGTGGCGGCGCTGTCTACCCTGGAAGGGGTGCTCGAATTGGCGGCCAATCGCGCCATTGATCTCATCGTGATTGGCGCGCCAAAACAGTCTGGTTGGAGTAGCTGGTTTGGGTCGACGGCGACGCAGTTGGTCCAACGGGCCAGTTGCGATGTGCTCGTGGTGCGGCTGTAAACGCGAGAATTTGTCATTTGTCTTGGTTACCTTGGGGCTTTCAACGCAAAGGTAAACAATGATGAAACGGTGCTTTTGGGGCTTGTTATTCAGCAGCTTGGTCACACCGCTTTGGGCGCTCGATGTGGAGTTTGTCCGCGACAACCAAGTGCACCTCGTGACCGCCCAGGCCATCGGGCCAGGCTATTACCAGTTCAATCCCAAAGGGGCGCCGGCGATTCATTTGGCGACCCTGGATTGGGCGCCCTACGTGGGGGAGGGCATCTGCGGTCAAGGGTGGGTGCAACAGGTCGTCGTCGGCGCGTTCTTGCGGGAAAATTACCAAGTGAACGTGCGCTTTTATCCGTGGAAACGCGCCGTCAAAACCGTGGAATCCGGCGACGCAGACGTGTTGTTTCCCGAGTATTACATCGAGGAAACTGCCCGTTCGGAAGTCTTTAGCGCCGTGCCTCGGCGGGAGCTGTTGGCGCTGTCGGCACCCTTTGCCGGCGGGCCGCTCGCTTTGTGGAAGCGTCGCGATGATGCCTTTCAATTCACCGGCGATTTGCAACCGTTAAAAGGTCTCGCCATTGGTGTGGTGACGGGTTACGTGAATACCGCCGAGTTTGACCGCCTGGCCGCTGAGGGCCATTTCGCGGCCGACGGCTCGACCGACGATTGGACCAATCTGCGCAAGCTCGAACGGGGCCGCGTGTCGCTCATCGTGGGCGGTCCGGATGTGCTGCAATTCACCGTTCGTAGCCAGCTCCCCGCTGAGCAGGCCACCACCTTTCTCAACCAAATCCAGATGGTGGAACCGGTGCTCGAGGAAAAGCCCCTGTATCTGGCGTTCTCCCGCCGCCGCGAAAATTATCAGCGCCATGTGAACGCCTTTAATCGCGCCTTGCAGCAGCTCGTGGCCGAAAACCAATTCAATGCCGTGCGGGTGAAATACCTGGCCTCTGCCCATCTAGATCAGGGCTGCGAGCGGGTCGCCCAGCAGCCCTAAAAGCGGAAAATCTCCGCCCCGCGCTCCCTCTGCCGCGTGAAGACGGCGGCGCGCGCTAGCGATACCGCACGCAGTAAACGCCCTGTTGGAGCCGATAGTTCTGGGGACAACGGCTGCCTTGAAGTGACACGATGTCGGCAACCGCGCGGTCATTGAGCGCCACGCAATACACCTGCTTATCCACGCGATAGTTGCTGGGACATTGGTTGCCAATGCGCGGAATAACCAAGGCTGCCTGGGCTGTCGGCGCACAGTAATGACCGTCAGCACGGTAATAGGAAGGGCAATGAGACCCGATTTTAGAGATAATCTTTCCTGGTGG
>DAIUCA010000251.1:0-1969 GCA_036846405.1 Candidatus Competibacteraceae bacterium
ATGTGCTCAACGAGGGGCGCGTCATCGCCGCCGGCACCCCCGCCGCCATTCTCGACGACCCCCAAGCGCGTGCCGTCTACTTGGGCGACGACGTGCAATGGCTCAACGCATAAATCGCTGTAATTTTGGAGATGACATGTCGTTATTAACCCGCTTACCCGCCCTGTGGCACGTCCTTAAACCCGTGGTGCGCCCCCTGCTCCAGGGGCTGATGACCCGCCGCGCCGCGTTGCCGCCGGTAATTGCGTCGCTGGTGGCGCTGATTTACGGGCTATTTCATGTGGGGGGCGCCAGCCAAACCGCCGACGCCGCCCCGCCCAAGGGCAGCGAACTGCTGTGTACGGTGAAACGCACCCAAATCAGCGACGGCGACACCCTCACGGCCATCTGCGACAACCGGCGGGTGAAGGTGCGCCTGTGGGGCATCGACGCCCCCGAAATGGGCCAAAAACCCTGGGGCCAGCGGTCGCGCGAGGCGTTGCAACGGCTGCTGTTGGACAGCCGCGCCGAGGGCAGCGTGTTCATTCAGATCAAGGATGTGGATCGGTACGGACGGGCGGTGGGCGTGGTGAAAACCAGCCGCGTGGGCCGGGATGTGGGCTTAGAACTGGTGCGCTTGGGCCACGCCATTGTCTACGCGGCCTACAACGACAGCGCCGAATACCGGCGCGTCCAGGCGGAGGCCAAGGCAAATCGGCGAGGGATTTGGGCGACGCCGGGGGACCATCAAGACCCGGCGGCCTGGCGGCGGGTCAATCGGCGCTAGCACCAGCGGGTCGCCGCGGGTTACCAGCCCAGGAGCCGTGGCCCGAGCCCGGCGCCAATCGCCGTAGGGATCGCGATGCCCAGGGAATACCAAACGGCCACGAAGGTGGGCGAGATTTCTGGGCAGTGGAGCGAATACAGCAGGGCCGCCGCCGCCCCGGCAAACAGCCCGGCAGCGGCCCCGGCCCGGGTGAGCTGGGTCGGCGCGAGGCCCTGCAACACCCAGCGGGTCGCCACGAAAAACGGCATGGCCAACAGGGCGATGAACAGCGAACACACGGCCCAGGTTTCGCCCCACAGGGCGTCGTGCGCGGCGGTGGCGGGGATGGCGGCGACAAACAGCCCACCACAGGCGCCCATCACCAGGAGCACCGCGCCCACCGCCCGCCAGCAGTCGGCAAGGCGCTGACCGGGATAGCCCACCCGCGTCACGAGTCGGGCACTCGCCAGGCCCAAGGCCAATAACAGCAGTTCTCGGAGCCAAAACAGGGGTTGTTGGCCGAAATGCCGCAGGTCGAGCAGATTTAAATCGCTCCCAATAAACAGCAACACCGCCCCCAACAGCCCCAAGCCCAAGGCCCACCAGCGGCGATGGGGCGGTCGAATCGGCGTGGTTTCGCCCGCCGCCAGCCAGGCGATGAGTTGGTCTGTAGTGGGCTTGGCGGCGTGATCGCGCGGCAAGGGGGCCTCGACGGGGGCATTCATCATCGGGTTACTCCTCGCCGAATGGGGGCCGCGATTTTTTCGCTGCGGCGTCCCGTGGAAGCAGCGACATGAGGGTGCGCAAACCCCGATGCACCGTGGTTTTGATGGCCGACGGCGATAGCCCCGTTTGGGTGGCGGCCTCGGCAATGGTGCAGCCCTCCAACTTCACCGCCACCAGCACCCGTCGCTGCATGGGGGGCAATCGCGCCAACAGGGTCGCCACGTCCCATTGGGCGGCGGCCATCGGCGCGTCTTCGCTGGCGGCAAACCATTGGGTGGCGAGTTCGCTGTCGTCCCACCCCTCGAGGGGGGCATCGCGGCGCTGATAACGGCGATGGGCGTCGATGAGCTTGTATTTGGCGATGGCATGGAGCCAGGCCGTAAGGGGCAGGGCCGGGTTGTACGTCGCCCGCTGCTGGTGAATAGCCAACAAAATGTCTTGCACGCGATCCTCCACGGTGTCGGGCATCCGGCCGATGCCGGCGAGCACCAGCGGGCA
>DAIUCA010000251.1:1979-2487 GCA_036846405.1 Candidatus Competibacteraceae bacterium
GAGCGTCGCCAAAAATTGGTGATAGGCCGTCGCATCCCCCGCGAGGCCCTGCAAAAAGCGGGTGTTGAGCTGGGATTCCAGATCGTCGAATGGGCATTCGGGAATCTCGTTATTTGCCATCGCGTCCTCTAAAGAGATTCGCCAGATCGGCCCAATAGGTTACCTGTAGCCGAATCCAGAGGGGGCTGTGGGCGACTCAGCGGCCGCGCTGCTGGCGTTCCGCGGTGGAGTCGGTTAAGTCGTTCCCCTCGTCGGCCAAACCCAACGGGCGATGCCTGTTGGCCATGAATTAGAAGGTAACCCACCATGAAAACCCGTATTTGGGTATGCCCTACAGACCAACTCCAGGAAGGGGGCTATCTCAGGGTAGCCGTTGCGTATGCCAATGAACCGTCGTCGGTCGTGGTGTTTCGCTACAAAGGGGAGTACCTGGCCTATCGCAACCTGTGCGTCCACATGCCGCGAAGACTCGACTGCGAAAAGGACATGATCTTTGACGATACCGGAA
>DAIUCA010000252.1:0-2419 GCA_036846405.1 Candidatus Competibacteraceae bacterium
ACGACAATTTCGCCAAGCAATGGACCGATTTGCTACAACCCTTACCGGAAGCGGCTGCGAGTGATGCGCCGTCCAATACGGATTCGTCGGCGCCTTTGGTCGAAATCTTACCGGATGCGACGGGTGACGCGTCTACAGGTGATTAAAAGGCGGTAGAAGTCAGTAAAAGGCGGCGAAAGTCGCCTTTTTTATGGGTATCGGGGATTTAGGCCAGGGGCCAGGGCGGTAAGCCGTCCAAAAGCGGGAAGGTAGTTTCCCAGGTGCGACAGCTGGGACAACGCCAGTGAAGTTGGGCGCCGGTGTAACCGCAGCGATGGCAGCGGTATCGCCGTGGCCAGGTGAGTAGTGAGCGGGCCGCGTCCCGAAGATCGCGGGGGGCGTCGTCGAGGAAGAGGGCGAGGCCGCTGGCGGTGGGATGGCGAGCCAGTTTGTCCCGCAAATAGCGGCGGGCGGCGTCGTCGCCCTGGTGTTGGCGGAGGAGGAGGGCAAAGGCGCGGGTGAATTGGCCGCCGGTTTGGTGGGCGTCGAAGGTTTGCCAGAGGGTGAGTAATTCTCGGTGGCGCGTGGGGGTGGCGGCGAGCCAATCGAGGGCGATGTCTTCGAGCAGCGCGGGCACCTCGTGGCTGAGTTGTCGCCAGGCGTCGAAGGCGTCGCGTTCTTGGTGGGCGGCGGCGGCCCATTGGCCCCAGCGCAGCCAGGCGCGACCACATGGGCGATGATCGGCGAGGGCCTGTTGCAGATGGCTGCGGGCGAGGTCGGGTTGTTGGGCGGTGTAAGCGCGTTCGGCGAGTTCGCAGCGGTAATGGCTCAGCGCGACGCGCGGTTCGTGGGGAACGCGCTGGTGTAATTTTTCGCTTAAGGCGATGGCGTGTTGCCAATGCTGTTGGCGTTCGGCCAATTCGATGAGCTTGCGATAACTGGCGGTTTGCCAACCATCCTCGGTCAGCAGATCGTTGAATAGCTCTGTCGCGCGGTCGATGAGGCCGGCGGTGAGAAAATCTTCGGCCAATTCCCAGCGCAGTTGCTGGTGTAACGGGCCATAGGGAAATTGGGTTAATAAATGACGGTGATGAAAAATGGCTTGGGAAACATCGCCCTGTTGACGCAGAAACCGCCCAACCTCTAGGGCGAGGGCCTCATTGGCGGCCCACGGGGTCGTCGAAGGCGGGGCGGGTTCGTCGAGGGAAAAATCCAGGGTGTTTTCCCAAGACTTTGATTTTGCTGGGGTTTCTTGCTTGGCAATCCACCAGCCCGAGGCAGCGGCTACCGGCAGCAGCAGCCACAGCAGTTCGATCATGCGGCGCTCGACGAGGGATCGAGCTGTTCGCGCAGGTCGGTAAGCTCCAGGGATTGGCGTTTCAGTTGGCTATGGAGCCGCGTGAGACGCAGCCATAACGGCACGATGACCAGCAAACTTGCCACCACGGTGAGTAGCACGCCGCTGCCGAAGGCCAACAGGATAATTTCGACCAACGGCATGGCCTGCGAGTCGAGGTAATAGTTAAGCGACACCTCGGTGATGTTGCCGACGGTGAAGGTAAGGCCGACGGCGAGGACGACGAGGAACACCAGTAATAAAAAGATCAGCAATCGCATCGTTTGTATCCAAAAGAGCCGCCGAAGCGCGGCGGCGGCAGATTACGCCATAAAAAACCCACGTGGAGACGTGGGTCGGTGGGGTAAAGCAAGCCGTCTAGGCGGTGGGCGATTCGTTGACCTTTTCCCGCAAATCTTTGCCGGGTTTGAAATGGGGCACGTGCTTTGCCGGCAAATCGACGGCTTCACCGGTTTTCGGATTGCGACCCTTGCGTGCCGGGCGGCGGTGGAGCGAAAAACTGCCAAAGCCACGGATTTCAATCCGTTCGCCCCGGGCGAGGGATTCACTCATCTCTTCAAGCAGCACTTTGACCGCCTGCTCTACCTCGCGGTAGGTCAGTTGGGTGCGTTGCCGCGCCAACAACTCGATTAATTCCGATTTCGTCATGGGTCTCTCCCCGAAAGCCGACTGGTTTTAAGAAGTAAAACTAACTGTCTTGCTGGTGACTCATTTGCTCTTTCAACACATCGCCCAACGTCGCGCCGGTGCGGGTGCTGCGGCTGTACTCCTGCAAGACGTCGGCCTCTTCGGCGCTTTCCTTCGCTTTAATCGACAAGGTGATCACGCGATTTTTCTTGTCCACGTTGACAAATTTCGCTTCCACCTCATCGCCCACTTTGAAGATTTGTCGCGCATCGTCCACCCGATCCCGCGCCATATCTGCTGCCCGCAACGTGCCTTCCACCCCTTCGCCCAAATCGATCACCGCCCCCTTCGCATCCACCGACAGCACCACGCCTTTCACGATGCTGCCTTTCTGGTTTTCCGCCACAAACATGGAGAACGGGTCTTGCTCTAACTGCTTGATGCCTAAGGAAATGC
>DAIUCA010000253.1:0-2401 GCA_036846405.1 Candidatus Competibacteraceae bacterium
ACGAAGAGGGATTGGGACTGGTGGTGTTCTGGATCGACGGGTATCTGTCGGGGGTATCCGGCGACACGCGGGTGAACTTCGATGCCCTTGCGAACTTCGCCGAGGGCTTAGCGACGTTCTGCGCGGCGAATCCCGAGACCGATATTATTAGCGCCGCCCGCCAAGTGGGCTTGAACTGAGGCGATTTGTCGCCCCCCGCCACTACTCGCTGTCGGTGCGCGGGGCCGCCGAATCCAAGCGATAACCGTGCTGATACACCGCCCGCAGTTGCCAACCGCGCTCGGGCTTGATCTGCAATTTGTTGCGCAAACGACTGATGTGGGTATCCACCGTGCGGGTGTTGAGGTGTTGGTTAATGCCCCACACGGATTCCAGCAAATGGTTGCGCGACAGCACGCGGCCATTAGCCCGAAATAAAAACAACGCCAATTCAAACTCGCGATGGGTCAGTTCCACGGGCTCGTCGTCGATAAATACTGTGCTGGTTTGGGGATCAAAGCGGTACGGCGGGTAGCTCCATGGATTGTTTGCCACCAACGGCACGGTGCGCCGTTGTAACGCCGTAATGCGCGCTAACAACTCCCGCTGGCGCAGCGGTTTAATCATGTAATCATCCGCCCCCGCTTCCAAGGCAGCGACGACATCGGCTTCTTCATCGCGGCCGGTGGCAAATAACACGGGCAGTTGCCAATGAATTTGTTCGCGCAACCACCGCAACACCTCGATGCCCTCCACATCTGGCAACATCCAATCCAACACCGCCAAATCAAAGCTCTCGAAAGAGAGTTCCCGCATGAGTCGTCGGCCTTCGGTAAACACCACCACCTCATGACCCGCTTCTCGCAGCCACCGCTGCATCAACTGAACGACTAACGGATCATCTTCTAACAAGGCTATTCGCATCATTCTTGTCCTGTTGCTGTTGTATCATTGCCACAAAAACGTATCATCTCAACCTATTCGCAACGCAACCGCGCTAGGGTACTGGGTGATTCGCACCCCCTAGATTTTGCCTAGGGTTGGTGGGAGACATTGCAAATTGCCTGTGAATAACTGTGTCAACCTCTTAATCCCCTCTTTAATCTCTAAACGCTTCTGGAGACCTTGCAGATGAACGTGAAATTAGCCCTCTTAACTGCCCTCGCCTTGACAGGTGCTGCGGCCCAAGCCCAAGACCGCTTTTTGCAGTGCGGCGCCGGTGGCCCGGTGAAAGATCCCTACGGTAGCTGCGTGCTGACGCTTGGCGGCACGAACTTCCCAGAATGCGGTGGCGTCGTGGAAGTCGCGGCCCCGGAAAGTGCCCCCATCGTGGAATCCGGCCCACTGTTCGCCAGCCTCGGTGCCGATGCGAACTTCGACTTCGACCGCTCGGAACTGCGTCCCGACGGCCAGCGCAACCTGGATCGCCTGGTGGCTGACATGAATCAGCCCGGCTTAACCGTGAATTCCATCGAAATCGTCGGCCACACCGACAGTAAAGGCACGGAAGAATACAACCAGGGTCTTTCCGAGCGCCGCGCCGCCAGCGCCGCCAACTACCTCATCGACCAGGGCGTCAGCCCCGGCATTATCACCACCGAAGGCCGCGGCGAATTGCAGCCCATCGCCACCAACACCACGGAAGAAGGCCGCGCCCGCAACCGTCGCGTGGACATCACCGTCGACGCCGAGCGCGTGCGTTAATCCCTCGAATCAAACCCCGTCCGCCGCGACGGGGCCCATGGCTTAACTTTTTCTCCAAAAACGCCCCGTTCGGGGCGTTTTTTTTGTCTACGACTCGTCGCCCCCTTGGCTCGCTTTGTTGGTTTCCCATGACGTCACTGCTGCTCCATCCCACTTGGCTGTTGCCCATCCAGCCCGCCACCACGCTCCACCACCACAGTCTCCTCGTGCGCGACGGGCGCATCGCCGACCTGGGCCCGCGCGATGAACTCAGCCATCGCCATCCCGACGCCATCCCCTGCGAATTGCCCGGCCACGTGCTGCTGCCGGGCCTCGTCAACACCCACACCCACAGTCCCATGACCCTCTTGCGGGGGTTTGCCGACGATTTGCCGCTCATGACCTGGTTGCAGCAGCACATTTGGCCCGCCGAAGCTGCCCACATGGGCACCGACTTTGTCGCCGTCGGCAGCCGCCTCGCCATCGCCGAGATGCTCCGCAGCGGCACCACCTGTTTCAACGACATGTACTTTTTCCCCGAAACCACCGCCGCCGTCGCCCTAGACATGGGCATCCGCGCCAGCCTCGGCCTCATCGTCCTCGACTTCCCCAGCGCCTGGGCCAGTAACGCCGCCGACTATCTCGCGAAGGGCCGCCAGGTGCAGCAGTTTTGCGCCGACCATCCCCGCCTCAGCGTCGCCCTCGCGCCCCACGCCCCCTACACCGTAAGCGACGGCCC
>DAIUCA010000254.1:0-2385 GCA_036846405.1 Candidatus Competibacteraceae bacterium
TGGCGGCCAATCGACTCTTCGCAGAGCGCGAATAGCCCAGTTATGGTCGAAACACTCTGTCTAACTCATCTTGATGTCATGATTCTGAAGACTACCCTATTCGTTCTTCCACCCCCCCAAAGGCTCTTCCATGTCGTCTGCAACTAACAGTCTGCCTCTTCTAGCCCGCATTCAAGTAAAAACGCTATTTCTGCTCACGGTACTGCTGGTGCTGGTTACGGGCGGTTTCACCTATCTGGATGTGAGCCGCAACGCCCAAACCCAGCAAACGGGGCTACGCAACTTTACGGATCAGCTGGCCCAGCAGCTCAGTCAACACCTCACCCTCTCCCTGTGGGTGGTGGACGACGAGCAGGTAAAAACCTCGGCACGGGCGGCATTTTTAGATGAGCGGGTGGAAGCGGTGCGCGTGCGCAACCACGAAAACCGCGTAATTGCCGCCTTCGTGCGCAATCTTCAAGGCAATGTGGAAGCGGGTGAGTTAAGCCCCACTGACGCACTGCTTCAAGCCAGTGCCCAGGTGACCGTGCCCCAACAGAACGACCGCATTGGCACAGTAGAGGTGTTTGTGACGCCGCATTTGCTGGCGAAAGCTCTGGAAACCGCCTACTTCAACGCTCTACAACAACTGTTGGTGCTGGTTGGCGTGCTGGTTTTTGTCAATACGGTGGTGCTGCGTTACCTGGTGGTGCGCCCGATTAACCAATTGGCACGGGCCGCAGACCGCATCAGCCGCGGCGATTTAGAAAGTGCGGTGCAGATCAAGCAGAACGATGAAATTGGCTTGTTGGCTCGCGCCTTCGAGCGGATGCGGTTGAGCCTCAAGATCATGATGCAGATAGGCTAACCCAATGATTCAAATCATTATTTTGCTGTTTAGCCTGGGGATAACGGGCCTAGTGGCGGCCCAAGAGCTGCGACTGGCGACGGGCAACGAATATCCGCCATTTTCCGACGAAAAATTGCTGAATGGGGGTTTAACCACCGATCTGGTGCGGCGAACGTATGGGCAATTCAGCCAGCCCATCGACATAGAATTTTTGCCGTGGAAACGGGGATACGAAGAGACCCAAGCCCATCGATTTCTGGGCACCTTCCCCTATACCCACAATGCAGAACGGGCAGCGGTATTTCTGTATTCCGATCCGCTGTTCACGATGGAAGAGTTCTTTTTTACCCGCCGCGATGCAGAAATTGACTATCGCCAAGATGAAGACCTTCGAGGACTGCGTGCCTGTAAGGCTTTGGGGTACAACACCAAAGAGATCCAGAGATTTCTCGACGCGGGGTTAATCACCCTGCAACGGGTTCCCCGCGTCGAGAACTGTTTCAAGATGTTGGCTTTAGGACGGGTGGATTTGGTGTCGGCAGACATTTTTCTGGCTTGGCAAACGGCTCAGGGAATTTATGGCACCGAGGCCCGTCAACGCTTTCGGCAACTCGACAAAGTGCTGAATCGCGACTCGGAATTGCATTTAATCATCGCGAAAGACCATCCCAATGCCGAGCAATATCTAAGACAGTTCAATCAAGGGCTGGCGACGCTGCGTCAATCCGGCGAGTGGGAAGCGGTGGTTAACCGACATTTGAGCGGAATGGCGCCATGAGTTCGGCGACGCCCCCCCCTCCCGACGATAACGTCGTTGGACAGGGGGCTTCGGTCGAACCCGTCACCCTGTTGGAACAACTGTTGGATTTAGCCGCAGCTGAAACCACGGGACTGTTGTTTTTGACCCTTCAAGGGAATCGCCAGGCGTTTATTAGCGTGGAACGCGGTCGTGTGGCGAATGCCCGCTACGGTCGGGAGGAGGGGGAAACCGCTTTGGGACAGGTTCTGTCATCGCCCATACTCGCCATGCGATTTATGAGCGGCCCCTTATCTGGATCACGACAACTCGATTTGGGGCGCGAAGAGTTATTGGGCTTCTACCAATTGCTCCAGGACGTGTTGCCGAATATGGCACCTCCTCCGCCGATCCCACTGACCGAAGAGCTAAAAGCCGAGTTAGGTAAATTACTTGCCGAAGCGATTGGTCCGGCAGGGTTAATGCTGGCTCAGCGGGTATTCGCCAAAACCGATGATGTGACCCAGATTGTTAGCGATCTCACCAAAGTCATTCCCGACCTAACTTATCGTGAAGCCTTCTCATCACGGGTTCGCACTATGCTGGCTAAATATCGCTGACAAAAAAAACGCCAAGTTGTGATTTAACTTGGCGTCCCCTAGGGGATTCGAACCCCTGTTATCGCCGTGAAAGGGCGGTGTCCTAGGCCTCTAGACGAAGGGGACTGAGGGCTTTTTCCCTTGGTGGAGCTAGTCGGGATCGAACCGACGACCTCTTGCATGCCATGCAAGCGCTCTCCCAGCTGAGCTATAGCCCCGTT
>DAIUCA010000255.1:0-2072 GCA_036846405.1 Candidatus Competibacteraceae bacterium
TGGCGCCCAACTGTTCCCGCAGGCCGGCGGGCACATCGCCAGGGTGCTGCACATTGACAAACATCGTTTTGCGGTCGGGCGTGAAGCTAATGCCCGTCACTTCGCAGCCAATGGGGCCGGTGAAGAAGCGGCGGATTTCACCCGTCGTCGGATCAGAACACAGCATCTGGTTGTTGCCAAAGGCCGCGAAGTTGGCGGAGAGCTGCTCGCCGTCGCCGATGTCGGTCTGAATCCACATCCGACCGGCGCTATCGAAATACAGCCCGTCCGGGCAGGCAAACAGATCGTTCTCGGCGTTGAGCGCGCGGATGTTGCCTTGGAGATTCGCATTGGCGTTATCCGGGTCGCCGGCCAACACATAGATGTCCCACGTGAAGGTCAGGGCGCCCAGGTCATCGCCGGTTTCGCGCTGGCGAATGATCGAGCCCATTTGGTTGCCGGAACGGGGGTTCGCGGCGTCGGTTTGGGCATCGGTCCGACGGCTGTTGTTGGTGAGCGTGGTGTACACGCGCTTATCGCGGGGATCGATGTCGATCCATTCCGGACGGTCCATTTTGGTCGCGCCCACGGCGTCGGCGGCCAAGCGGGTTTTCACGAGCACTTCCGATTGGTCGGCAAAGCCATTGGCGGCGGTCAACGGCCCGACGCCGTGAACCAACGGCAGCCATTCGCCGGTGCCATCGTCATTAAATTTGGCGACATAGAGCGTGCCCACATCGAGCAGCCCAGTGCCCACGGCCAGGGCGCCGGCGCGGTCATTGGCGTTGTAGGCACGGCTGCTGATGAACTTGTAGATGTATTCAAAGCGAGCATCGTCGCCGCTGTAGGCCACGGCGCGGCCATCGTTGGCCAAGCCCATGGCGACCCCTTCGTGGCTGAAGCGGCCCAGGGCGGTGCGCTTGATGGGCATCGAGTTGGGATCGAAGGGATCGATTTCCACCACCCAGCCGAAGCGGTTGAACTCGTTGGGTTCTTTGTCGGCGTCGAAGCGGTCGTAGACGCTATCCCAGCCGTACCAATGGGCGGACGCCACGCCGTAGCGACGGAGAATCGCGGCGTTGGGGTTGCTGGCATTGCTGTAACGGAAATAGCCCTGGACGTTTTCTTCGCAGGTCAGGTAGGTGCCCCAGGGGGTGTAGCCGTTAGCGCAGTTGTTGATCGTGCCGCGCACGGTGCGGCCGGTCGGGTCGGCGCTGGTGCGCATGAGCGGGGCGTCGGCGGCGGGGCCGGAAATGGTCATGGGGGTGTCGGCGGTGATGCGGCGGCCGTACTGGGACGGACGCACGACAGACCAACGGTTGCTGGCGTTGGCACGGACTTCGATGACCGACACGCCATGGGCGGCGATTTCCTTATCCACCTGTTCGCGACCAAAGTTCTCGGGGGTACCCTGTTCCTGGTTGTAGTAGTAGCCGCCCTGGGGATGGAGAATATTCGGCTCCACATATTCGTGGTTGAACACCAGCAGACCGCGGGTATTGCTATCGGAACCGAGGGGCATGGAGAAAAAAGTCATGCCATCGTGGTGCATCCCGATCTGCTGATTCTGTTCGGCGGCGGTGTTGGTCGCGTCGAACTTGAACGCGGGGCCGTCGCTGATGGGGTCGCCCCAGCTGTTGAGAATCGCCGCCGTGTAGCCCCGAGGCACCACATGGGTGTCTTCGGCGCTGACGGGAACCGCGCGGAAACCGATAAACTGCGTGGGCGTGGTCGGGGTCGCCGAACTGCTGCCGTCGCCGCCGCCGCCACAGCCCGAGAGACTCGCGCCCATGAACGTCAGCGTGGCTGCACTCAAGCTGCCCTGGAGCAGCGAGCGCCGCGCTAGCCGCTTTTCGAGGACTTGATCAAAGGTTTCGTTGTTTGAAGTGTTGCAGTCGTACTGCTGGCCGTCGTGAATCACGCCAATCCCCCAGCCTTCTACAGGCAAGTCTCTGAAAAATAAGGGGATGTTCTGCTTTAGAACGGTGCGAAAATTAGCGGTCTTTCTTGACGGGTTGATGACGGTTTGATGACGACTCGAAAGCGGATTCGACGAGGGATCAAAAGGCGCTGTTCTGTAGAACAGCTGCGGC
>DAIUCA010000255.1:2082-2308 GCA_036846405.1 Candidatus Competibacteraceae bacterium
AGGGGGGTCATCAAAAACAAACTCTGGTTGGAACCCTCCTCACTTCGGGGAGCCAATCGGGCTTGGGAGAGGCATAACCTCTTCCAGACGGTTTTGCCCGATTACGGGCCTGAATTGAAACCACATTAATTTGAACAAACAGCTTGGCAGGAGGGTATCTCCATGCGATTGAAAGAGATCACGCTGAAGAACTTTCGGTTGGCGATCCGTACCATAGTTCCGATCC
>DAIUCA010000256.1:0-2151 GCA_036846405.1 Candidatus Competibacteraceae bacterium
AACTACCCGCGCTCGACGGCTCGTTTCGCGCGGGGTTGTTCTTACTGTGGCGGGTAATGTTTGGGAGCAGATCGGAGCAGTTTGCGCGAGCTGTGGGGAAAAATCGGGGATTTTGGCGGTAATTCACCGATTCAGCGCGGTTTTACGACTGATTCGTTTAGTGCCGAGAGAGAGACTCGAACTCTCATGGGGGGCTACCCCGGTGGATTTTGAGTCCACTGCGTCTACCGATTCCGCCATCTCGGCCTAGGGCCTTACTTTCATCACCACGACTCGGTTTGTCGTGACAAGTACAACTTCCTGCCGAGAAGAGGACTCGAACCTCCACAGATTGCTCTACTAGAACCTGAATCTAGCGCGTCTACCAATTCCGCCACCTCGGCGCAGGAAGTCGCGCACTCTATTCGCCCCCCATTCCTTGTCAAGGAGTTTTTTGCATGTTCGATCTGTACTTTTGGCCCACCCCCAACGGTTATAAACCAATGCTGTTTTTAGAGGAAATTCAGGCCGATTACCGCCTCGTGCCCATTAACATCAACGCCAATGAGCAGTTTGCCGCGGATTTCCTGAAAATCGCCCCCAATAACCGCATTCCCGCCCTGGTAGACCATCAACCGACAGATCGTCCCGATTCCTTTAGCCTGTTTGAATCTGCCGCAATCCTGCTGTATCTGGCGGAAAAAACAGGAAAATTCTTACCCACCGACTTTCGCACGCGCCATGTGGTATTGCAGTGGCTTTTTTGGCAAATGGGCGGTTTAGGGCCTATGTTGGGCCAAAATCACCACTTCGCCTTGTTTGCCCCCGAAAAAATTCCCTATGCCATCGAGCGTTACCGCAAGGAAACCCGACGGCTCTACAGCGTCCTCAACCAACAGCTCATCGGCCACGAGTTCATCAGCGGCGACGACTATTCCATCGCCGACATGGCCTGTTATCCGTGGATCGTGCCCCACGAGCGCCAAGGCGTTGATTTATCCGACTATCCGGAGGTCGAGCGTTGGTTTGCTACTATTCAAAAACGTCCCGCTACCCAACAGGCCTACGCAAAAGGCGCTACCGTTACTTCCCCGAAATAGCCCCGTGATCCTCACATCATGACCCGCCAACTCCTTATCGTTGATGACGAACCCCGCGTCGCCCAACTGCTTTGCCGCGTCGCTGCCCGCATCGACGGTTGGCAAGCCGAAGCCGTCCATAGCTTCCATGCCCTCCAAATCGCGTTCTCCGTCGACCTCACGGTTTTGGTGCTCGATCTCCACATGCCAGATTGCTCCCCCGACGACATTTTCTCGTTCCTCGCCCAACAGGCCACCAAGCCCCATCTGCTGCTCACCAGCGGCAGCGATCGCGACACCCTCACCGACTTTGCGCGACAAGCCCAGCAACAGGGCCTTACCGTGATCGGCGTCCTGCCAAAACCTTTTGGTATCAACGACTTAAAGCAGTTACTCGACCACTTGCCGTAACCATCAGGGGCGGCGTGGAAGCCGCTGGCGCGTGGGCGGTGCGGTCCACGGATCGTCGGGCCAGGGATGTCGCGGATAACGGCCCTTTAACTCTTTCTTCACCTCGCCGTAGGTGGTCGTCCAAAAGCTCGCCAAATCCTGCGTGACTTGGATCGGCCGCCGACCCGGCGACAGCAGATGGAGCGTGACGGCGATGCGGCCGCCGCCCACCCGCGGCGCCCCTCCACCGCCGGGTATTCCAGGACGATCCGCGAGCCGCTCGGCACGGTAAGGTGGGTGGGCGCCCAGTCGTCGAGCTGTTGGCGCTGCGACCAACTCAATTGCGCCGTCAACAAGGCCAGTAAATCCAACTTTTCCAGGTGGCTCTGGCGGGTGATGCCGTCCAGATGGGGCGATAACCACTGTTCCACCGTGGCCAACAGCCCGTCGTCGCTCAGATCGGGCCAGTCGTTCGCCAAATGGTGGCGCACCCACTGCACCCGCTGTTGCCATTGCCGCGCCGTCGGGGTCCACGGCAGGGCCGCCAGGCCCAATTGCCGCACGCCGTCCGTCATCGCTGCCCGCGCTGCGTCGCCCAAACTCGGGTCGTTCGTCGCCCGCAACGGCTCGCGGGTGACCACGAGGCGGCCCCATCGAGAAATCCGCGCCCTGTCCACCGCCGCCGTCGCCGAGTCCCACCCCA
>DAIUCA010000257.1:0-2148 GCA_036846405.1 Candidatus Competibacteraceae bacterium
TGGCCGCCCAGGGGCCGCGCTTTGATGAGGGCGTACCGTTCCCAATCGCGCCCGTGGGTTTGGTAGTAATCCACCAGGGCGTCGGCGGTCATGGCGAGCGGGCCGGCGGCGCCAAAGGGACGGAGGCGAAAGTCCACCCGATACACAAAGCCGTCGGCGGTGACATCGCTCAACAGGGTGCCCAGGGCCTGAACCAGGCGGCGGAAATACTCGCTGTGGTCCAGGCGACCCACCTGGCCGTGGACGCCGTAGAGCGGAATCAAGTCGATATCTGAGGAAAAGTTGAGTTCGTCGCCGCCGAGTTTGCCCATGGCGAGGAAGCTGAGGCGGGTTTGCGCTTGACCGAAACGTTGGGCGAATTGCCGTTCGAGGAAATCCACGGCGGCGCGGGTGAGGGCGCTCGCCAGGCTGGAGAGGCCACCCAAAATGGCATTGAGCGCGGCGCCGTGGAGGTCGTGCCACAGGAGGCGGACGGTTTCTCGCTGGCGCAACTGGCGCAGGGCGACGGCGAACTGGGCATCGGTAGCGGCGGCGTGGGGCGCGAGTTGGGCGGGCACGAAGGTCGCGTAGTCGGGAAGGGCGGCGTCGCTGAGCGGCGGGCCGTTGAGCAGGTGATCGCGCAGGTCGGCGGCTTGCAGCACGCGGGCGGCGAAATCGCTGCAAATCAGCACCCGACGCAGCTCGGGAAAGCGGGGATGGGCCGTGTCGTCCCGATCGCAGCGGGCGAGGGCGCGGTCGAGCAGGCCGTCGAGAAGGGCGTGAGCGGTCATAGCGCGGTCAATTGTGGCGAAAGGGCATCCAAAAATGGCCCAAATGCCCCATGGCGCTGCATTTATGAAAATTTCGTGAGATGGATTGAATCGCGGGTGACGGGACACAACGCCGAGTAGTCAGCACTTTTTGCGATTGCGGCAATTCCACTTCATTGGGTCCATGAATTACGCGATTTTTCCTACGGCATCGTCCATTTGCACCGTTTAGCAAAGCATTTGATGGTTTTGGTTAGCAAAAGGCGCTGCAAACATGAATTCGCTTGAATATGGTGCATTCCAGTTTTCCGAATACGGGCTGAAGCAACCCAATTTTTGGGTTTGCAGCCACCTTGCGGCTTTATGGCTAGCGTTTGTTTGATCTATGACGAGATAGACGATGGGGACTCGCAACCTTAGTTTTTGCCCACTTACCGTGTCCCTGCATGGTTTCAGGCGGCTATTGCCGCCCTATCGATCGCTAAAAACTTAATTTTTCAGATAAAATTGGTCAAAAATTCCACCTTCATTGAAATGGACTTCTTGGGCGCGTGTCCAGCCACCAAAAACTTCATCTACTGTGAAAAGCTCGATTTGGCGGAATCTTTGTCCAAATTTAGCCAGAATTTGCGGATCACGGGGGCGATAGTAATGACGTGCTGCCAATTGCTGCGCTTCCGAGCTGTACAAATACTCCAGATAAGCGGTTGCAACCTCACGAGTACCGCGTTCATCGACCACCTTGTCTACTAAACTTACGGGGGGTTCGGCGAGAATTGAAATTGAGGGCGTAATAATCTCAAATCGCCCTTTTCCAAGCTCTTCTTGCGCCAAATAAGCCTCATTTTCCCACGCAATCAGTACATCTCCTATTCCGCGCGATGCAAATGTGGTCAGTGCGGCACGTGCGGCGGTATCCAATACCTTTGTGTTGCCGTAAATCGCTTTTACAAAGTTTTTTGCGCTTTCGTCGTTACCATTGGGCTGTTTCAACGCATAACCCCATGCGGCGAGATAATTCCAGCGTGCTCCCCCCGAAGTTTTAGGATTGGGCGTCACAACACTTATGTCTGGTCGGACTAAATCGTTCCAATCGCGAATATTTTTCGGGTTTCCCTGCCGAACGAGGAAAATAATCGTCGATGTGTATGGTGAAGCGTTGTTTGGTAAGCGAGACAGCCAATTTGTAGGAATAAGCTGGCGGCGTGCCAACGCATCGATGTCAAAAGCGAGAGCAAGCGTCACAACATCTGCTTTCAAACCATCCGCAACAGAACGCGCCTGTTTTCCCGAACCACCATGCGATTGTCGGATTTCGACGGTTTTTCCCGTTTTCGCCCGCCAATACCGCGCGAAAGCCGCGTTGAAATCCTTGTAAAACTCGCGAGTGGGATCGTAG
>DAIUCA010000258.1:0-2118 GCA_036846405.1 Candidatus Competibacteraceae bacterium
TCCGTATTGCAGACGAGAAAATAGTCTGGTGAGAATCGGCTAAAAGCATAGTTATTCGCTCGGCCGTAACCGAGATTCTGAAAGTGATTCAGAATCCTAATATGCAAATTATTCGGTAAATCAAGTTGTCCCAGTAGCTCCAAGATGGCATAGGCCCAGGAAATTCCATGCTGCCGATGGTTATTGCCAATGCACAGGGTAAAAGCATCGGATGAGATTTCAGCTATCGCCGCGATTTGTGCGATAAATCTCTGAAGCTGCTCGAGGGGTGTACAAAAATGCACCACCGAGATCAGAATTTCTCGGCGGTGGAATTTGAATTGCCTATTTATGGAATCAGAATTTCTACAGGCCACCGCTGTTTCAACTCGTCGATAACCACGCGCATATGTTCACGGCGACAGGCGTTGAAAGCCGATTCACGCACTTTTTCTTTCATGACAGCGTATTCCCCCGGAATCGACTCCCGCCGCGCAGTGATTTGATAAATCGAGATCAGATTTTGTTCGACGATTGGCCCAATTACCGCCCCAATCGGCGCTGTTGCAAACAGCTTTCTCACGGGATTCTGGACATCAATCGCTAAAAAGCCCAAATCACCATGACGTCGATCCCTCGTCAATGGATCTTCTGAATACGTTGCAACCGCCGCTTCAAAGGTCGTTTTGCTGTCGGCGATGGCGTCTTGCAGCTCGACGAGCTTCTGATGAAGAGCGTCGCGATTCTTGGCATCGTAATTCAGACTGATTCGCCGCAATCGCGCGAAGGGCGGCGTGGCAAATTGCATCGGATTCGCCTCGAAAAAAGCCTTCGTCTCCGCCTCCGTTGGCTCTACACAGGGCGTTACCAGACGCTGTGTCAGGACATTGAGATAAGCCGCCTCGCCACCAGCGCTATGGTCGGGTTTCTGAATTCCTAATCTTTCGCCTTCGCGCATGAGCAATTGATCTTCGATGTATTGGTCGAGAACCTGTCTTACCCCCGTCACCGGCACGGCCAGCAGTCCAGACAACTGGGGCCACTGGCGGGTGTACTCCCGCAGGGTCTGTATCGTGATTTCTTCGCCCTCAAACCGAGCCAGAACTTGCGGCGGCGGCGGTTCGGCAACCGCAGTACCCATGCCGAATGCGATAAAAAGCAGCCAGACTTTCATTCTGAAGATGGCTCGGTTGGCGTTGTGGCTTGCGGTTCGGGAATTGCCTCGGCTTGATTCCATAGCGGGCCCCACAAAACAAGGGCTTGTTTGCCCGCCGAATAGCCAATCAGCAAATCCGCATGGCCATCGCTGTCGGCATCCACGAATTGCAACGGCATCGGCCACGCATCCAACAGAATCTGTCGAAGTTCCCAGGTACCAGCTTCAGAACGCCTCGCAAGGACTAATCGATCGCGCTCAGATAAGGCTAATAGTTTATCTGCACCGTGCCACGTGGCATCGCTAAAACCGCCTAAAGGTGCCAGAAGTTCCTCGTCAGGTTGATTAGACGAGAGATTGCCTGCGCCATCGTTGAGTTTGATCCACGCCACCGGCGGATAGGGCGGCGGCACTGATTCAAAAGGCATCACTAAGTCTAAATGCCCATCGGCGTTGACATCAGCCGCAATTACGCGGCGCGGACGCCCTGGCCCCGACGGAGACAGCACTTTTACTTCAAATTTGCGATCCCCTTGGTTGAGATAAACCAGCGCCGCACCATCGACATAATTACTAAACAACACGTCTAAACGACCATCGTTATTCCAGTCGACGATCGATGGATAAATCGGATCAGGGGCAGCCGCTAAATCAATCGGGGTAAATCGGAAATCGCCTTCGTTAAAAAGCACGGCGACTTGGCGGCCTTGGTATGGCCCCAATACCAGGTCGAGCCGACCATCGCCGTCCAAATCCGCCGCATTTACCGTTTGTGGGGGAACGGGAACACTTACAGAGGAGATTTCGGACAGCTTTTCGGCCTCGAAGCGCCAAAGTGCCACTCGACTTTCGCCCTCCACCGTGACGAGTAGCTCATTGGGCACGCCGTCGCCATTCCAATCCACCCATTTCACATCATCCGGATGAAAGCCCGTGGGGGCTCTGGCAATCTCTGTGGCGACACGGTCGTTTAACTCCCAAAC
>DAIUCA010000259.1:0-2081 GCA_036846405.1 Candidatus Competibacteraceae bacterium
CGCCATTCACCTGCACCTGACCTCGGAGGCGAATCGCTTGGCCGTCGCCCTCCACAACGGGCGGCCGGTGTTGACGCCCCTGTGGGTGGGCCAGACGCCGACGGTGGCCGAATTGCAGGTGGGCCAGTGGCTGCCCCTGTGCGCCGCCGCCCAGCGCCTGGCCTGTCGGTATGCCGCTCGGGCCGCTCAGGGCGATGGCGCGATCACCCCCTCGCCGGCGGCCCACGCCGCTCTAGCAGCGGAGATGTTAGCGACGGTTCTGTGGCGCTGGGGCTTGGAGTTTCCTACCCAACTGGGCCAAACCCCCGATTGGGCCGCGATTCGCCCCCTGCGCCAGCAGCTCCTCGCTTTGGTGTCGCAGTACCTGCGGGCGGATGCCCTGGCGCTTGACGCGGCGACGACCGACAACCCGCTGATCGACGACGCCCCCCTGGTGGCCGCGCAACGGGCCGTGGGGGCGATTGCGCTGCCGCAACACGCCGCCGCGTTGGGCCAGATACAGCAGCGGGGCTGGCAGGACGCGGGCAAAACAGCGGTGACCGCGCTGCCGTTGGTCGCCTGGACCTCCGATGCCCTGGCCCAAGCCCTAGTCACCGATCCCACATTTGGGCGCCAGCCCCATTGGGACGGCAAACCGACGGCGGTGGCCCCCTGGCCAATGTCCTGGGGGAGCGGTTTAGGGGAAGCCCTCGCGGCGGAAGGCGATTGGCTGACGGCGCTGTTGACGGGGGATGCGTGCGCGTTCGCCCCCATCGCCGTGGGTACCCTCGAAGCGCCCGCGCGGCGCTACGGCTGGGCCACGGTGGCGACCCGTCGGGGGCCGTTGATTCACGCGGTGGCCCTGGAACACGGCGTCATCGGCGACTACCACAGCCTGGCCCCCACGGAATGGCAATGCCGCGCCCAGGGGCCGCTCCACCAGGCCCTCGCTAGCCTCGATCTCACCCAAGCGGCTGTGCTCGCTCCCTGGCTGGTGTTCGCCCACGACCCCTGTGCCGCTGTCGAAATTTCGGGAGATTGCCTCCGTGCATGAAGTCGCCCTCGCCCAATCGCTGGTGGCCCTCATCGAACAATCCCAACAGCAACAAGGGTTTACGCGGGTCATCGCGATGGATCTGGTCATCGGCGCGTGGAGCTGTGTCGACCCCGACGCGCTCCGCCAGGGCATCCACATCGCCACCCGCCGCACCGTGGCCGCCGATGCGGAAATTCGCCTGACCCGCGTGCCGGCCCGAGCCTTTTGCATGTCGTGCAGCACTACCGTGACCTTGGCCCAGCGGGGCGATCCTTGTCCCCACTGCGGTAGCCACCAACTCATCGTCGAATCCGGCGAAGAACTCCGCTTAACGTCTATCGAGGTGCTCTAAATCCATGTGTGTCATCTGCGGCTGCGGCGCCGATCCCCAAGCCGCCACGACGCCTACCCCCGATCACCATCACGACCACGGTCACGACCACGACCACGGTCATGCCCACGGCGACGACGGGGCCTTGCGCATCACGCGCCCGACGGGGGCTACCCCCCAACTCATCCACATCGAACAGGATTTATTGGGCGAAAACGCCCGCGTGGCCCAGGAAAATCGCCGCGATTTCGCCCGTCGGGGCGTGTTTGCGCTGAACTTCATTTCGAGTCCCGGGGCGGGCAAAACCGCCCTGTTGGTGCGCACACTGGAGCGGCTGCTGCCCACCCACCGGGCGGCGGTCGTCGAGGGAGATCAAGAAACCTCCCAAGACGCCGCACGGATTCGCGCCACCGGGGCACCGGCGGTGCAGATCAACACCGGGCGGTTGTGTCACCTGGACGCGGCCATGGTGCGCACGGCGGTGGCCCATTTGCCGTCCGCGACTGGTCATGAGGACGGCGGCTTTTTGTTCGTCGAGAACGTGGGGAATCTGGTCTGCCCCACGGGCTTCGATTTGGGCGAGGCCCACAAAATCGCCCTAGTGTCGGTGACCGAGGGCGAGGACAAACCCTTGAAGTATCCCGACCTGTTTGCCAAGGCGAGCCTTCTGCTGGTGACCAAAGCGGATTTGCAGCCCCATGTGGACTGCGATGTGGATCTGCTGGTGGCCAACGC
>DAIUCA010000260.1:0-1988 GCA_036846405.1 Candidatus Competibacteraceae bacterium
GGAAGGCGAGTATTACCGCGTGGGCGGGCATACCCCCACCAAAGTGGATGTCAGGGTCATCGCCGCCACCCACCAAAATCTGGAACAACGGGTGTGGGAAGGAAAATTCCGCGAGGATTTGTTTCATCGCCTGAATGTCATCCGCATCAACTTACCGTCCTTGCGCAATCGTCGCGAAGATATTCCCTTACTTTTGCGGCATTTCCTGAAACAGGCGGCGCGGGAACTCACCGTGGAAACCAAGGTGATTCGCCCCGAAGCGGAACAGTTTCTGAGTCGGTTGGAATGGCCCGGCAACGTGCGCCAGTTGGAAAATCTCTGTCGATGGCTGACGGTCATGGCGTCCGGGCGGGAAATCGAGTTGAGCGATCTGCCCCCGGAACTGCGCCACCAGCCGCCGCAACTGTCGTCCAACGAGGCGGATTGGATTGAGGGCCTGCGCCAGTGGGCCAACCGCAGTCTGGCGAAGGGCGAAAGCCATCTCCTCGACGCGGCGCTGCCCACGTTTGAGCGGGTGTTGATTCAAGTGGCCCTCGACCACACCGGCGGGCGGCGCCAGGACGCGGCCAAGCTCCTGGGCTGGGGACGCAATACTTTAGCGAGGAAAATCAAAGAGTTGCGGCTGGAGTAACCCGACCTTGCGCGTCGTGTTGTTTGAGCCAGAAATCCCCCAAAACACCGGCAATATCATTCGGCTGTGCGCCAATACCGGCTGCGCATTGCACCTGATCGCGCCGCTGGGCTTTGCGTGGGATGACGCCAAGCTCCGTCGGGCCGGTTTGGATTATCGGGAGTGGGTGTCGGTGGTGCACCACGCCAATTTTGATGACTGTCGCCGCCATCTCGGGACGGCGAAATGGTGGCCGTTTACCACTAAGGGGGCGCATAGCCCATTCGATGTGGCCTTTGGGCCTGATGACGCCCTGTTATTTGGGCCGGAAACCCGGGGTTTGCCCCAGCCGCTGCTGGACGACCTGGGCGCCGAACGGTGGTTGCGGCTGCCCATGTGCGCCGGGTCCCGCAGCCTGAATTTATCTAACGCCGTGGCTGTCGCGGTGTACGAGGCGTGGCGGCAACAGGGCTTTGTTACGGCGCACTGGCCGTCGCGGGAATAGCCGGCGGCGGTTGTGGCGCGAAGGTGCCGGCCAACAACAGCGCCACCGCGGCGCCGAAAAACGCGCCAATGCGGGCCAAGGTGTCGATTTGTGAAAGGTCAAACAGCAGCAATTTCGCCACCGCCGCCAACATGAGCACCGCGCCCGCGAGCCACAGCCGCCGCAAGGCCCATCGGTGCCCCACCACAAGCCAGGCGAGGGCCAGCACGGTCCACAACACGGTGATTTGCGCCTGCACGCTGACCGATCCCAGGAGATCGTCGGCGGTGTAGGGCACCAGCAACAGCCAATAGGCCGCGCGGAACACCGCCACATGGGCCAAAAACACCCCCATGGCGAGGCTGACCACGGCGAAACCGTGCTGCTGATGGGGGGTGAAATCCACGCGGCGCGTCCAGCCCCAGCGGAAAAACACCAGCCACGCGGCCACGCCCGTGGCGTCGAGGAGGTTCACCAGCGGCCAATCGGGCAGCGGTGGGAATGTCGTCGGGGTGTGCGACGCCATCGCCACCAGCCATAGGCCCAAAACCGCGAAGGCGGTGAGCGGAATGAGGGTGTGGTAGGCGCGGGGATGCTGAAATTCCACCAGTCGCGCGGCGGCGGGGGCGAGCAACAGGGCCAACAGGGCAGTCCACGGGGCCACCAACAGCGCCCAAGGCGACGGCATCGCGTCCAATCGCAGCCACACCCCATTCCCAAAGGCGAGCGCGACGCTCACGGCGGTGAGCAGATGGGCCACATCGCCCCCGCGCACCGCGCGAAACCGCCGCAACAGGGCGTATTGCACCCCAAACAGCAGGCCCCACAGGGGCCACAGCGTCCCGACAAACCCCGCTTGCGGGCCAAACAGCAGCAATGTGGCCGTTGCGGCGG
>DAIUCA010000261.1:0-1985 GCA_036846405.1 Candidatus Competibacteraceae bacterium
GGTGTTATGTCTTTGAATCCCTCGGTGTTTGAACGATTGCCCTACCCCTTTGCCCGTCGCCATGGGGTGGCGGCCACGGGTCGCGGCGACCACGTGGACATTGCCCACCGGGCGGCGCTCCACCCCCGGGTCATCGCCGAATTACAACGCCATTTCCGCGCGCCCCTGCGGTTTCGTCCCCTCGAGGACGCCGCGTTTGATGCCCTGTTGCAGCAGCTCTACGACGAAAGCCACGGGGCGGCGTCGGCCATGGCAGATTTGGGCGACGAACTCGATCTCGCCCGCATCGCCGCCGACCTCCCTCAGCCCCAAGACCTGCTGGATCAGGCCGACGATGCGCCCATCATTCGCCTCATTAACGCGCTCCTCGCGGAAGCCGTGCGGGAAAACGCATCCGACATCCACGTGGAGAGCTTCGAGAACCGCTTGAGCGTGCGCCTGCGGGTGGATGGGGTGCTGCGCGAGACCATTCAGCCGCCCCGCGCCCTCGCGCCGGTGCTGGTGTCCCGCATCAAGGTGATGGCCAAACTCGACATCGCCGAAAAACGCCTGCCCCAGGATGGCCGCATTTCCCTGCGCCTGGCGGGCCGCGCCGTGGATGTGCGGGTGTCTACCCTGCCGGCCGGCCAAGGAGAACGGGTGGTGTTGCGCCTGCTGGATAAACAGGCCGGTCGGCTGGATTTGCCCCATTTGGGCATGGCCGCCCCCGACGAACAGCGCCTGGATGACCTGATTCGTCGGCCCCACGGGATCATCCTGGTGACCGGGCCCACCGGCTCGGGCAAAACCACCACGCTCTACGCGGCGCTCACGCGGCTCAACGACCGCAGCCGCAACATCATGACCGTCGAAGATCCCATCGAGTATTTCCTCGACGGCATCAACCAAACCCAAGTGAATAACAAGGTGGAGCTGTCCTTTGCTCGGGGACTAAGAGCCATGCTGCGCCAGGATCCGGACGTGGTCATGGTGGGGGAAATCCGCGACCGCGAGACCGCCGACATTGCGGTGCAGGCGAGTCTCACCGGGCATTTGGTGCTGTCGACCCTCCACACCAACTCGGCGATTGGCGCCGTAACTCGTCTGCGGGACATGGGCGTCGAGCCGTTTTTGCTGGCGTCGAGCCTAGTGGGCCTCGTGGCGCAACGCCTGGTGCGGCGGCTGTGCGACCACTGCAAGCGGCCCCACCCCGCGACGGCGGCGGAATGCGCCTTGTTGGGCGTGGATCCGTCGCAACCGCCGATAATTTACCTGCCCGTGGGCTGCGACCGCTGTCATGGCCGGGGCTATCGAGGGCGCGGCGGCATTTTTGAGGTGGTCTCCGTGGATGAGCCCCTGCAACACCTGATTCACGAGGGCGCGGCGGAGGCGGAATTGACCCGTTATGCGCGGCAATCGTCTGCGGCCATGGTCGCGGATGGCCTGCGGCGGGTGTTGTTGGGGGAAACCAGCCTGGAAGAAGTGGTGCGCGTGGGGCGGGATCGCTGATGGCAGCCTTCCAATACCGCGCGGTGGATCGGGCGGGGCAGAGCAAGCGGGGGGTGATGACCGCCGACAGCGCCCGTCAAGCGCGGCAAAACCTGCGGGAACTGGGGTTAACGCCCGTGGAACTGCGGGACGCAACCGTCGGCGGCGACCATTCCGCGCGCAACGGGTCGCGCGGGCCGCAATCGGGCCGCGATTCTTTGTCGGCGACGGCCCTAGCCGTGCTCACGCGGCAGGTGGCCACGCTCATTAGCGCGGGATTGCCGGTGGAAGAGGCCCTCGGCGGGGTGGCGCGCCAGTCGGAAACCACGAAAAGCGGGCGATTGTTGGCGGCGGTGCGGGAAAAAGTGGTGGAAGGTCAGGGATTGGCGACCGCCATGGGCGATTACCCTCGGGCGTTTCCCGCCCTGTACCGCGCGACGGTGGCGGCGGGTGAACAGTCGGGCCACTTGGCGCCGGTGCTCGAACGCCTCGCCGACTACACGGAAAGCCGTCAAGCC
>DAIUCA010000262.1:0-1962 GCA_036846405.1 Candidatus Competibacteraceae bacterium
GGAACCGGTGTGCGTGCCTCGGCAGCGGGTGAGCTTGGAAGCCGCTGTCGCCACATACCTTTTTAATAGTCAGTTGGTGACCGTGGCCGATGGATCGCTGGCACTGATTGCCCCCCTGGCCTGTGCGGCAGAGCCAACGGTGCGGGATTGGCTCGATGAATGGCGCAGTCGCGGTGCGCTGGGCGCGATTCATTACCTCGATGTGCGCGAAAGCCTGCGCAACGGCGGCGGCCCCGCCTGCCTGCGCAACCGAATTGTCCTAACGGAACGTGAGATCACTCAAATGAACCAGGCCGTGCGCCTTACCCCCGACCGTCTCCAGCAGCTCAACGACTGGGTGGAACGCTTTTATCGCGACCGCCTCACCCTCCACGATCTGCAAGACCCACAGCACCTGGATGAATCTCGCCAGGCCCTAGACGAGCTGACCCAAGTGCTCGATCTCCCTAACCTCTACCCGTTCCAACAATGTCCGAGCCGATGACCGACGCCACGGTGGCCTTGGCCGCCGAGCTGATCGCCCGTCCCTCGGTGACGCCCGCCGACGCCGGTTGCCAAGACCTTCTGGCGGCGCGGCTGGCCAACCTGGGCTTTGCGATTCACGACCTCTCCGCCGAGGGGGTGCGCAACACCTGGGCGCGGTGGGGCGAGGGGGGGCCCCTTTGGGTGTTTGCAGGCCACACCGATGTGGTGCCGCCCGGGCCGCTGGATCGGTGGTCCTCGCCGCCGTTCACGCCCACGGTGCGGGCGGGGCACCTGGTGGGCCGAGGTGCGGCGGATATGAAAGGCGCGTTGGCGGCGATGGTGGTGGCTCTGGAAGAAGTTCTCGCCACGGTGCCGACGCCGACATTTTCCCTGGGCATGCTGTTAACCAGCGACGAGGAAGGTCCGGCGCTGCACGGCACCCAACAGGCCCTCGCGCAGCTCATGCCCCAGCTGGCGGCGCGGGGCGACACCATCGCGGGGTGTTTGATCGGCGAACCGTCGTCAAAGGCGCGGTTAGGCGATCAAATCAAGCACGGTCGGCGGGGATCGCTGCACGGCCAGATCATCATCGAAGGCAAACAGGGCCATGTGGCCTATCCCAGCCAGGTGCAAAACCCCATTCCGCTGCTGGCGCGGGTGATGGCTGACTTGGATAGCCAGCAGTGGGACGAGGGCGACCACGATTTTCCGCCCACATCCCTGCAATTCAGCAATCTCAGCGGGGGCCAAGGGGCGCTCAATGTGGTGCCGGCCACGGCGGAATGTCGGTTTAACTTTCGATTTTCGCCCACCAGTCCCGTGGAAACGCTGCAAACGCGGGTGCAACAGGTGGTGGATACCGTGCTGCTCAACGAGGAAGTGGCGAGCGGACGGGTATTTGGCCACCACATGATCTGGAACCTGGCGGGTGTGCCGTTTTTGACCGCCGACGGGGCCTTTCGCCAGGCGGTCATGAACGCGGTAGACAAGGAAATCGGGCAATTTCCCCGATTGTCCACGGATGGTGGCACTTCGGATGGCCGGTTTATCGCGCCTTACGGGATTCCGGTGGTGGAATTGGGCCTGATTAACGCCACGATTCACCAAATCGACGAACGGGTGAGCCTGGCGGATCTCCAACAGCTCACGCGGGTGTACAAACAGCTACTCATCGAGTTAAGCCAGATTTAACCGAATGGTCGACAGCCAGGGGTAGACCTGGCGCCTACCCACCAAGTATCAGAGGTAATGCCATGACTCTTTGGGAAGAAATTTGTGCCGATCCCTTACTAAGCCAACTGCCCTACCGCATCGAGACCACCAAAGAGGGCAAAATTGTCATGAGTCCCGCGAAAAGCTGGCATGGCGTACTTCAGAGCAAAATCAGTGCATGGCTGGAAAACCACCGGCCTCACCGTAAAAGCTGTGTATTGACCGAATGCCCCATACAAACCCGCGAGGGGGTGAAAGTCGCCGATGTGGCCTGGCTCACGGCGG
>DAIUCA010000263.1:0-1931 GCA_036846405.1 Candidatus Competibacteraceae bacterium
GGTCTGCACCGCCGCCATGGCCCGACGCAACGCGGTTAAGTCCCGCACCTTGTCCCGATAGCGCTCGTGGAGCGCCGCCAGAAGCCGCTGTTGTAGGGCCACATTCGCTGCAAACCGCTGGCGCAGATCGCTCATCACCAGACGGCCAAAATGGCTCTCGCCGATGTCCACCGCCAAGTCGATGACGAAATCGAGAGAGGCCAAATGGGCCAGCTCGTCCAATTTTTTCAGACAAGGCACGAGGGTTAAGGAAAACGGCACATAGCCAGGCAGGGTTTTGAAGCGGGCAAATTGGCCATAGGCCTGATTGCGCTCGTTGTGTTCCAGGGGGAGATAGGCGAGCAAATCCGCATAGGGCGTGTAGCCAAAATCCTTGTCTCCCCAGCACACCGCTTGAAGCTGCCACCGACCGTAGCGCGCGGGTTCCGCGTCGAGCACCCCCTGGTAATAGCCCGTCTGGTCGTCGCCCACCGGATGGTTGCTGCTGCTGATTGCTTCCGCACAAATCCAGAGTTTTTTGGGCGAGGTGGGCCGCAGTAGCCAGCCACAGAGCAGTTTTACGGCAGCCTTCAACAGCTCGTCGTAATGCAGCATGGCGTGGGGAGTTTCTGGCGGCAGGCGCAGGTGGAAAATGAACGGCATGGCGTCGGTGCTGTGCCATAGGGCCTGGAGTGCCCCCACAGCGGTTGTCGCGTCTTTATAGCTGTGGGTTGCGATGGACGGCAGCGGCAGGGCGGTACCGGGTTGGCCACAACACAACACGCCGGCGATGACCCCCTCATGGGGCTGAACCGCGGCGTTGGCCACCACGCCCCAGTTCTCGTCCAGATACACGGTGAACTCGCTGCTGCTGTCGAGAAAAGCAGCGAACTCGGTGAGCGCCAGGTGTAACGACGTTTGGCGGGGCACGGCGAGGGCGCTGGCAACGACGGTTTCGCGAATGGGCAGTGGCGTTGTCGGCGCGGGTCGCGCCTTGGGCAAACGAGCGCGGTCGGGGGGGAATGCCAGGTAGGCGTGGACGAGCTTCCGCAGGTCTTCCCACACGCCATTTCCGGCCAGTTGGGAATCGATGTGGCTTCGTCGGGCGGGATTGTGGGGCGTTTCGTTGAAGAACAACCCGACCAGGGTTTGGGCAGCTTGGAGCCGACGGCCTTCCCGCTCGTCGGGTACCCAGGTCTGGAGTCGCGCCACATCGAAGCCCGCATCGGCGAGGGGCTGAAACTTCCCCGGGGCGAGCAGATATTTCCCTTCGGCGGCCATGGCCCACCGAGGCGCCCAGAATTCCCACGCGGCGGCCCATGGCTGTTGTTCTGAACTGGGTTGTTCTGAACGGGCTTGCGGCGACTCAAGAGGTAAGGGGGAGAGGGCTTTCGCCGAATCCACGGCGTAGCCCCATTTCCGTTCTGTTTCCTTGAAAATCACCGCAACAATCACATTCAAAACCTGGCCGACGACAATTTTTTGTTGCCACTCCGGCGGCAGGCAGCTTTCGTGAAGAAAAACCGCCTCGGAAAACTGGGGAATCTTTACAAGCCCGAAACCCCGACCATTCCCATCTTTAGAAAGCAGCTGTACTCGGCCCCCCCAAGACTTGCCCTTCAGTTCTGCCGCGATTTCCTGGCGGCGGGTGTCGTCTTGCAATTCGCTCTGGCGATATTTCTTGGGTTCGTTGACTGCTGCGGGCATGGCGGCTCACTCCTGGGGGAAAGTGCCATGTTCTCACAGCCTCTGCGGCTCACTCATCTCGTTGCTGTTCCCGATGGGCGGGCACCATGACCCGCTCCACCCAATTGTCCAGGTGGTCGTAAATCGCCGTCATGGGCCACGGCAGCTGCTCCGGATGATGGGCCCATGTGAGATGCACGTCCGCCACCCGCCCCGAACCATCCAACAGCGCAAACAGGGCGTCGTCGCCGTTTCCCCGAGCGATT
>DAIUCA010000264.1:0-1917 GCA_036846405.1 Candidatus Competibacteraceae bacterium
GGCTTTGCCCTGCCCTACCTGGCCTATGGCGACGTGCCCCTGCTGGTGGGCCTTGCCGTCGGCCTCGCGTTGTGGGTGACCGCCACCGTGGTGATCGATCTCTTCGACCAACTCCGCCACCGACGCCACAAGCTGTTGGCCCTCGCCCAACTGCCCCGCAGTTATGTGGGCATGAGCCTGGGCCATCTGGGCCTGGTGGTGTGCACCGTGGGCATCGCGCTCACCTCCACCTACAGCGTGGAACGGGACGTGAAGCTCGGCAACGACCAAACCGCCACCGTCGGCCCCTACGACTTCCATCTCATCAATCTCCGCGACCTGCCCGGCCCCAACTACACCACCACCAAGGCGGATGTGGAGCTGATTCGCCGCGATGCCGACGGCAATAGCCATGTGGTCGCCGTGCTTCATCCGGAAAAGCGGCTGTACACCGCCCGGCAAATGCCCATGACCGAAGTCGGCCTGTTGCCGGGGCTGACCCGCGACATCTATGTGGCCCTGGGCGAACGGCTGCCCGACGGCGCGTGGGCCGTGCGCATCCACTACAAGCCCTTCATGCGTTGGGTGTGGGGCGGCACGGTGCTCATGGCCCTGGGCGGCTTTATCGCCATGACCGACCGCCGCTATCGCCTGAAGCAGCCCGCCACCGTCTCGGTGCCCACGGTCACCGCCTAACTTTCCATGAATAAATGGTTGTTTGCCCTGCCGCTGGTGCTGTTTCTCGGCCTAGCGGCGCTGTTATTCGGCGGCCTGTTTAACGACCCCACCGTGCTGCCGTCCGTGCGGGTTAGCCAACCTCTGCCGGCGTTCAGTGCTCCCGATTTAGTGACCCCCGACCGCCTGGTCACCGCCGCCGATCTGCGGGGGCCGACGCTCTTAAATGTGTGGGCCACGTGGTGTCCGCCCTGTCGGGTCGAGCACCCGTTTTTGGTGGCACTCGCCGCCCAGGGCGTGACCATCGACGGTCTCAATTACAAAGACCGGCGGTCGGCGGCTTTGGGCTGGCTCGACGAGTTGGGCAACCCGTACCGCCACCTGGTGGAGGATGCCCGCGGCCAAATCGGCCTCGACCTGGGGGTGTATGGGGCGCCGGAAACTTTCTTCATCGACCACCAGGGCGTCATTCGCCACCGCCACGCCGGCCCCATCGACGCCGACCTATGGCGTAACCAGCTCCAAGCCCAATGGCAACAGCTCCTCGCGGACGCTGCCGCCCCCAAGACCCCCTGAGAAATTGTCCCATGCGTTGCCTCATTGCCCTGCTCGTCCTGGGCGGGATGACCCCCGCCCTCGCCGCCATCGACCCCTACGCTTTCAGCGATCCGACCCAAGAAGCCCGCTACAAAGGGCTTACTAACGAGCTGCGCTGTCCCAAATGCCAAAACCAGGCGGTGTCTGATTCCAACGCCCCGTTGTCGGCGGATTTCCGCCAAAAGGTGTACGAGATGATTAAGGACAACCGCAGCGATACCGAGATCGTCGATTACTTCGTGACCCGCTACGGCGAGTTCGTCACCTACAACCCGCCCCTACGGCCGGGGACCTTCTTGCTGTGGTTCGGGCCGATTTTGCTGATGTTTGGCGGCCTGGCGGGGGTGGCCCTGTGGGTGGCGCGGCGCCATCAGCGCCCCAACACCCTCACCGACGCCGAACGGGCGCGGCTGCAACAGCTGTTGGGCGAGGAACGCCCATGACCCTGTGGATTTGGGGGATCGCCCTCGCCCTCATCGCCGCCGCCTGGCTGCTGCGGGAGCTGCTGCGCCATCCGACGACCACCGATGAAGCCGCCGAGCGCCAACAGCTCAACACGGCGATTTACAAAGAACGCCTGGCCGAACTCACCGAAGAGCATGCGGCCCAGCGGCTCACCGACGAGCGCTTTGCCGCGCTCACCCTGGAATTGCAGCGCAATTTTCT
>DAIUCA010000265.1:0-1882 GCA_036846405.1 Candidatus Competibacteraceae bacterium
CGAGGCCGCCCTCGCCGGAGAGATACGCCCCCACGTTGACGATGACTCGGTGGCCGATGTGCAGCCCGGTGGCGGCGGTTTGTTCGGGATCGCCAAGCACCAGACGCACGTGGTCGTAGAGACTCACGTCGTCGCCCAGGGTGAGGGCGGTGCGGCGGGCGGGTACATCAAAGCGCATGACGGTGACGCTGGCCGCGATGCGACAGCGCTCGCCCAGGCGGTCGATGCCGAGAAATTGCCTACTGAAATCGGGAATGCCGAGCATGAAGGGTCTCCACTGAGCGGACAGGGGCTGAGAGGCGGTGGGCACAAAAAAATTGTGTTTTTGGGGGAGATTTTGAACACTCCCGCCCGCTTGAGGTGCGCTGCAATGCAGCGTTAAACGGGAAGTCGGTGCAAAGCCGACGCTGCCCCCGCAACGGTAAACAAGTGAAACCGCCAGACAGCCACTGTGATTCGCGTCATGGGAAGGCGGCGGTCGAGGGTTCCCCCCTCCCTTGTGAGCCCGGAGACCGGCCTCAAGCAGGTTGGGCGCGGTGGGCGCACAAAAATCGTAGCAAATTCAATGGTTTGCTAAGACGTTTGTGGTCTCCGTGCCCGAGTCATTTCCTCACAAGGCGCGGGTGAGCGCCGAGGGTTACTTCATGTTTTTGCGATTCGGGGCCTTAGGCCTGTTAGTGACGTGCGGGGCATTTGCCCAAACCAATCCCCTTCCCCCCGACGAGCCGCCTCCGGAGGACGAGTCCCTCATCACCGTGGTGGTGACGGCCAACCGCCGGGAACAGCCCATCGACGAGACCTTGACGGCCATCACCGTCATCGACCGCGATGAAATCGAGCGCCTACAACTGCCCTCGGTGGAAGCTGCGTTGCAGCGGGTGCCGGGGGTTTCTATCAGCAACAACGGCGGTCGCGGCAAGAGCACGTCCGTGTTCATTCGCGGCACCGAGTCGGACCATGCCCTGGTGCTCATCGACGGGGTGCGGGTGGGATCGGCCACGTTGGGCACGACGGCGTTGGAAAATCTGCCCATCGACCAGATCGAGCGCATCGAAGTGGTGCGCGGGTCGCGGTCCAGTTTGTACGGTTCAGAAGCCATTGGCGGCGTGATTCAGATTTTTACCCGCCGAGGCAGCGGGCCGATGACGCCCTACGGTCGCTTGGGCTTTGGCACCGACCAGACCCTGGAAGGCGCGGTGGGCGTTCAAGGCGGCGATGCGGTGCGGCGCTTTAATCTGAGCGTGAGTGGTCTGCGCACGGATGGCTTTAATGCCTGCGACGGCGTGCCGAATCTGGCGGGCTGTTTCACCTCGGAACCCGATAAAGATGGCTATCAGAACCTGTCGATCAACGCGACCGGCAGCTATCAGCTGAGTCCGGCCCTGGAGATCGGTGGCCACTGGCTGCGGGCCGACAGCGAGGTGGATTTCGACGGCGGCTTTGTGAACGAGAGCGAGGCGGTGCAACAGGTCTTGGGGCTCAATGGCCGCTTTGCCGCGACGGACCGCTGGGCGATTCGTGGGCTGTTGGGCTACAGCGAGGATGATTCCGATAACTTTAAGGATGGCGCGTTTAGGAGCCGCTTTAAGACGGAACGGTGGAATGTGTCGCTGCAGAACGAGGTGCAGTTGGCGCCGTCCCAGATCGGGATTGTCGGCATCGACTTTCTGCGCGACCAGGTGAGCGGCAGCACGAAGTTTGCCGAAGACGAGCGGGATAACGTGGGCGGTTTTGGCCAATATCAAGGGCAATTCGGGGCGTTCAAAGTCCAGCTCAGTGGCCGCTACGACGACAATTCCCAATTCGGCGGCAACTCCACCGGGGGCGCCTCTTTGGGCTATGCCCTAACCCCCGATGTGAACGTGTTTGCGGGGCTGTCCAC
>DAIUCA010000266.1:0-1859 GCA_036846405.1 Candidatus Competibacteraceae bacterium
CGGGAGTTCAAATGCGAAGTCGATCAACTCGACCATCCAGAACCGACCCACGCAGGACACAGCCACGACCACGCACCCGATTTTCAGATGGGATTTAAGGATTTGTACGCCGAGCAGCCCTCGGAAATGGCAGCGGTGGCTGATAACGGCGTGACTTATAAGGTGCGCGTAGCGCTGGAGACGGATCACGAGTTCTACCAACTGTTCAACGACACGACCGCCGCCCAACTCTACCTGGCGAGTCTATTTGGCTACGTCTCCACGGTGTATCAGAACCAGATCAATACCGTTCTCGAGGTGGGCGATGTGTTTTTGCACGCCACGCCAAATGACCCCTGGACTGTCCTCGACAGCCCCCTTGGGGCGCTCATCGAGTTCCAGGACTTCTGGAACGCCAACCGCACCGGCGTGAATCGCACGATTGCCAACCTGGTGAGCGGTAAATTTCCAGAAGGGGGTATTGCCTACATCGGCGTGCTCTGCAACGCGAGCTTTGGCTACGGATTTACCGGGGGCATGGTTGGCGAGTTCAATCCTAACAATCCCCAGGTGGTGTGGGATGCCGCGACTATTGCCCACGAAATTGGCCATAACTTCAGCGCAATTCACACCCACTGCTATGGCGGCATCGGCGGGAATGCGTCGCCCATCGACGGCTGTTATGGGGGAGAAACTAGCCCCAACAGCCTCTGCCACAGCGGCCCAGAAGCCTTGCCCGGCCCAAGCAGTCTCACGGGCGGCACCTCGGGGGCGGGTAACGGCACGATCATGAGTTACTGCCATCGATTGCAAGGCGGAATGAGCAATATCTCCATGAGCTTAGGGGCCAACCTCGGCTTTGGCGTCGCTCCAGAGCGGGTGCCTCAACAAATGCGGGCTTTTGTGGAAAGCCTGGCTGCGCAACAACCCCGTTGCATCGTGCCGGTCACCGCCACTTTCCCCATCGAGACGGTGGCGAATCCCGCAAATGGCGGCACGGTGAATTGCAATCCCAATCCGGTGACCAGCGGCAGTTCCAGCACCTGTGGGGCAACGCCCGCCCCCGGCTTCACATTCACCAGTTGGAGCGGCGACTGCACGGGCACGGCCTGCACCCTCACGAATGTGACCAGCGCCAAGAGCGTGACGGCTAACTTCACCGCCCAGACCGTCCAGCGCCCAATCATGATTGGGCTAGCGACTCGGGGATTGGCTGGCGACGAGGGATCTGGGCAAGCCCTCATCGGAGGGTTGGTGATGGAAGGCACGGGGACCAAGCGGGTGTTATTCACGGCGAAAGGGCCGTCGTTGACCGCCCAAGGCATTTCGGCGCCGTTAGCGAATCCGCAAATCCGCGTGCCGCAGATCACCGGCATCGTGAACGCGAACGACGATTGGACAAGCGATCCCCGCGCAGTGGAATTGCAGCAGCTCAATCGAGCGCCCAGTAATAATCGCGAGTCGGCCATGTTGCGCACCCTGGGCGCTGGGGCCTACACCCCCATCGTGAGCGGCGTCGGCGGCACCGTCGGCATTGCCCTGATGGAGATTTACGACCTATCGCCGGAGGTCACGACCCTCAGATTTCGGGGGCTAGCGACCCGAGGCGTCGTCGGCACCGGAGAACAACAGCTCATCGGCGGCCTCGCCGTGCAGGGCGGGGGAACCGGCCAGTTTTTGTTCACAGGGAAAGGGCCGTCCATGGCGGCCCAGGGGCTCACGGGCCTGGTGGGCAATCCCCAACTCGCGCTGCCCCAGGTCGGCAACGCCGTCAACGACAACTGGCGCACCAATGCCAATGCTCAAGAAATCATCAACCTAGGCAGCGCCCCCACGGATGAGCGGGAGGCAGCTTTGCTGTTGGTGATCGGCAAGGGCGG
>DAIUCA010000267.1:0-1858 GCA_036846405.1 Candidatus Competibacteraceae bacterium
CGAATTGGCCGGGTATCGCCGACGGCGTGCACCATTACGATGCAAAAAACCACGGATTAGCCCATCTCGCCGTGCCGAATGCGCCATTGCAGGGCGGGGCGCATCGCCCATGGCTGGCTGTAGGCCTATCAACGGCCATGTGGCGGGAGGCGTGGAAGTACGGCGAGCGGGCATTTCGCTATTGCCAGCTCGATGTGGGCCATGGCGTGGGGGCGTTGAGCTATTCGGCGGCGCTGTTGGGCTGGCGCGTAACGCCGATTTCCCTCACATCGGCAGTGTTGGACGACCTGTTGGGGCTAACGCGACAGGCCCATGGGCGCCGCGATTACACGGAACGAGAGGAATCGGAGTTGTTGTTCGCGGTACACGGCGGCAATTGGGGTGCGGATTTGTCGGCGATGGCGCTGCAAAGCTGGTTGGACGGGGCAGTGTGGCAAGGCAGCCCGTCGGTGATCGATGGCGATCCGGGCTATCGGTGGCCCCTCGTCGAGAAAATCGCGGCGATCACGCGGGAAACCGACGCGCAACCTCGCGCCACCGTAACGCCGTGGCCCGATTTGCTGCCGTTGACTGTCCACGAATGGCCCGATGTCGACGGTGAAACAGTGATTCGGCAGCGGCGTAGCGCTCAACGCTTCGACCCGAAATACCGCTGGCCAAAGCGTGAATTTGCGGCCTGGTGCGATGCGCTGTTGATGCGGACATCGCCCGTGTGGGCGGCACTGCCCGAAACTGGCGGGATTCATCTATTACTGTGGGTGATGCGGGTTGCAGACATGCCGAGCGGTTTGTATTACCTGCCACGTCACCCGACGGGCGCGGATGCGCTGCTGGGCACGCTGAAAAGTCGTTTCCCCAATGCCGTAAAGGTGATGATGTCGGACTCGAATGCCCCGCCTTGGCCACCGCTGTATCAACTTCAGACGTGGGAATTGGCAGCGTTGCAGCGGTCGTCGCGGGCGCTCCACTGTCACCAAGAAATTGCTGGCACTGCCGCCGTGAGCGTAGCGATGGTGGGGGAATGGTCGGAATCGGCGGGTTATCGCTCGATGCTACGGTCGGCGGGTTTGATTGGGCACACGGCGTATCTCGCGGCGGAAGCGCTCGACATGCGCGGCACAGGAATCGGGTGCTTTTTCGATGATGAGGTTCATGGGCTATTTGGCCTGACCGACGGGCGTTATCAGAGTCTTTATCACTTCACGGTGGGGCGCGGTGTTTCCGATCTGCGGATCGACACGCGCCCCGCGTATCCAGATCACCAGAGGAATATCTGAATGACCCAAGAAAACATCTCAACCGTTTTATCAGCATTTCTGCAAACACATGGTTTTAGTCCAAAAAATCTGAACGAACCCCAGGCGGATGGTCGATTCACGCCGCTGATGCGCGCCGCCAAGCTCGGGCGCCTGGATTTAATTGAGGAATTGCTGGCCCATGGCGTCGATGTGCAGATCACGAATGCGGATGGCTGCAATGCCCTGTGGCTGGCGTGCTATGCTGGCGATCATGGGGTGATTCGGCGTCTGATCGCGGCGGGGATTGATCTGGATCTTCAGAATGGCAACGGCGCCACCTGTCTGATGTATGTCGCCTCCAACAGCAAGGCCGATTTGGTCGAGCTGCTATTGTCTTACGGCGCCGACGCGACGCTGAAGAACTTCGACGACTTCACGGCGCTGGATTTAGCCGCGAACCGCGAGTGCCTAAAACTCCTGCGGTCTGCACATACTTGAAATCGGATTGTCCGTCACCAACCCACTAATAAAACCCCCCGCCACTTGATTAAGAGGCGGGGGGGTTGTTTTGAAGGGTTGCTTGGCGGTGACCTAGTCTCACATGGGGAACCCCACACTAC
>DAIUCA010000268.1:0-1789 GCA_036846405.1 Candidatus Competibacteraceae bacterium
ATCCCGCCAGCCGCCCCCGACGTCACCCGCCGCGTACCCTTCCGTTCCACCCAATCTCCGCATTTCCGAATTCCCCGTACGGAGCCTTTATGAAGAGCGAAATCACCTACAAAGACCAGGTCATCGTGGCCATCGCGACCCCGCCCGGGCGGGGCGGTATTGGCGTTATCCGCATTTCCGGCAAGCTCGAATCCCTGGCCGTGGCCCTGGTGGGTCGGCTGCCGCCGCCCCGTCGGGCGGTGTTGACGGAGTTCTACACCGATGCCGGCGAATTGATCGACGCGGGACTCGTGCTCTACTTTCCGGCGCCCCACTCGTTTACGGGGGAAAGCGTCCTAGAGCTCCAGGTCCACGGCAGTCCCATGGCCATGAAGCTGCTGGTGCAGCGGGTGGTCGCCTTGGGGGCGCGGCTGGCCGAGCCGGGGGAATTTTCCCAGCGGGCCTACCTCAACGGTCAACTGGATCTGGTGCAGGCGGAGGCGATTGCCGATCTCATCGCGAGTCGCACGGCGGCGGCTGCGCGGGCGGCGGCCCAGGCCCTGCGGGGGGATTTTTCCCAAAAAATCGACGGGATCTTCCAGCAGTTGACCGATCTGCGGGTCTATTTGGAGGCCACTCTGGATTTTTCTGAAGAGGAACTGGATTTCCTCGAGAATGGCGCTTTGTCGCAAAAATTCGCGGCGTTGGCCGAACAGCTGGCCGCGTTGAAGCGCCAGGCCCGTCAAGGGCAGTTGCTGCGGGACGGTTTTCACGTGGCGATTGTGGGGCAGCCCAACGCCGGCAAATCCAGTCTGCTCAATGCGCTCATCGGCCAAGACCGGGCCATGGTGAACGCCGCCGCCGGCACCACCCGCGATGTGATTTATGGGGACATTCACCTGGATGGGGCGCTGCCGGTGCAGCTGTGTGACACGGCTGGCCTGCGAGACGGGGGCGACGAACTGGAGCAGGAGGGCATCCAGCGGGCCTATCGGGAAATGGCCAAAGCCGATCTGCTGCTGGTGGTGTGCGATGGGCGGCTGGGGGTGACCGATTTTGAGCGACAGCTGCTGGCGCAGGGAAACCCGACCACACCCGTGGTGTTTGTGCAGAACAAAATCGACCTCCTGGGCATCCCGCCGAAGGTGGAGCGACGGGAAGGCGCGGTGCAGGTGTGGCTGTCGGCAAAAACCGCCCAGGGGATCGAGCTGTTGTGCGCGAGTCTCAAGGAGCACTTCCACGCCGAGCCATCCGAATCGCCGTTTATCGCCAACCAGCGCCATGTGGACGCCCTCGATGGCGTCGAACGCGGTGTGGCGCGCGCCCGGAGCTATTGGAACCAGAATGCGGCAGAGCTGGTGGCGGAAGAACTGCGCATCGCGCAAGACGAATTGGGAAAAATCACGGGCAAATTCACCAATGAAGACCTGCTTGGGCGCATCTTTAGCCGCTTTTGCATCGGGAAATAGCGCGGTCCCTACAGTCCCCACAGCTGGATATGCCGATTCTGAAACGGGACGATCTCGTAGGAAATCTTCTGATCCCAACTGAGTTTGGGGTCGCGATCGAAGATGAGTAAATGCAACTCGTCGGCACCGCATTTCTGGGCGTAATCCGAAATCTGTTGTAGCCCTTCCGCCACCGTGGCTTCACGGCTTTTGTGCAGAATCTTCAGCTCGATCACGATGCGCTGCACCGGTTGATCGGGCGTAAAAGTGCCGTCGCCCAGGGGCCATTGGACGAATAAATCGGTGCGCCGCCTGCCCAGGCCATATTCCCGTTCGATGCGTCCGCCGCCGTTGACGATGCG
>DAIUCA010000269.1:0-1766 GCA_036846405.1 Candidatus Competibacteraceae bacterium
TTGGGCGGCGTTGCGGTTTGACGGGCGGATTTACGAAGCCTCGGCGGGCAAGTTGCTGCAAGTCATCCAACGCCAGTCGGCGGCCACGGCTTGCCTGTTGCTGGTGGGTCACAACCCGGGCATCGAACAGCTTTTGTGCGTGTTGACGGGCCGTGGCCTAGTGGAACTCACCGAGGGCCGCGGTTGCTTGCCGGCGACGGTGGCCGTGTTGCAACTCGCCGATGCGGTGGCCGACTGGTCGGCGGTCGAGATGGGCTGTGCATCGCTGGTGGCGCGGTCCCTGCCGACGGCGTGAGCCAGGTCTACAGCGCCGCCGATAGCAGCGGCGTTTGGCGCAATTGCCAGGCGCCGTGCTGGTAACACAGCCAAGCGGCCTGGTGGGGATGGGCGCTGTTGAGCACCCAATGGTGATGCAATCCCTCCGGGTCGCGCCACGCACAGTCCTGACGGTTGCGCGGCGTGTGGCCCACGATCACGAGGGCATCCGCCGCTAAATCGAGGGCGTGGCGCAGTTGGTCTAAATCCTCGTTGCCGTAGCCGTGAGGAAAGCGCCCGTCTCGGGGACGCACCCAAATGAGATCCCGCGCGATCTCCGGATAGACCCGGGCGTCGATGAGCAGGGTTCGATCGAGTTCCCCGGTGCGCGGAGGACCGGCGTGGCAGGCGGCAAAATGCGATCCGCAAGCGATCAGCGGCGACAGTTCGTAAAACCGCGCCATCTCGTCCCGATAGGGGCTGCCGCGATGGCGCACGAGGGCCGCTTCCCACAGGAGATTTTGGCGCACGCCGCCCTTGGTGACCCGCGGGTCAAAGCTGTCGTGGTTGCCCAAGAGGTAATGCACCTGTTGGGGAAAACGGCCCTTGAGGGTGAGCAGTAAATCCATGAGCAACAACGAGTTATCCATGGCCGTCATGTGCCCCGGCGTTTCGCTGTGAATGCCGTCGCCCAACAGCAACAGCAGCCCTTGGCCCTGGAACAGGTGACTGAGCAGGTCGTCGTGGAGCAGCACGGTCACCAGGTTATTCACCATGCCGTGGAGGTCGGCCACCACCACCAGGGGCTCGGCGGGGGGCAGTTCGAGCAGCGCCCCCACGGTGCCATCCCAGCCCAGGGGGCGTAGGGCGTCTTGGGCAAGGGCGTCGTTCGCGATCTGTAAACGGGTGAGCGCCAGGGCCGGCGGTAGCGTGGTCAGGCTGGACTGCCCATATAGGGTCAACAGCGCCTGCAAGGCGGCGCGTTTTTGCGGGGGAACGGCGAAAAGATTCATGGCGATGGGGGATTCCAACGGGGGCCGCCCCTACGGACGGAGCGTCGGCCCCATAGCTTCTATCACCGCCCCGTCGACCTTGAAAATTTTCAGCAACAACGCCACGCGCATCCACATGCCGTTGCGTTCTTGGCGCCAGTAGGTGGCCCGCGGGTCGTTGTCCACCGCCGTGGACAGCTCCGGCCCCCGAGGCAGGGGGTGCATCACGATGGCCTCGGGTTTCAACCGCCGCATTTCGTCGGGCCCCACGCTGTAGCGGGCGTATTCGAACACCGCCGCCGGGCCTTCCCGCTTGTCGTGTTCCGATTGCAGCCGCGTGATGTAAATCGCGTCCAGCTGGGGCAGTACCTCGTGCAACTCGGGCGTTTCGGTAAACGCCACCTGGTGCTCGTCGAGAAACGCCTTTACGTCGTCGCCCAAGCCGTAGACCGGCGGCGAAATCAGCTGCAATTGGATGCCCGGATAATGGCGCATCAGATAACAGAGCGAGCGCACGGT
>DAIUCA010000270.1:0-1756 GCA_036846405.1 Candidatus Competibacteraceae bacterium
GTGGGGATTTGACGCTGTCGGTGGGGGCTTTCGCCGCCTGCACCGCCTCCCGGTGGGCCAACAGTTCTTGAATAGAGCGCAGGGGCGGCGCGGTGGCGACCGGCGGCGGCGGCGCCAGTGGTGTAAGCGGATCTGCGGTCGACGGCGCGGCGGCTAATGCCACCGGCGTTGGCGGCGCGACTGGGGTCGTTGGCGGTCGCAGGCTGCGCCGCACCCACAGCGTGATGCCCAAGGCCGCCAAAATTTCCTGTGGATTCATCAATGTGAGCCTCCAAAAAAAAGCCCCCCCGTCGGCCAGACGCGGAGGGGCCTTGTCGGTTAACCCGGCGGGTTAATTCTTGCTCTGATCCACCAGGCGATTGGCTTTAATCCACGGCATCATGCCCCGGAGTTTGTCGCCCACGACTTCGATCTGATGTTCCCGCGACAGCCGCCGCCGCGCTTTCAATGTCGCCGCGCCGGCTTGGTTTTCCAGCACAAATTCCTTCGCAAACTCGCCGGTCTGAATCTCTTTCAGAATCTTGGCCATTTCGGCTTTGGTTTGCTCGGTGATGATGCGGGGGCCCCGGGTCACGTCGCCGTATTCCGCCGTGTTGCTGATGGAGTAACGCATGTTGGCAATGCCGCCTTCATACATCAGATCGACGATGAGTTTGAGCTCGTGCAGACATTCGAAATACGCCATTTCCGGCGCGTAGCCCGCTTCGACGAGGGTTTCAAAGCCCGCCTGCACCAGGGCCGTGGTGCCGCCGCAGAGCACCACCTGTTCGCCGAACAGATCGGTTTCGGTTTCTTCGCGGAAGGTCGTTTCGATAACGCCGGCGCGGCCGCCGCCGATGGCCGAGGCGTAGGACAGGGCCACGTCCCGCGCCTTGCCGGTGGCGTCCTGGGCAATGGCGATCAAACAAGGCACGCCGCCGCCCTGTTTGTAGGTGGCGCGCACCGTGTGGCCAGGGCCTTTGGGCGCAATCATGATCACGTCTAAATCGGCTCGCGGCTCGATTTGGCCAAAGTGGATGTTGAAGCCGTGGGCAAAGGCGAGGGCCGCGCCCTGCTTGATGTGGGGCGCAATGTCCTCGCGGTAGAGCTTCGCTTGATGCTCATCGGGGGTGAGGATCATCACCAGATCCGCCGCTTTCACCGCCTCCACCACGGGCATCACCCGCAGCCCTGCCGTTTCGGCCTTCACCGCCGAGGGCGAGCCCGGGCGCAACCCGACGATCACCTGAACGCCGGACTCGTGGAGATTGTTGGTGTGGGCGAAACCCTGGGAACCGTAGCCAATGACCGCCACGGTTTTGGCTTTAATGAGCGATAAATCCGCGTCTTTGTCGTAATACACCTGCATGGGAAGCCCCTCGTTTGTTATCAGAATGCCGATGGTAAGCCGTCGGGAAATAGATGGATAAAAAAGGGGCGCACGATCATCGTCGCCCCCGACAATGGCTTAAACGCGCAGGGCTTTGGTGCCGCGCGACAGCCCTAACGCCCCGGTGCGGGACAGTTCGACGATGGTTTCCACCCCGACAATCTGCACAAAGCGGTCTAAATCGCTGCCTTCGCCCACCAGCTGGACGCCAAATAGCGTGTCGGTAACATCGATACCCTCGCCCTTAAAAATCTGAATCAAGCGAAACAGTTCATCGCGGCGGGCGGGGGTTTCGGCATGGAGTTTAATGAGCATCAGCTCCCGTTCCACATGGGGGCTGTCGCTCAAATCCGTCACCTTCACCACGTCGATGAGCTTATTGAGCTG
>DAIUCA010000271.1:0-1754 GCA_036846405.1 Candidatus Competibacteraceae bacterium
CCGACCACGGCGAGCCGTGCATCCGCCGCCGCCTGTCGGTAAAGGGCAAAGGATTCGGGGATTGAAATGCCAAACTTATTTTCTTTCAGGCCGGTGGAGATATAGGGATGAGTTTGGGCATCCACATCCGGATTCACCCGCAGGGAAATCGGCGCCACTTTGCCCATGTTCCCTGCAATTTCAGCGAGTTGCGCGAGTTCAGCGGCGGATTCCACATTGAAACAGCCGATGCCGACCTCTAAAGCGGTCTGCATTTCATCGACGCGCTTGCCGACACCGGAAAAGACGACGGTGTGCGGATCGCCGCCGGCCTTCAGAACGCGCATCAGCTCGCCCACGGACACGATGTCAAAGCCCGAGCCCAATTTCGCCAGCACGCTCAGCACGGCCAGATTGCTGTTCGCCTTCACCGCGTAGCAGATGCGATGTTTGCGAGAACCAAACGCCGCGTCGTAACTGCGCCAGGCCGTCTCGATGGCAGCGCGGGAATAGATGTAGGTGGGCGTGCCAAAGCGGGCAGCAACTTCGGAAAGCGCCACGCTTTCCGCGTGTAACACCTGGTTTTTATAGGCAAAAGTCATGGCGTGGGTTTCTCGGTTGGCGATTTGGACGGTGGTGATGGGGTCTCGTCGGCGGGCGGCGGGGGCGGCGGTAGGAACAGCGGCCCCTTTTGGCCGCAGCCCGTCAGCCCCATCAAGAGGCTAATCAGCAGAAGTAGGGATGCAGGAAACATAAGAACTCGGGGCAGAAAAAAGGGCGCCACTGTAGCGCCCCATTCCCATCCATGGCGGACCTGCATCACGGCACCTCGTACAGCTCCACGATGGCCACGCCCTCGCCGTTTGGGGGCGCACTACTTACCACCAGGGTGTACAGCCCGGCGGTCATCGCTTCCCCAAAGGCCGCTGCCCGCAGAATCGCCGACTCGGTCGGTTGCAAACTGCCTTGCACGCGGCGGATGTATTCGTTCGCCGCCGGGGTGTTCGTCGTCCAATCGTCGTTCGCCAGGGACAGCCCACCGCCGTTCAGCGCAATCGTTGGATTCGCCAACGCACCCGCCACCCCCGCCACCGTCAGCGACGGCCCTTTGCCCATCCACAACACGGAGTTTTGGCCCACACCCGTCATCGCAATGCCGCCGATCAGCTCTTCGCCCGAGTTGGGGCCGACAAATCCCCGGGTCGAGAGCGCTGTCAGCCGCGGCCGCCGCTGATCGGGCCGCTCGTCGTACACCTCCACCAGGCCCACGCCGGGCCGACCTGCCGTGTCGCTCACCACCACGGTGTAGGCGCCCGCCCCCAAATTCAGTACGACCCCCGCCTCCGATGGCGCCAAGTTGCGAGATCGCAGGGCTTCCGCATTGGGCCCCGTGGTCCAGTCGTCGTTGATGGCCAGGGGCGTCGACGACCCCAGCGGATACACGACGAGCTGCGGATTCGGCAGAAAATTCGAGATCCCCTGGGCGACGAGGGATGGGCCCCGCGCCACGAACGACAGGGGTTTGGTGCCGTCGCCGGCCACGATGACGCCACCAATCAGCACCCGATCGCCGGTGCCCACGAGGGCCCGCGTGGCCAATCCCAACACCACCGGGCGCACCGGCGTCTCAAACGGGCCGATGTCGATGACATCGTTCTGGATCCGCGCCGCATTCAGATAATCCACCGACAAATCCGCTTCCAACGCCCGCGCGTTGTCGCCCCGATCAATCAACGGACTCATGGGCAGGGGATAACCGTCGGTGGCCAGGTGGG
>DAIUCA010000272.1:0-1746 GCA_036846405.1 Candidatus Competibacteraceae bacterium
GCTGCCTGAATTGCAGCGCTTTTTGGACGACGGCCCGGCGCCGGTGGTGTTTACCTTGGGGTCGCTGGCGGTGAAGTCGGCGGGGCGGTTTTTCGACTGGGCCGTGGAGTTAAGCCGCGGGGCGGGAGTGCGGGCGGTGCTGCTCACCGACAGCGATGAACCGCCGGGCCTCGTGGCGCCCGGGGTGTTTGCCCTCGGCTATGCGCCCTATGAGCTGCTGTTTCCCCGAGCCTGCGGCGTGGTGCACCAGGGCGGCATCGGCACCACCGCCCAGACCCTGCGGGCGGGGTTGCCTGCCCTCATCGTGGCGAGCTGCAACGACCAGCTGGACAACGGCTTTCGCGCCGAGCGGTTGGGGGTGGCAAGGGTAGTTCTGCGCGACCAATTCGCCCTCGATTCCCCGCGAAACAGCGCCGCCACGCGGCAGATTTTCGGTCGGTGGCTGCTGGATGTGGGAATAGCGCGGCGGGCGGCGGCGGTGGGCAACCTGATTCGCCAAGAGAACGCCGCCCGCGATGCGAGCGACGCCATCAAACAGATGCTTGCGGGGGTACCGACGACCGCGATTTCCTCCCGTTAGGCGGGACGCTCCATGAGTTTTAGGAACGCGACCATCACGATGCCGTAAAGCACATGGCCCACCAGAGCGATCCACGTGATCTGAGTGAAGTTAAGGAAGAGCGGCAGCCCTGCCACGAAGGTGACGCCGCCAATGGCAAACACCCACAGCCCAAAACCGTAAATGGCCGACGGAATAAACCAGTGGGTGAAGCCGGTGACCCGCTCCCAAATGGGCGCGAAGACGAACATCCAGCCGATGGGATAGCCAATCAGGCCCACCAGGTAGAAATGCACGAGATAGCCCAGGAAGTCGTTGTTGGGCAGCCCGAGATTGCCCAAAAGACTCTTGGCGAGGCCGTGGGGGGACAGGTTGGCCAGTCCCAGACTGGGACTGATGAATTGGCCCCACAAATCAAAAGCGTTGGTCGCAAAAAACCCCGAAATGAACATCAGGCCCAAGGTGTGCCAGCTGATGGGGGGCAGAGCGCTCACTAAACGAGCCGAAGCGGCGGACGTATTCATCATTAACCTCACAAAGCTGCAATTCAGCCGCCGCGACGCTAACACCTCGAAATCGCCAAAAAACCCAGAGGCAAGGAGGAAATCGGGCGAGGTCATAGCCCCGATAAGCCCACACAGCCCCACCTTTTGGAGTGGCTACCACGACCAGCGCGACGCCGCACAAACCCCTTGATGAGATTGACGATTTTCGCCCCGCGAGTGGGCGCTTGGGTCGCCATCAGATGCCCACCCATGCGGGCACAAATTCCGCTGTTGCCCTCGATAGTTAACTTTTTGCCACGACGCAAATCGCGCGGGCTTTTCGGCGAATAGCGCAGTCGCCATGACAGGGCAGCCAGCGCGACTGGTGCCCGATTCGCTCCCTCCCTGCGCCGAGATCGGCGTGCGGCAGGCTGTCTCGCTCATTTTTGGGAAACCGTTTCCATGCACATCGACCGTTTTACTGGCCTGCACCACAGCGATTCGCCCGCCGCCGTCGCCGCGTTTGGCGACGCGGTCGCCGCCGTGTTAGCCCACCGACCGGCGGCAGAAGCACTGCAAGTGGCGTTTCACCATGATCCCGATTGTTTGGCCGCGCGGGCCTTATGTGGCCTCGCCCAGGTGCTGCTCGCCCGCGACGACACGCTTCCCCTCGCGCGTCAGCACCTGGCCCAAGCCCAGGCC
>DAIUCA010000273.1:0-1678 GCA_036846405.1 Candidatus Competibacteraceae bacterium
TGTCACGCCCCCGATCGAGAGGCTTTCGCCATGCCCCCCGCCATCCTGCTCATCGAAGACGACGCCGTCCTCCGAGCGCTGCTCACTCGCTTTTTGAGCGAGCACCAGTTTGCGGTCACCGCCGTCGGCACCCTGGGCGAGGCCGAAAAGCAGCGCCAACAAACGCGATTTGCCGCCATCGTCCTCGATTTAATGCTCCCCGACGGGGATGGCACGGCGTTTTGTCGGGAACTGCGGCGCGACGACAACACGCCGGTGCTCATCCACAGCGCTCGGGGCGACGAACTCGAACGGATTCTCGGTTTGGAGCTGGGTGCCGACGATTACCTCCCCAAGCCGGCCAATCCGCGGGAACTGGTGGCGCGACTGCGGGCGATTTTGCGCCGTCAGCAACGCGCGTTGCCGCCGCCGTCGATGGTGGGTTTTGGCGACTGGCGGTTCGATGTCACCACCCAACAACTGTGGCAGAGCGATCAGCCCGTGGCCCTGACTACGGGAGAACGGCTGATTTTGGCGGCCCTCGTGGCCCACCCGCACGTGGTGCGCACCCGCGAACAGCTGCTACTGGCGACCCACGGCAACGATTGGGACGCGGACAGCCGCAGCGTGGACGTGCAAATCGGGCGATTGCGCAAACGCCTCGAAGTCCGCCCGAACCAGCCCCAATTCATCCAAACCGTCTGGGGCCAGGGCTACCGCTTCGTGCCGACGCCGTGACGTGGTCGTTGTTTGCGCGGTTGGCGGCGCTTTTGGGGGCGGTGCTCCTCGCCAATCAGTTCATCAATCTGTGGTTGTTTCGGCATTTCGTCGTGGAGCCGACGGCGGCGCAGCTGGCGCAGCAGGTAACAGCTCAGGTGCGCCTGTGGCGAGCCTTGTCCGCCGCGCAGCAGGTCGCTTTTGTTCGCGAATTGCAGTGGCAGGTAGAAGACGCTGTCCCAGAACTGGGCCCGCTGCCGCCGGTTTTTCTGTTCGACGAGCTCGAACGGCGGCTATTGGGGGCGGTGGTGTGCGACTTGGGATTCACGCGAGGGCGGTTGTGGCTGCGGGAATGCGGCGATGGCGGCCGCTGGATTGGGCTGCCGTTCCACCGACTCGGGCCGCTGCTGTTTCAATTCCTGACCGGCTGGTTGCTGTTGGGCGGTGGCCTGTTGCTGCTGGCGGCGCTGGGGTTTGCCCACCAAATTTCGCGACCGATCAAGGCATTAGCCCAACAATCCCAGGCGCTGGTTTTTGGCGAACATTTGGCGTTGCCCAAAACGACGCTCCCCGAGCTGCGCCAGTTGATCGACGCCATTCAGGACAGCGCGACCCGGTTCCAGGCCCTCCAGCAGGAGCGGGATCTATTCCTCGCGGGCATTTCCCACGATTTGCGCACGCCGTTGGCGCGGTTGACCCTCGTTTTGGAGTATCTCGAGGGAGAAGCGGCGTTGCGCCAGCAGGCCCGCGACGATGTGGCCGAACTGGATCACATCCTGCGGCAGTTCATCGCGTACATCCGCGCCCAGCACGCGGAACCGCGCGAAGCGCTGGATTTGCGGGCGGTGCTGCGCCATGTCGCGAAAAACACGCCCGTGGCGGTGGATGTCGGGACGACGCCGCTGCGGGGGCACTTCCCGCCTGTGGGGACGCGGCGGCTCCTCGACAACCTGGTGCAAAACGCCCTGCGCCACGGCAAACC
>DAIUCA010000274.1:0-803 GCA_036846405.1 Candidatus Competibacteraceae bacterium
CCTGTTGAAAGCCACCCTGGTGGCGGCGTTTCCCATGGAAGCGGCCATGCCCAATCTGATCGCCGAGGCCGTGTTGCGGAGCTATCAGCAGAAGGGGTGGAATGTCTATCAGAACTACAACTTCGATTACCCCGATCCGTGGAACAGTCAAGGGGCCGCGTGGCCGCTGTTGAGCGAAATGCTCGTCATGCTCAAACAAGTGATCGCCGAGAAAAACTTCGGCTTGGATTTGCAGCAGAAATACGAAGGCTCACTGATTGCGCGGCTCACCGATCTCACCGTGGGCATCAAGGGACGCATGTTGAACGTGCGCCAGTCGGTGGACTTCGATGGGCTGTTGGATCACTGCGTCGTGCTCGAAATGGAAGATCTGCGGGATGAGTCCGACAAGGCGCTCCTCATGGGCTTGATTGTGGGTCGCCTGGCCGAGGCCATGAAACAGCGCCATCAGCGCCAGCCCCAGTTTCAACACCTCACCCTCATCGAGGAGGCCCATCGACTACTGTCGAAGCCCGAGTTTGGCGAGGGGGGCAATCGTCGTCATGGGGTGAATCTGTTCGCCAATCTCATCGCCGAGGTGCGCAAGTACGGGGAGGGCCTACTTATCGCGGATCAGATTCCCAATAAGCTCGTGGACGATGTCTTAAAGAACACCAACACCAAAATTATCCATCGACTGTTTGCCGCCGACGACCGCCACGCCATGGGAGACGCCATCGGCTTGAGCGACGAGCAGAAGGCATTTTTGCCCCATCTGAAAGTCGGTGAAGCCGTCATGTACAGCGGCGGTTGGTACGGCCCGG
>DAIUCA010000274.1:813-1535 GCA_036846405.1 Candidatus Competibacteraceae bacterium
GCATCTACAGGTGGTCATGGGGAGCGACACCAACGCACCGCCGATTCCCGAGGCCCGCATCCGCGCTTGTGGTCGTCAACAACAATGGGCGGCCCGTCAACGGCTGTTTCCCCAGCTCCTAGCCCACGGAGATTGGCCCCATCCCGATGAGTTTTTTGACTTTCTGGCCCTGGCCGAACGGCTGTTGGGCGCGGTACATCGGCCCTTGCAGCAGGAAGCACGTTTCAAAACCGCTGCCGAACGTCTCGCCCCGTGGGTAGCGGCCTACGAACGGGTGCGCGTCCTGCGGGATGAGATCAAAGCGCGATTTGCACCGCCAACTTCTGAAACCACCGACTTTCCCGACGCCTTAGCCGCCCGCTTGATCGCGGTTCTGCGGGATTATTTGGGCGATTTGCCCGCCGACCAAGCGGTGGCCTGGGTGCAACTGGTGGTGCTGTGGGGTGAGGACGGTCGCGCCTGGGCCGACCGCGTCGTCATGGCCTCCGAATACGCCCCCGCTCTGGACGCCCTCGCCCAACGACCCGCGCTGTAACAAGCTTGTGAACTCGCCCCACGACACATCTTGTCGCGGTCTTGCGGTTTAATAGATCTCTTTCATTAACGAGGTGAGTTATGGGGTGGTTTTCTTCGGCATGTTCGGCGGTGGGCGGATGGATTTCATCGGCCTGTTCCGCTGTGAGTTCGGCGGTGTCTTATGTGGCGGGCGCGATTGGTGGCGC
>DAIUCA010000275.1:0-198 GCA_036846405.1 Candidatus Competibacteraceae bacterium
GCTGCCAGTGCCCTGGCGCTGGATGCCCTGCTGCTGACCAACGACCAGCGCCTGCTGGCGATTCCGGAGGTGCGCAGTCAGGCGGTGGAATTGAAGCCCGGCTGATGGGCTGATCGTTATTCAGCCCCCGACGACTAGGGCGCCGTCCCGTGGAGTTGGTCGAGGTATTTTTCCGCGTCGAGGGCCGCCATACAGCCC
>DAIUCA010000275.1:208-1520 GCA_036846405.1 Candidatus Competibacteraceae bacterium
CCCCCGCCGAGGTAATCGCCTGGCGATACACACTGTCCGCCACATCCCCTGCCGCAAATACCCCGGGAATCGAGGTCTGCGTGGCGTTGCCGGCTGCCCCCCCCTGAACTTGCAGATAGCCGCCCCGCAGGGCGAGTTGGCCCTCGAAAAGGGCGGTGTTGGGCTGGTGACCGATCGCCACAAACAGCCCAGGCACGGTTAATTCGCGGCAGTCGCCGGTGGGCAGGTGCTTGAGCCGTAGGCCCGTGACCCCTTGGGCGTCGCCCAGCACCTCGTCGATGGCGCTGTCCAGTTCCAGGCGCACCTTGCCCTCGGCGACCCGCGCCATCAGGCGGTCGATGAGGATTTTTTCCGCGCGAAACTGCTGGCGGCGGTGAATCAGCGTCACGTGCTCGGCGATGTTGGCCAGATACAGGGTCTCTTCCACCGCCGTGTTGCCGCCGCCCACCACGGCCACCGGCTGGTTGCGATAGAAAAAGCCGTCGCAGGTGGCGCAGGCCGACACGCCGCGGCCCCGAAACTGTTCTTCCGACGGCAGCCCCAGATACTTGGCGCTCGCTCCGGTGGCGATGATGAGCGCATCGCAGTGGTATTCGTCGCTGTCGCCCACGAGCACAAAGGGCCGTTGTTGCAGACGGGCCGTGTGGATGTGATCGAACACCACGTCCGTGCCAAAGCGCTCCGCGTGGCGGCGCATGCGCACCATCAAATCCGGGCCGAGCAGCCCCTCCACATCGCCGGGCCAGTTATCGACCTCCGTAGTGGTGGTGAGCTGGCCGCCCTCCTGCAAACCGGTAATCAGCAGGGGCTTGAGGTTGGCGCGGGCGGCGTAGACGGCGGCGGTGTAGCCCGCTGGGCCAGAGCCGAGGATCAATAAAGCGCGGTGTTGCATCGGAAATTCCTCATAGGCATTAGGGCAAGGGAGATTGGACAGAAACTGTCACAGCCTTTGGCTTAGGCTTGGATTTATCCCCCCACTTAAAGAGGTAGACCTCCCATGGATCTTTTCAGCATGGCGATTTTTCTGGTGATTTTGGCGGTGATCGTGATTTCCCGCACGGTAAAAGCCGTCCCCCAGAGCATGGAATTCACGGTGGAACGTTTTGGCCGTTATCGCATCACCCTGGAACCGGGCCTCAATTTCATTCACCCGTTTTTTGATGCCATCGGCCACAAAATCAACATGCGGGAACAGGTGCTCGATGTGCCATCCCAAGAAATCATCACCAAAGACAACGCCATGGTCACGGTGGATGGCGTGGTGTTTTACCAAGTGCTCGACGCGGCGAAGGCGGCCTACGAGGTGGAGCGG